>DFSS01000037.1:8761-17729 GCA_002381225.1 Flavobacteriales bacterium UBA3431 | reverse complement strand
CGCCAAAATGAGCTGTTGGTCCGCTACTTTGAAGGCACCCAAGATGGAAGCCACCTCGCCATCGAGCCCCGCATTCCCGTGGTTCAAGCCTATGAATCCCTTGGAGGCACCTTCGCCTACTTGTCTCGGGGTCAATTTCGTACCGAAGGCGGTTTTGGGGGCGGTCCATTTGTCACGTATTCCTACATCGACGAAGTACAAGGGCGTATCTTGAATTTGACCTATTTGGTCTATGCGCCAAGCATGAAGAAGCGCAAAGTGATGATGGAGCTCGAGTCCTCGCTGCGCTCCGTGCGCCTTCAGTAAGGCCCAATCAGGCCGAAAGACCCCGAAGAATCTCCAAGCTGTGGATTTCTCCCATGCTCGAATGGTGCCAGCGCAAGCCGGTCAGTAATCCGTCGAGAAGTTCTTGGCGGAGGCCCTTTGCCGGGACCAAACGCGGATCCGAGAACCAGCGCATCAGCGCCCCAGTTGCCTCCGGGGAGAGCCCCTCGGGATGGAGCAATGGGGCCGGGGCGCAGAGTCCTTCACGCAAATCAAATGCCCAGCCCTCCACATAATGGGAGGGGTCTAACGCAAAGCCCAAGTGGTGTGCGACCAATGCCAAGAGTTCTACCGCGGCCATAGCCCAGGACGTCCCGGGCTGATCCCAGCGGGCCAACATCTCCACGACATCATCGTAAAAGTCCGGGGTGCTATCTCCTGCTTTGAGCGTTTTCAATAAGACCTCCGCAGCAAACAAGCACAATGTTTGCCCCACTGGGTCGCGTTGAATGTGGTTCCAGAGCGGAGTGGCCCGAACCTCGGAGATTTTTTCCAATTGCCCTTTGTCGCGGTGCGTCACCACGGCTTCGAGGGCCGTCATGGGCAAGAGAAGAGCAGGGCGCCAGCCCGAACGGCCGCTGCGAACACTGTGCACCATGTAGGATTGAATGCCAAAGGGGCGGGTCCAAAGTTTGAGGATATGCGCTTTGTCGCCATAGGCGATTTTGCCGAGCATCAGCGCTTGAACGCTATGAGTGCTCATGGGTTTCCGCGAACGATCACCCCCTGAACCACCGCAGTCTGGGTTCCAAGTGGGTCCGTAATCCAAAACAAGTAGATACCCGACGGCGCCCGCTCCCCGGAAAGGCTGTAGGTGTCCCAGGTGAATTGTCCCCCGGTGGCATACCCTTCATAGAGCAGCCGTCCGTTGGTGTTGGTGACTTTCACATAGCTTTCGGGGACGAGTCCGCGGACAGACATGGGTCCAAAATCCTCGGGCTTTAGCGGATTGGGGAAGACTTCGATCCCCGCGTAGGAGGCGGCCGATTGCGTGGCCGTGGCGCGGTAGGACAAAAGGCCTCGGTTGGTTCCAAAGTAGACCTCACCGGTCTCCGGGTCGACATAGATGGATTGCACCCGATTGCTCAGCAATGGACTGTTTTCCGCCGTGAAATGGTGGATGGTTTCCAAGCCATCGGCTGAGAGTAAAAAGACCCCCGCATCGGCTGTGCCAATCCACTTTCGATTCGCCCCATCCAGCGCCATACTCAAGATGTTCTGTCCATTCAGCACCCGCTGATTGATGCCATTCTCTGCGACGAGGAGGTACTGCGCATCTATGCTTTTGCCATTGAACGCATTGTACGGGGAAAAACACACCATCAAGCCATCGCTCGTCCCCAACCACAGCTCTCCATCGTGGTCAAATACGGCGGCTGGCACCGAGGTGCTTGGGAGGTTTCCGCTCCCGGGGCCCCGGGTCAATCGCCGCGTCGAGGTGCTCGATCCCGAAACCTGAATGGCCATCCACCCCTCGGTACGGGACTGCAGCCAAAAGACGCCGTCTTCGTCCTGGAGGAGGGTTTTGACCGATTCCCCATTGAAGCTTCCCGCCGAATAGCCCTGCCATTGCTGCGTGGTAGGATCATATCGGTGTAGGGGCTGGGCAGAAAGGGCGTTGCTGACCCACAAGGCCCCGTCCTGGCCCCAGCAGAGGCCACCTGTCCGCACATCCGAAGGGCCTGAACCCGCCGCCGTTTGCAAGCTGGAATTGCTCTGGTTCCAAATTTGGACAAGCTGATCGCCCGAAAATTCCAACACCCCCTTGCCCCAGCTCGCCGCAAACCAATGCGTGGCATCACTCGGGTCAAATTGGATGTCTAAAATGTCTTTGGCGCCCCCCAATGCACTTTCCTGAATAGCCGTCCAACGGAGGCCGTCAAAATGGAGAATGCCTTCGTTGGTATAGGTTGCCGTCCACGTGGCGTCCACCGCTCCCGTCAAAACATTCAGGCCCACAGGCCCTCCCTCCAGCGCATAGGCTTGGGCAGATTGGGGATCTTGGACAGCGCGGTGCTGCGCATAGTCCGGGTTATCGATGAAGGTGAGTCCGCGGCCCAAGTTGGCCACGTACAAAGTTCCTGTGGCATCCACCGCCGCATCAAAGGGATTGAAGCCGGTATTGTTGCCAAATCCCGAGGACACCGTGGGGCCCACGCTGGCATCGAGGTTCACTTCCGTGACCCCGTAAGAACGCACGACCAAAAATCCTGATGGACGGGCCCGTAGGCGGCGCACAACAGGTTGATTCGCCGTATCCAAGGGCACGATTGTCCAGTTCCCCGCATGGCCGAACCAAACGTCCAGGGATCCTTCAGGCTGGACCAAAAAACGGCCTTGATGAACGGCGAGGTGAGTGAGCGGCTGATCCTTCCAACGGGGGTGTGGCACCCAGGAGGCCGGGAGGTACAAGGGGTCGCTCAATGACACTGCCCAAAGGCCCGAAGCCGTGGCCGCAAACAGGCTATCACCTTCAATACTCAAATCATACGCAGGGGTTGTGCCGCCATCTGCCCGAAGGAGGTACGTGCCTTGAACCACGCCATAGGTCAAATTCAATTCAACGATACCGAATCCTGTGGCCGCAAATGCGCGCTGTTCACTGGCAAACACCACCGCTCGAATCGCCGATTGTCCCGGATAGGCGCCGCTTTGAGGAATGTCCCCAATTCGGCGTACATCCTGATGTGACCAGATGTCCAGTCCCCCATCGCTGTATCCGAGGAGGGCCCTTTGACCCGAGGGCGAGGCTTCGGCACAGGTCAAGTCCACATCGCTCAATCCCTCCACCACGGTCGCGGCGGTCGTCACTTTATCGACGGGGTCATACAACAACAGGCCATACGGGCTGGCCACCAGCACGTCCTCGGCAAGCAAGGCGACACTGTGCGTAGCCCGAAGCGGAAAGTGTGCGCGCCATGTTCCCACAGGAATGCCTTGCGCCATCCCATCGGGAAGCACCGCCAAAAAGGCGAACACAATGAGGAAAAAGCGCTTCATAGAACAAAGATGCATTTTGGCGAAAGGAATCGCGGCATGTCGCCCGACTTTCTCCAAAATAAATACGCTCCACGGGCGGTTTTAAGGCCCATTTTCCCAGAAAATGGCCTCGTTTTCATCCCATAAGGGCCCTAGATAAATGCTATCTTCGCTCTATGGGCTGCAGTACATGTTCAACCGGGGGCGTTCCCAATGGATGCAAGAGCAATGGCTCCTGTGGAACAGGGGGTTGCAACGCATACAACGTCTTCGATTGGCTCTCCAATATGGCCCTCCCGGCTGGGGAGGAGGCGTTCCCTTGGGTGGAGGTTCGTTTCAAGCACGGCCGCAAAGATTTTTACAAACTCACCGAGCCCCTTTCCTTGCATGCCGGGGAAGCGGTCACTGTGAGCACCCCACACGGGGGCCACGATGTGGGAACCATCTCCGTGACCGGTGAGCTTGTGCGCATCCAAATGCGCAAAGCCCAAGCCGATCCCGCCCAAGAAAATCCTTTGGTAATTTACCGCAAGGCCTCGCAACGGGATTTGGACCGTTGGAAAGAGGCCCGCGACCGCGAGAACGATTTGATGCTTCGTGCGCGCACCATGGCCACCCAACACGCTTTGGAGATGAAGATTTCGGATGTGGAGTGCCAAGGAGATGGCGCCCGCGCCACCTTCTACTACACGGCCGATGCGCGCGTAGATTTTCGGGCACTCATTCGCGAAATGTCCAGCACTTTTGGACTTCGCGTCGAAATGCGCCAAGTCGGAGCACGCCAGGAAGCGGGCCGCCTAGGCGGAATTGGCAGTTGTGGTCGAGAACTCTGCTGCAGCACATGGCTCAAGGATTACCGATCCGTTTCGACCTCGGCAGCCCGCTACCAGCAACTCAGTCTGAATCCGACCAAACTAGCCGGCAACTGTGGCAAGCTGAAGTGCTGCCTCAACTATGAATTGGACCAATACGCTGAAGCACTCAAAGCCTTCCCGAAGGCCCAGCGGGTGAAAACCAAAAAAGGCAAGGCGGAAGTTCAAAAAATGGACATCCTCACAGGCATGGTTTGGCTCGCCTATAAAGATGAGCCTGGCCGATGGGTCGCCATGCGGGCGGAAGATTTTTCGGAGATGGTTGCCCTGAACCAAAAAGGCGAAGAGCCTGCGTCGCTGGAAGAAAAAGAAGTTCAACCCGCCGTGATTTCGACCGAGCCCGAAATGATTCAGCCCGAAGAGGACAGCCTGACGCGGTTCGATCGCCCAAAAGGAGAAGGCGGAGGCAAAAACCGCAAACGCGGCGGCAAGAATCGCTCTCAAAGAGGTCAAGGTGGCGGAAACCGCGGCCGTAAACCCCAAAATGCGCCTCGATCAGACCATGGCCCGGCAAAACAATAACGCGTGGTGGCTAGGCCCCCTTTTGGTGTTGGTCGGCTGCCAAGAGGCCCCCTTAGTTCAGTCTGTCACGTCCTTTTCTGAGGACACATGGTACGCCGATAGTGCCATTGTCGTGGATGTGGACATCCAGGATACGCTGGCCGTCTACCGCGTGGACTTTCAAGTTCGCCACACGTCCGACTATCCCTACAGCAACTTGTATCTCTTCCGAGAGATTCGTTCGGCCCAGCAGTCTGAATACCAAGACACCGTGGAGGTTCGCCTCGCCGATGCCCAAGGAACCTGGTATGGCACAGGAATTGGCGCCCTTAAGACCTTGAACCTTCCTTACAAACAAGCCGGATTGCGCTTCCCAAAACGGGGCATCTATCGTTTCCGCTTCCAACATGGCATGCGCGACGAGCCCTTGCGGGGCATCCGGGATTTTGCCTTGACCATTGAAGAAGAAAAGACCGAGTAACATGGCGTCGACCGACTTTCGCTCCTACGTAAAGTATTTCTGGATTTTCGTCCTGGGCAGCCCACTCGCGCTAATCCTTGCGTTGCTCTTGACCTGGGCCGGGCTCTTTGGCGAACTGCCCTCCACGGAAGAAATTGCCAACCCTAAAAGCTTTTTGGCGACCGAAATCCTTTCCGCAGACGGCAAGCAAATCGGCACCTTTTTTATGGAAAATCGGGTACATGCCGACTACACCGAATTGCCTCCTCACTTGGTCAACGCCTTGATTGCTACGGAGGACGAGCGCTACCGAGACCATGCGGGCATTGATTTTCGGAGTTTGGGCCGGGCTGTCGTCACCCTGGGTTCGGGCGGTGGCGGGTCTACCATCACTCAGCAGCTAGCAAAGCAAATGTTCCACGGCGAGGGTTCTAGCAACATCTTCTCCCGCGTTCTCCAAAAACTCAAAGAGTGGGTCATCTCCCTTCGGTTGGAAAGCAACTATTCCAAGGAGGAGATCATCGCGATGTACTTCAACCAATTTGACTTCTTGTACCAGGGCGTGGGGATCCACAATGCAGCCAATGTTTATTTTGGAAAAGTGCCCGCGGAATTGACCATCGAAGAGGCCGCTATGTTGGTCGGAATGTTCAAGAATCCCTGGTCATATAACCCGGCCAAAGCGGACCGCCAAGATGTCGCGTTGGCCCGCCGCAACACCGTTCTGCGTCAAATGGAGCGCAATGATTTCCTCACGGAAGAAGAAGCCGATAGCCTTGTCGCTTTGCCTCTTGTCCTTGATTTCCAGCGCCAAGGGCACGACCAAGGTTTGGCTCCCTACCTCCGCGAATACATCCGTGCCTACATGAAAGAATGGATTGCGGAGCACCCCAAACCCGACGGCGGCACCTACAACCTTTACACGGACGGCCTAAAGATCTATACAACCATTGACAGCCGGATGCAACGCATGGCGGAAGAGTCCATGGAGCGCCATCTCACCAATCTGCAGGGTCTCTTTTTCCAGCAGATTTCAAAACGCAAGGCCGGCCCCTTTTACTTCCAAGGCGGAGATTCTTATGCGGAAGGCCAAAAAATCATTGCCCGCGCAATGCGCCAAACGCCGCGCTTTCGGCATTACCGCGATTCAGGCTGGTCTGACGCGCGCATCGTGAAGGAGTTCAAGACGCCCCGCGAGATGAAGATCTTTGCCTGGGGCGGCGATCTCGATACCGTGCTCAGTCCTTGGGACTCGATCCAATACTACAAGAGCGTTTACCAAGCAGGGCTTTTGAGCGTTGAGCCCCAAACCGGCTTTATTAAAGCATGGGTAGGCGGTGTCGACTTCCGCCACTTCAAGTATGACGCAGTCAAGCAAGGGCGCCGCCAGGTCGGATCGACCTTCAAACCCTTTGTCTACGCCGCCGCCATTGCAGACAAGAAGTATTCCCCTTGCATGCAGGTTCCCAATATTCAAACCTGTATCGAAGCGGGACAGTTTGGGCTGACCGAACCCTGGTGTCCCTCCAATTCAGACGATGAATATGGCGGGGTACTCACCTTGAAGCAGGCCATCGCCGGTTCGGTGAATACGGTCACGACATACTTGATGAAGCAAATTGGCCCCCGTCCTGTCATTCAAATGGCAAAGGCCCTGGGCGTCACTTCCGACATCCCGGAGGTGCCCTCCATCGCCCTGGGAACCGTGGATTTGAGCATCTATGAGCTGGCCGGCGCCTACACCGCCTTCGGCAATCAGGGTCTCTACACGGAGCCGATTGTCCTCCTTCGCATCGAAGACAAAAACGGCGTCGTTTTGGATGAATTTGCTCCCGAAACCCGCGAAGTGTTCTCGCCCGAAGTGGCATACACGATGGTCAACCTCCTCCAAGGTGTGACCCAAAGTGGAACCGGGGTGCGCCTCCGCCATACGGGTGCTGGCTATGGTAGTTACGTTACAGGCTACCCCTATGGCTTTGACAACCCCATTGCCGGTAAGACGGGAACGACCCAAAATAACTCGGACGGATGGTTTGTTGGCATGGTGCCAAACCTTATCACCGCCGTTTGGACGGGATGCCAAGACCGCTCCGCACACTTTGGTTCGACGACGTATGGACAGGGGGCTACCACGGCCTTGCCGATCTGGGCGCTCTATATGAAATCCGTCTACGCAAATCCAGACTTGGGCATTCGTCGGGACGCATTTGATCGTCCTACTGGCCCTATCACCATCCCTCTCGACTGCGCCACCTATTTGTCCGAAAGCGCCGAACTCCGCGAAGAAGCGTCTGAATACAATTAAGCCTTTCCTCATGATTCGAAAAGTAGTCCCCCATGCAACTGCCGCCATCGAAGGCCTCCAAGACGGCATGACCGTCATGTTTGGCGGCTTCGGCCTATGCGGCATCCCCGAAAACGCGATAGCGGCCGTGCGAGCCTCGGGCGTAACCGGCCTCACCTGCATTTCTAATAACGCTGGCGTGGACGGCTTTGGGCTGGGCCTTTTGCTGGAAACGCGCCAAGTGCGCAAAATGATCAGCTCCTACGTGGGCGAAAACGACGAATTTGAACGTCAAATGCTTTCGGGCGAGCTCGAAGTCGAACTTATCCCTCAGGGCACCCTTGCCGAGCGTTGCCGCGCCGCAGGAGCTGGCATCCCCGCCTTCTATACCCCCGCCGGCTATGGCACCGAAGTCGCGGAAGGCAAGGAGGTACGAATCTTCAACGGCAAGCCACACATTTTAGAGCACGCCTTTGACGCGCAATTCGCCTTTGTCAAGGCCTGGAAGGGCGACGAAGCGGGCAACCTCGTTTTCAAGGGTACGGCCCGAAATTTCAACCCCATGATGGCCATGGCCGGCCGAATCACAATTGCAGAAGTGGAAGAACTGGTTCCCGCCGGCACCCTCGACCCCAATAGCATTCACGTGCCGGGCATATTTGTCCATCGCATCTTCCAGGGAGGTCATTTTGAGAAACGCATTGAACAACGCACGGTCCGTCCGCGCGCCTAAACCCATCCGACATGGCACTTGACAAAAACGGCATCGCACAACGCATTGCACAAGAGCTCCAGGACGGCTGGTACGTCAACCTGGGCATCGGCATCCCCACCTTGGTCGCCAACTACATTCCGGACGGCATCGACGTCGAATTCCAGTCCGAAAACGGCATCCTCGGCATGGGTCCCTTCCCATTTGAAGGCGACGAAGACGCCGACCTCATCAATGCCGGCAAGCAAACCATCACAGCCCTACCTGGTGCTAGCTTCTTCGATAGCGCCACCTCATTTGGTATGATTCGAGCCCAAAAAGTCCAGCTCACCGTCCTCGGCGCCATGGAAGTGTCCGAAACGGGCGACATTGCCAACTGGAAAATTCCTGGCAAGATGGTCAAAGGCATGGGCGGTGCCATGGATCTGGTCGCCAGCGCCGAGAACATCATCGTCGCCATGCAGCACACGAACCGTGCCGGGGAGTCCAAAGTCCTTCCCGCCTGTACCCTGCCCCTGACGGGCGTAGGCTGCGTCAAAAAAATCGTCACGGACCTCGCTGTCCTCGACGTTGACCCTGAGCGTGGCTTCATCCTTCTCGAGCGGGCTCCTGGTGTCTCCGTCGAAGAAATCGTCGCCAAAACCGCTGGCCGTTTAGTCGTGGAAGGCGAGATCCCGGAGATGGTGCTTGGCTAGGAGGCTAGGGATCAGCAAATCAAAGGAAAGCTCCTGCGCGCAGCGAAGTT
Organism: Flavobacteriales bacterium UBA3431; assembly: GCA_002381225.1. Taxonomy (GTDB): domain Bacteria; phylum Bacteroidota; class Bacteroidia; order Flavobacteriales; family Schleiferiaceae; genus TMED14. Next base: position 8,852 of record DFSS01000037.1, on the reverse strand, counting down.
CCACACCACAATTTGAGGGTAAAAGAGATTAAACGTTTAAACGACGACGCCACAGCGCAAAGCGCGAGCTTTCTAGTGCTCCAGCCCTCTA
>DFSS01000037.1:0-8518 GCA_002381225.1 Flavobacteriales bacterium UBA3431 | reverse complement strand
AGCCCTCTAGCTCTCAAGCCCTCCAGCCCTCCAGCTAAAAGTTTAGTACTTCTTCCATCGCCGCGCGGACTTTGTCGGCGTTCGGCAGCAGCGTGGCTTCCAACATTTTATTGAGGGGGATGGCCGGGGTGTCCTCGGAGCCCATGACTCGGACCGGAGCATCGAGAGATCGGAAACATTCGGACTGAATTTTACCGGCTACCGCCTGCGCAAACGTGTTCGTGGCGGGCTCTTCAGTGAGGACGAGGGCACGGTGGTGCGCTTTGACCCGCTCCATCACGAGAGTTTCGTCCCATGGAAGAAGGGTTCGGAGGTCGATGATTTCGACGCGGTCCGCTAAAGGTTTGGCGGCTTCGGCCGCCCAATAGACCCCGCGGCCGTACGTGATCACGCAGAGGCTGGAGGAATCCGAGGAAGGTACCGCGGCTTGTGCGATGCGCGCTTTGCCAAAGGGGATAACGTACTCTGCGTCTGGCTCGATGGTTTTGGCGCCTTCGGTACCGGGAATTTTGGACCAATAGAGGCCCTTGTGTTCCAGGAGGACAACGGGATTCGGGTCGGCAAAAGCGGCCTTCATCAATCCTTTCAAATCGGCTCCGGTGGAGGGATACGCCACCTTGATGCCCCGAATGTTCGTCAACACGGACTCCACGCTGGAGCTATGGTAGGGGCCTCCCGAGCCATAGGCGCCGATAGGAACGCGAATGACCGCGCTCGCGGGCCATTTGCCATTGGTAAGGTAAAACGAGCGTGAGAGCTCTGTAAACAGCTGATTTAGGCCGGGCCAGATGTAGTCCGCAAACTGCACTTCCACAAAGGGCTTCAAGCCCACGGCGGACATCCCTACGGTGCTGCCGATGATGAAGGCCTCTTGGATGGGGGTATTGAAGACGCGGTCATCGCCAAACTGCTGGGCCAATGTGGCGGCTTCGCGGAAGACGCCACCCAAACGACGGCCTACGTCTTGGCCGTAGAGCAGCGCCTCGGGATGGGCCGCGAGAATTTCACGAATGGCAAACAGGGCACTGTCCACCATCACTGTTTTTTCACGGTCTTTGGGCTCCCGTTCACCGCGCTCCTCCGTGATCGGGGTTTCGGCGTAGCGGTACGTGAAGAGGTCTTCGGGACGAGGGTCCTCCGCCGCAAGTGCACGCTCAAAATCCGATTGTACCAAGGCCTTTGTCTCTTCCTCAATCTGGTCGAGCTCTGCGGACTTGACGCCCTGTTCAAGAAGGAAGGCACGCAACTTCGGAAAGGGGTCTCGGGTGGCGTGTTCTTCCAAGTCGTCGCGGTACCACTCCATGCGAACACCTGAGGTGTGGTGATTCAGCAAGGGAACCTTCGCGTGCACCAAATAGGGCTGTCGCGTTTTGCGCATGTTCTTGAGGACTTCGCGCATGGCATGGTAGCAGGCCGAAAAATCGCTGCCGTCCACTTGGACCACATTCAAGCCTTTGAATCCTTTCGCATAATCGGCCGCCGTACTGGAGCGGGTTTCTGCCGCGGTGGCCGAAATGTCCCACCCGTTGTCCTGGACAAGCATCAATAAGGGTGTTTGCTTGAGGGCCGCCATGTGAAGGGCCTCGGAAATTTCGCCTTCCGTCATGGCCGCATCGCCAATGGAGCACACGACAATGGGCTTTTCATCACCCCACTCTTCCGTTAGGTGATGTTTCTCTCTGTATTGAATACCCAAGGCTGCCCCGGACGCAGGGATGGCTTGCATCCCGGTGGCAGAGGATTGGTGCGGAATTTTGGGCTTGTCGTCGTCGCGCAAGGAGGGATGGCTGTAGTACGTTCGCCCCCCTGAAAACGGATCGTCGCGCTTGGCCAACAGCTGGAGCATCAAATCGTAGGGCTGCATACCAATGCCCAAAAGCATGGCGTCGTCGCGGTAATAGGGATAGAGAAAGTCGACCGGCTTCAACTGCAGGCTGCAGGCGAGCTGTATGGCCTCGTGCCCGCGCGAGGTGGCGTGGACATAGGTCTGGGTAATTTCCCGCTGGGCCTCAAAAAGTTCCGTCATGGCTACGGACGTGGCCATGAGGCGATACGCCTGCAATAAAGACGGATGAATGTTTTTACTCATTTGATGCTGCCGAAGTTATAGGTCAAACCGACCCCAGACAATTGTTTGAGCTGTATGCCCGGTGCGTCCACCTTTCCGTCCCCATTGCTATCTCGAACGGCGATGTCGCGGTCAAAGATACCTTGGGTTCGGAGCGTAATACTCAAATGATTCGTGGCCTTATACACCAAAAGAATATCCGCATCCACATCGATGGAAAAAGGACTGGCGAGGTAGTTACCAAAGAGGTTGGTCCGCAGATCCACCGCAAGCTTATTGGGGAAATTGCGTTTGAATCGCATGTTCATATAGGCTCCCATTTCTTGCCGAAGTGCCTGTCCGGGACTGAGACCAAAAAGACCCTGCGCTTGGAGGCGGGGGTCGAGGACCACCGTGTATTTGGCGGTGACAGGCGAGAAATAGAATTCCAAAAAGGCGTCCTTGTGGGTCAGTCCAATCCCAGCCAATGCATATCCAGGTGCCAAAAAGCGCGACACATAGGCCGTATCCGGATCGCCGGGTTTGGCAAACCCCTTGTACCACTGAGATTTAAGGCTCCCGAATCCAGAAAGCTTCCACATGGGTTGTCCGGAAATCAGGTGATCCACCCGGAGATTGTATTCGAGTTTGTCGTCAATTTTTCGAACGATGCCCTCTTGAAAGTTCAGGCCATATGCCGCATCCAAAAGGTGGGTTGCGGACCACTTGTCTCGCGCATAGTCGGCAGATTGGCGCAGGATAAATCCTGTATTCAAGGAATTCTGCCCCCCTGCATTCCACTGCCGTAAAAAGGTTTGGTTAAACGTGGCCCCATAGAGTCCAGAAAAAGTCCAGGGCCCTACCGTGATGGCCTCAGAAGGCAAACGCCAGAGCGGCTTGGGGGGTTGGGGGCTGGAGGGCTGGAGAGCTGGAGAGCTAGAGGGCTCGCGCTTCGCGCTTTGGCTAGAGGGTTCGGGCGTGCTGGCTTGAAGCGATGCCGACACCGCCCAACATACCAGACCTAAGAGGGCCCCGCGTCGAATCATCCCTTTTTGGCAGATAAGGATTGGTGAATGGCCTGGATGGCGGCTTGGCTTTCGGGGGTGCGTACGAGGGCGCCTGAAATAGCTGCGCGTTCCGCGAGGAGCTGATCCCAGTTTTCCGTGCCCTCCCAAAGGACTTTCTTCAATGCCCTTTGCGCTGCGGCGCTCTGCTGCGTGAGCGTGCTGGCCAAGCGCTCGAGGCCGGCATCTAGGGCGACGGCATCGGGATAGACTTCCGCGTAGAGACCCTGTTGTTGGGCCCATTCAGCGGATTTGAATTGGGTCGCATCGATCGCCAACTGACTCATCGCGCTCAGGCCCATTTTGCGCGCTACCGCGGGACCCACGACAAAAGGACCAATGCCCACGGCGAGCTCGCTAAGTTTGACCGCCGCATACTGTGTGGCGAGGCAGTAATCCACGGCGCTGGCCAATCCTACGCCACCCCCTACGGCCTTCCCTTGAACGCGGCCTATCGTCAATTTAGGGCATGTGCGCAGCGCATTGATAACCGAGGCAAAGCCGCCAAAAAAGTGCAAGCCTTCTTCTTCGGTTCGGATCGTGGCGAGCTCGTCAAAGCTCGCGCCCCCGCAGAACACGCGGTCGCCAGCACTGCGCAAAATAACCACGCGGCTGTCGGGATGCGTGCCCTCGTCCGCAATGGCCTGCGCTAAGGCGGCCAACACGCGGCTCGGAAGCGAGTTGCTCTGCGGATGATGGAACTCAATGTGGGCAATGCCGTGGGAACGTGTCACCTGCACGCCTCCTTCCAGGGTATAATCAGTACTCATCGTCTAAAATGACTGGTTTCTTCAATAGGGCATACTACGCTTCGGTAAGCGTGGTACCAATGGGCGCGGCCCTGCACTTTGGCCTCGCGGTGTAATGCGTCGGTCCGCCACGCGTCGACCGCCGCCTTGTCCTTCCAGTAGGAAATAAAGATGGCGTCTTGGCCGTTGCGCACAAGCTCATAGCCCAAGTAGCCTTCCATCGCCTCCACGGCCGCCATGGTGCGTTGGTCCATGTCCGCGTAGCCCTCAGGGTCCGTAGGGCGCTCAGATAAGAAGAGCACGGCGTAGTTGCCGGCGGTTAAAGGGAGACGGTCTTGAATAAAACTCATGCCTGATTGCGCTTTTTGACCATGGTCAGGATGGTGGCCACCGCAACGACTTCGTGGGTGTCGTCGGTCACTTCAACATAGTACTTCACAATGCCCTTGGCGATGTCCTCCGGGCTACGCTTTTCTTGGTCTATTTTCTCCTGAACCGTCAATTGAACCCCGATTTCCGTGCCCGGATAGACGGGTTTGGTAAAGCGGCAGGATTCTAAGCCGTAGTTCAGCAAAACGGGGCCTTTGGGCGGGTCTACAAAGAGGCCTGCAGCGCGGCTAAGGATAAAGTAGCCATGGGCCACCCGTCCAGTGAAGATGGTGCCCTCCAAACTGTTTTCATCCATGTGTGCATAGAACTTGTCGCCGCTCAGTTCCGCAAAATCTTCGATGTCTTGAAGCGTCACCAAGTGTTTGGCGGTGGTGACCGTGTCGCCAATGCGCAAGTCTTCAAAATGCTGGCGAAATAAGTGGGGCTCAGCCTCTGGGCGGTCTGATCCCGGCGTGAAGCGCCCGGTGACGGCCGTAAGCGTATTGGGGTGGCCTTGAAGTGCGACGCGTTGCAAGTAGTGCATCACGCCGCGCATGCCGCCCATTTCTTCGCCGTCGCCGGCGCGTCCAGGTCCGCCATGGGTCAAGAGGGGCATGGGGGAGCCATGGCCTGTAGATTCTTTGGCGCTAGAGGCATCCAAGAGGTGGATTCGACCATTGCTGTAGGCGGCCTCCAGGGCAAATTGGCGTGCAGCGTCCCGGTCCGCCGAGACAAAACTCGTGACCAAAGAACCGCGACCCAAGGCCACAATCTCCGCGGCTTCCTCCAGGGAGCGATAAGGCATAATCGTGCTGACAGGACCAAAGGCCTCAATGTTATGGCAGCTGAGGTTTTGCATGGGTCGCTCATTGCGGAAGAGCACCGGGGCAAAAAAGGCCCCGGCAAGAGGGTTGGATGCTTTGGCTTCGCCCTGTCCATCACGACGGCCAAAAACGATTTCATTTTCCGCAGCTAGCGCTTCTACCGAGGAGCGTACACGCTCTACTTGCAGTTGCGTGGCCAACGAGCCCATGCGAACACCGTCCAGCGAGGGATCCCCGAAGACCGTGGTAGCCAGACGACCCGCCAGCGCCGCCTGGACCGCGTCCAGGTGGTCAGCCGGCACCACCACCCGTCGCACGGCGGTACATTTTTGGCCCGCTTTAATGGTGATTTCCTTGGTGGCCTCTTTTATGAAGATGTCAAACTCGGGCGTGCCCGGCGCAGCGTCTTCTCCGAGCACCATGGCGTTCAGCGAATCCGCCTCTAAGTTGAAGGAAACGCCTCGCTCTAGATAATGTGGCTGTGACTTCAGGCGCATGCCCGTGGCTGCCGACCCCGTAAACGTAACGGTATCACCGCGCTGGACGGCGTCCAAAATTCCATGGCCTTTTCCGCTCACCAATTGCAGCGCCCCTTCAGGCAGAATGCCACTAGAAACGATGTCTTTGACCACAACTTCGGTCAGGAAGGACGTGAATTCGGAGGGTTTAACCACCGCAGGCACGCCCGCTAAAAGGTTGACCGCAATTTTCTCCAACATGCCCCAGACCGGGAAGTTAAAAGCATTGATGTGTACGGCCACTCCCCGTTTGGGCACCATAATGTGCTGCCCTAAGAACGTGCCCTGGGCGGAAAGTTTCACCGGCGCCCCATCTATATGAAACGGCTGATCTGCAAACTCACGCCGCAAGGAGGCATTGGCGAAGAGGTTTCCGATGCCCCCTTCAATATCAATCCAGCTGTCCACACGTGTCGCACCTGTGGCGGCCGAAACCGAGTAGTACGCTTCTTTTCGCTCCTGGAGGTAAAGGGCCAAGGCCTTCAGCATGAGGCCACGCTGTGGAAAGGTCATGGCCCGCAAGGCGACGCCCCCCTTTTCGCGCCCATAGGCCAGGATGTCGTCGTAGTTTAAGCCTAGGCTTGAGACGTGGCCCAAGGAAGCCCCAGTAATGGCGTGCCGCGCTTCATACTCGGACTCTTGCCCACTTACCCATTGACCGAGTACATAGTTTTGAATGTTCATGGGTTGGGGAGTTTGGCAAAGCCCATGTTCCAGAGGGCGAAAGCAAATTTGTCAATAGCCTCTTCGATGACCATGGCCGTGGGCTTGCCCGCGCCGTGGCCTGCATTGGTCTCAATGCGTATCAGGGTGGGGGTGCCGCAGCCTTGCTTGGCTTGGAGCTCCGCGGCAAACTTGAAGCTGTGCGCGGGAACGACACGGTCGTCGTGGTCCGCCGTCGTCACCATCGTCGCCGGGTAGCAGGTGCCTTCCACCACGTTGTGCACGGGGCTGTAGCTCATCAGGTAGGCAAACATCTCAGGACTGTCCTCTGCCGTTCCATAATCGTAGGCCCAACCCGCTCCTGCCGTAAAGGTGTGGTAACGGAGCATGTCCATCACCCCCACCGCGGGGAATGCCACGGCTGCAAGGTCTGGCTTTCGGGTCATCACGGCCCCCACCAAAAGCCCCCCATTGGAGCCCCCGCTCAAGGCGAGATAAGGCGAAGAGGTATAGCCTTCGTCAATGAGATACTGCGCGGCCGATTCAAAATCTTCAAAGACATTCTTTTTCTGCATTTGGGTACCGGCCACATGCCAGGCTTCTCCATACTCGCCACCCCCCCGAATGTTGGGAATGGCCAAGATGCCACCCTGCTCCATCCACACGGTGTAAGACGTGCTAAACGAAGGGGTCAGGCTAATGTTGAAGCCGCCATAACCGTACAAAATAGTCGGGTTCTTCCCATTTTTCTGGAGGCCCTTCTTATAACTAATCGTCATAGGAATTTTGGTGCCATCCGTGGATGTGTAAAAAACTTGCTCACTTTCGTACTGGCTAGGGTCAAAGTCGATCGCGCTCGCTCGAAATAATTCGATCACGCCCGCTTCCATTTCCTCCCCGGGAACATAGGTGTAGATAGCACTTGGCGTAATCGCATTGGTAAAGGTGAAATAAAGCTGCTCGGCCAAGCGTTTGCCACCGAACCCGCCCACCGATCCAACGCCTGGCAACTCAATAGTCTGAATATGTCTTCCGTCATAGGCGTACTCGTCCATCTTGCTAACGGCATGCTCCATGGTGCTCACATAGAGTCGTCCAGCGCCACTGCCAACGCTCATGGGGAATTCTCCCTCTGGGATGAGCTCTTTCCACTCAGACTTGTGCTGGATCCCTTGAGCGACCATGATGCGGTTGTTGGGCGCCCCGTCGTTGGTTTGAATGAAAATCTGGCCGTTTTCCGATGTCACCACCCCGTATTCCTTGTCAAAACCTTCCGCCACGAGCGTAAGCGAACCCTTGTCTCCTTTTTCCAAATCTTGCAGGTAGAGTTCATTGCCCGTGGTCGATACTGCTGCGGTGACGACTAAATAGCGGCCGTCCTCCGTGACACTGCCGCCCACATAGCGCCGTGGCGTCTCGCTGCCTCCAAAAATGAGCTTATCCTCCTTTTGAGCCGTGCCCAAAGCGTGGAAGTAGAGCTTGTGCTGATTGGTCATCGCGGACAGTTCCGAAGCGCCCTTTGGCTTATCGTAACTACTGTAGTAGAAGCCTTCATTTCCGCGCCAGGACAAGCCACTAAACTTCACGTCCACCAGCGTGTCCTCTAAAATCACCTTACTCACTGCGTCCATGACGATGACTTTGCGCCAATCGCTGCCGCCTTCGCTAATCTGGTAGGCCACCAAGCTGCCATCGGGGCTAAAAGTCAGGCCGCCTAAAGAGGTAGTGCCATCCTCGCTAAAGGTGTTGGGATCCAGGAAAACTTCCGGCTTCGCATGAAAATCGTATTTCAGCGTCTCATACCGTCGTAGCACATATTGGCTCTGCAAGCCGTCGTTGTAGTACTCATAGGTGTAGGCCCCTTCCACAAAAGGAGCTCCAATTTTTTCATAATTCCAGAGCGCCGTTAGTCGATCTCGCAAAGCCTGGCGGTAAGGAATGCGGCCCAAATAGTCTTGCGTTACCGCATTTTGCGCTGCGACCCATTGACCGGTCTCCTCGCTTCGGTCGTCTTCCAGCCAGCCATAGGGATCCGCCACAGCCTCCCCAAAATAGGTTTTTACATCGCTCGAATCATACCGCGATTCCGGATAGGGCTCGGTCATCTCCGTAGAAGGTTTAGTGGGCATGTTACAGCCAGAAAACAAAGCCGACACCGCGGCCATGGAAAGAAAGAAACGTTGCATACAAGGGAGGTTGAGCCTAATGGGTTAAAGATACCAAGGGTCGGGCCAAAAAAAAGACCGCCCCATTTCTGGAGCGGTCTAAGTGTAAGCTAGAGCCC
>DFSS01000060.1:5267-18657 GCA_002381225.1 Flavobacteriales bacterium UBA3431 | reverse complement strand
TGAACAAGCGCCGTCTTTTCTTCCTCATCGTGACCGAAACCCTCCTTCTGAGTTTTGCCGGCTTGCCAATCGGTTTGGCCCTGGGCCATGGCACCTTGGCCGTCACATCGCGCACAGGCATCACACTCAAAGGGGTCGAGAAAGGCTTGGCCGAATTTGGAATGGAATCCACCATCTACCCGATCACCGTGCCCGAGTTCTACTTGCCCATTGCCGCACTCGTTTTTATTCTCGCTTTTCTTTCTGCCCTATATCCGGCGCGGAAAGCCCTTAAATTAAACCCGATCGAAAGCATGCGTGTGCTTTAATTTTTGACCCTATGGCCCTCATTGAACTTCAAAACGTCGTCAAAGTATACGAATCGCAAGCCGGTACAGTGACCGCCATACATGGCGTAAGCACCTCCTTCGAGGAAGGGGAATTCACGGCCATCGTGGGCCCGTCTGGATGCGGCAAGACGACCCTGCTTAACGCCATTGGGGGCTTGGACCGTCCCAATCAGGGCCACATTCGCATCGACGGGGTCAACATCGTGGATCTCAAAGACCGGGATCTCATTGACTTTCGCCTCCAACATATCGGCTTTGTATTTCAGGCCTACAACCTCATTCCCGTCCTGACGGCCCTCGAAAACACCGGATTTATTTTGGAGCTTCAAGGGGTCAGTAAAAAGGAGCGCGATGCCCGAGCCATGGAGCTCCTCGAAGCCGTTGGATTGGCGGACCGCGCCCACAACCGCCCCAACCAATTGTCGGGAGGCCAGCAGCAACGGGTAGCCGTTGCCCGCGCCCTGGCAAGCCGTCCCCGCTTCGTCCTCGCTGACGAGCCCACGGCAAACTTGGATTCCAAGTCCACGGAAACCCTTCTAGACATCATGGCGGCCTTAAACGAAAAGGAAAAAACCACCTTTATTTTTTCCACCCACGACCAACGCGTGATTGACCGCGCACGCCGCATCCTTCCCCTGGAGGATGGCCAACTAAAGGGCCTGTAATCCGATGGCAGTCGGGCACATTCCTTTCCGCATGGAGGAGCGCTCTCCGGAAGAGGTGGCCGCGCGGGCAAAGGAAACCTGGGCGCGCTGGGAAGCCCGCCGATCAGTGCGATTTTTTCGGGACACTCCGATCTCCTCCGAGGTGATTGACGCCCTCATTGCTACGGCAGGAACCGCTCCGTCAGGGGCAAATAAACAACCTTGGACCTTTTGTGCCGTATCAGATCCCGGGCTAAAACGGCGAATTCGTGAAGCTGCGGAAGAGGAAGAAAAGGCGTTCTACGCGGGTCGTGCTCCTGACAGCTGGCTGGAGGATTTGGCCCCCATTGGGACGGATTGGGAAAAGCCCTTTTTGGAAACGGCCCCCTGGCTTATTGTCGTCTTTAAGCATGTCCAGGACGTCCGCCCCGACGGAGAGGTCCGGAAAAACTACTACGTGTCCGAATCCGTTGGGATTGCTTGTGGAATGCTCATTGCCGCCATACACGAAGCGGGTCTTGCCACTTTGACGCATACCCCCAGTCCGATGAATTTTCTGCAGGATTTGTTGAACCGTCCGAGCCACGAAAAACCCTATCTACTCTTGCCGGTCGGCTACGCCGCCTTGGACGCCACTGTTCCGAATATTTCCCGAAAACCCTTGGATGGCATTCGCGTGACCTATCCCCCGAAGGACTAGGTGGTCGGCTTCGCGGAAGTCTCCGCCACCCAGGCCATGACCTTTTTGGCCTTTGCAGGCCCCACTGCATTTTCCAGCGCTTCGGCACTCGCCCTTTTGACTCCTGCTGCCGACTTAAAGGTCTTCAATAATACTTCGATCGTAGCCGGACCTACACCCGGGATGGCCTCGAGTGCCGAGCCAATACTCGCCTTGCTTCGCTTGTTTCGGTGGAACGTGATGCCAAAGCGGTGTGCCTCGTTTCGCGCCTGTTGTAAGACTTTAAGCGTTTCGGAACGCTTATCTAGGTACAAAGGCACGGAATCCCCTGGGAAGTAGAGTTCCTCCAAGCGTTTGGCGATACCAAGAATGGCGATTTTGCCCCGTAAGCCTAGTTTATTCAGTGCCTCCACCGCCGCACTCAGTTGCCCTTTTCCCCCATCAATCAAGATGAGCTGGGGTAGCGATTGGCCTTCGTCCATCATGCGTTTGTAGCGCCGGTACACCACCTCTTCCATCGTAGCAAAGTCGTCGGGCCCTTGCACGGTTTTCACATTGAAATGGCGGTATTCCTTTTTGGCGGGCTTCGCATTTTTAAACACGACACAGGCACTCACCGGATGCGTGCCCTGAATGTTCGAGTTGTCAAAGCACTCTATGTGCTGGGGTTCTTCCGACAGGCGAAGGTCCTGCTTCATTTGTGCCAAAATCCGATTGACATGGCGATCCGGATCAACAATTTGCATGTTCTTCAGGCGTTCCAAACGCTGGGCTCGGGCATTGCGTTGGGATAGGGCAACGACCGCGGCCTTATCGCCGCGCTGTGGAACCTGGAATTGAACCCCGGCCAAATCCAATTCGACGTCGTGGGAAAGGAGGAGCATTTTTGCGTCGGACCCAAAACGCAAGCGAATTTCTGGGATGGCCAACTCGAGCATTTCGGCCGGCGTCTCCTCCATTTTCTTCTTCAACTCCAAGGTATACGATTGAAGTACCGCCCCCTCTCGAACCATCAGGAAGTTGACATACCCGTACTCGACATCGTCGATCACCGAGTACACATCAACTTCGCCCACGGCAGGATTGAGCACGGTGCTTTTGGCTTGGTACTTTTCCAAGTGGTCCAACTTCTCCTTGCAGGCCTGGGCTAGTTCAAACTCTTGTTTGGCCGCATGCATCATCATTTGGCCGTGCAACCGTTGCTTGATGGCGGACCACTCGCCCTTTAGGAGCTTCCGCACGGATGCGATGTCCTCCATGTAGGCAGCTTCCGTTTGGCGTGCTTCACAGGGTCCTAGGCAGTTGTGCATTTGGTATTCCAAGCACACCCGATACTTCCCGGCATCGACGGCCGATTCCGAGAGATTCAAGGCACACGTTCGCAATGGATAGAGTTGTCGAATCAAATCCAACAAGGTCCCCAGCATCCGCCCTGAGGGATAGGGGCCGAAGTACTCGCTGCCATCCTCAATGCGCTGACGCGTACTAAAGACCCGCGGGAAACGCTCCTTCTTGATGCAAATCCAGGGATAGGTCTTTCCGTCCTTCAGGTTGATGTTGTACCAAGGCTGATGCTGCTTAATGAGGGTGTTTTCGAGCAGAAGCGCGTCGTATTCCGTCTCCGTGACAATGACGTCAATGGACACTACGCGTCGAACCAGCATGCGCAAGCGCGCTTCGTCATGGGTTTTGCTGAAGTAGCTACTGACCCGTTTTTTGAGGTTTTTGGCCTTGCCGATGTAGAGAATCCCGCCGTCTTTGTCCAAATGCTTGTAGACCCCAGGCTTTTCAGGCAGGGTTCTCAGCAGCTGTTTGATGCGGTCCAAGCGTTCCATACGATTCTCTCAACAAAAAAGGCCGCCTCGCGTTCACGAGGCGGCCTTGAAGGTACAGTGTGAATTTGCTTAGTTCGAAAGTAGGGTCACGTTACCCGTCAATTCGAGGTGCGCACTGTTGGGGTTGTCATCCAAGCGAAGGATGTAGAAGTACACGCCGTCGGCCAATTTATTCCCGCGGTTGTCTTCGCCTTTCCAAGGATTGGCGTTGTCGTAGGCATCGTTCTCGTAGACCACCTTACCGTAGCGGTTCATGATCATTAAGTAGCGCCCAGATGAGTAACTCATCGCCCCCTGAATGCGGAAGCCATCATTGACACCGTCGCCGTTCGGCGTCACCACGTTGGGTACAATCACCGTATCAATCGGAGGGATCGGGGGAACGGGCTCACCAAACTCAATCCAGTTGGAATAAGCCGTGTCCTGCAAACGGGTCGGATTGTGGGTGCGGACGCGGATCGAGTATTGGCCCGGGGGCAAGTTGGGGTACTCTACCGTGACAAACGTATCGAGCTGTGATGCGCCGTAATCCTCCCAGATGTAGACTCCAGGCTGACCAGCGATACCTCGGCCAAATTCCACTTGGTACATGGGATTGTTCCACCCATTGTAATCCGTCCAGACCGATGGAATCGATGCCGTGTTGCTCATGTCTCCGCGCAGCCAAATGCTCTTGACTTTATTGGTCGGCGGCTGTTGCAAACCATTGATAATCGCTTCGACATAGTATCGATAGGATTTCCCGTCGACATCTGCGGCACCCAAGGTATTGTCCACCCAATCGCGCTGGGCCGAATCGGTCAATGACGTGATTTGATTCCAGTTTGCTCCGCCGTCTCCTGAACGGTAAATGCGGAAGTTGTTGAATAGGAAGGATGGGAATGTGGCTGGATCAATTTTCCAGTAGATGTGCGGGCGCTTGTCTTCGTCGATGGACACATTGGTCAACTGCATGTCCAGGTTGACACAGTCATTCACCAAGAGAACAATAGTATCAAACTCATCCATGGCCTTTCCACACTTGTTCAAAAGCGTATTGCCGTCATTGCCCACTTTGGAATAGAGGTAGTATTCCCCATTCATGGACAACGGCTTAAAGAGCTTGACTCGCATGGAGTCCGTTTCGCCGTTTACGTTGGGGAAAGGAACGAGTTTTTGAATGGGAATAGGCTGACCATTCGGCGCCGTTAGTCGGAAATCCGAACCATCAGAAGAAATGGACACCACCTCAACAGACAAGGTGAAGTAGAGCATTACCGTGGAATCCAAACACTTGTATTCCACCTGCTGCTTGCCGTCAGGACGAAGTGTCACGCCCGGAGCGTTTTGGTCCAGCTTCACCCCTTGGTTCACAATTGGGTTACAGTTGGCCGCGACCGAAACCTGAATTTCTCGGTTGGACGATCCCACTTTCTCCCAGAATAAATAGGTCGAGTCAAAACGGTATTCATTGACGCGAATGGCTATCACCGATGTTTCCTGCGTATTCGCAATGAACGTGATGTTACCTGTTTGGGTGTTCAAGGTGAATGGTCCAGCTGGATCGGTGTGGATGGGCTGCAGATAGGTAAATCCGGCGGCATACCCAACGCTGACACCACCATTTCCCCATGCAAACTCACGTGCGGGGATTAATTCGTAATTGATGGAATCGCCATCCTTTTCATAGGCGTTTTGAAGGTAGTTGATGTATCCGCCCGTGCAGATATAGCTCAAAGGAACCGATACAAAGGCGGGGGCTGAATTATATCCCAAAGTGTTGTTGAGTTCCGCCTCAAAGTAGAACCCAGCACCTGACGAGTTGGCGATTCCGGTGACGCCGAAAGGACGGCAGCAGGACTGCCAATACATGACGTAATCGTTGCAGATTTGAGTGAGCGTGACATACCCTACGTAGATATTGACCATGGGGCTGAAGAAGGAACCACTCGTGCCCTGAGGAATACAATCGTAGGCACCAAGTGAGGCCGCACTGAACTCTGGTTGAGCGAGGCTACACGTTACGTTGGTGGTCAAATTGCAACTGGGCGCGTTGATGGTCACAGTTTGAGCCGTACCCAATCCCACACCGGACTGCTCCCGGTAGATCACCAATTTTATGCGGTATTGACCCGTTACTCCTGTGGAGTCCCCCACGTATTTGTACTGGATGTCCCCACCTAGAATGTGTGAAGCTTCCGCTTGGAAGGGAAGAAAAAGGGCGCCCAACAAAAAGGCAAACAATAGACGTTTCATACGAAAGATATTTTTCAGCCTTACGAAAATAGGTGTTTGGTTCGGACTTCTCGCACAAATCCACCGAATGTGGCATGCGATTGATTGAACGCCGTATTTAAAGTGTTTTGCGCAAGCGCGCCACGGGAATTCCGAGTTGTTCGCGGTACTTCGCCACGGTGCGGCGCGCAATCGGGTAGCCCTTGTCTTTGAGGAGTTTAGCGAGGGCATCATCCGTCAGAGGATCCCGAGAATCTTCCTCCGAAATGCTGTCCTCTAGAATCTTTTTGATTTCGCGGGTAGACACCTCCTCCCCCTCTGAATTCAGCATCGATTCACTAAAGAAATTTTTAATCAAAAAGGTCCCAAAAGGCGTCTGAACGTATTTGTTGCTCGCAACCCGGCTGACGGTCGAAATATCCATCCCGACTTCGTCCGCAATGTCCTTTAAAATCATCGGCTTCAACTTGCGTTCATCGCCCGTCAGGAAATACTCCTCTTGAAAGCGCATGATGGCGGACATCGTTAAAATCAACGTTTGTTGGCGCTGTTTGATGGCGTCGATAAACCACTTCGCCGAATCCAACTTTTGCTTGACAAATTGAAAGGCCTCCTTTTCTTGTTCTGAACCAAACTGCTTCGCCTTTTTGTAGTGCTGCAGCATGTCCTTGTACTCACGGGACACATTGAGTTCGGGCGCGTTCCGGCCATTCAAGCGCAATTCCAACTGGTCGTCCACGACTTGAATGACATAGTCGGGAATCACGGTTTGGGTGGCGTGGCTGCCCGTTTCGGCCGTGTGCCCTGGCTTGGGATTCAACCGCCCAATTTCGTCCAGGACCGCTTTTAACTCTTCCTCTGTGATATCCAACTGGGCCATCATTTTGCTGTAGTGGCGCTTGGCCAGTGCATCAAAATGTTCCGTAACCACGGTCTTGGCCAAGGCTGCCGTCGCTCCTGAGCGCATCTGAAGTTGGATCAGCAAGCACTCTTGCAAATCTCGGGCCCCGACACCTGCCGGCTCCATGCCTTGAATGACGTACAAGGCCTCCTCCAGCTCCCGAACTTCGATGAAAATACCCAGGGAAAAGGCCAAGTCATCGACAATGTCGACCAGCTCCCTGCGTAGATAGCCATCGTCCTCCAGCGTGCCGATAAGGTATTTGCACAACGCTTCCTTCTGGGGCGCCAGTGAGCGCATGGCGAGCTGTTCTTTGAGCAAATCGCTCATGTCCTTGCCTACGACCACGGGCGCTTCATAGGCTTCGTCGTCCGCAGAAAAATTGTTGGATTGCAACTTATAGTCCGGGATGTCGTCGTCGTTCAGGTAGTCGTCCATCGGATCGTAGTCCTCTTGACCCCCCTCTTCTTCCCATTCGTTGCTCAAATCATCCGCGGGCTCAGGCGAATCCATCCCTTCCTCTAGGGCTGGATTCACTTCCATTTCCTCCTGAATACGCTCCTCCAAAGCCTGCGTAGGCAGCTGAATCAACTTCATCAGTTGAATCTGCTGCGGCGAAAGCTTTTGTTGTAGCCGTTGGCTGAGCGATTGCTTGAGCATGGTGTGAATCAGAATTCGGCGTTGCCGGGCGTTCGAGGAAAGGGAATGACGTCGCGGATGTTGCCCATGCCTGTGACAAATTGGACCATGCGCTCAAAGCCCAGGCCAAATCCACTGTGCACACAGGTGCCAAACTTGCGGGTGTCCAAGTACCAGTCGAGGTGCTCCGGATCAATGCCGACCGCCTTCATTTTTTCGACCAACACGTCGTGACGCTCCTCGCGTTGACTTCCTCCGACGATTTCACCAATACCGGGGAAAAGAACATCCATGGCGCGAACCGTTTGGCCGTCTTCGTTCAGCCGCATGTAAAATGCTTTGATTTTCGCAGGGTAATCAAACAAGATCACGGGGGACTTAAAGTGCTTTTCGACGAGGAAGCGCTCATGTTCAGATTGGAGGTCTGCTCCCCAAGTCTCGATCGGATACTTGAATTGCCCTTTTTTGTTGGGTTTGGACTCTTTGAGGATATCAATGGCCTCGGTGTAGGTGCATCGAACAAAGGGATTGTCGAGCACAAACTGAAGCTTTTCAAGCAAGCCTTGTTCCGCTCGCTGCGCTTGAGGTTTGCTTTTCTCCTCCTGCTCCAGGCGCTGGTCCAAAAAGGCCAAATCTTCCTGGCAGCGCTCCATGACTGCTTTGATGATGTGCTTGCAGAAGGCCTCCGCCAAATCCATATTGTCGGCCAGGTCGTGGAAGGCCATTTCCGGCTCAATCATCCAAAATTCACTGAGGTGCCGTGTGGTGTTGGAGTTCTCTGCACGGAAGGTGGGACCAAACGTGTAAATTTTTCCCAGAGCCATCGCCCCCAATTCCCCTTCCAATTGGCCACTGACCGTCAAGTTGGTGGGCTTTTCGAAGAAATCTTGGCGGAAGTCCGTGAGGCCTTCGTCATTTTTCGGGGCGCCGTCGGCGGGAAGCGTGGTCACTCGGAATAACTCTCCGGCTCCCTCCGCGTCACTCGCGGTAATGATGGGTGTGTTGAGGTAAAAGAACCCCTGCTGGTTAAAAAACTCGTGCACGGCAAACGCAGCTGCATGGCGAACCCGCATGACCGCGCCAAACGTGTTGGTGCGCATGCGCAAATGCGCAATCTCTCGAAGGAACTCCAGGGAATGGCGCTTGGGCTGCAGCGGATAACTATCGGCCGGGCAGTCGCCCAAAACCTCGAGGGTCTTGACCGCCACCTCCACAGCCTGGCCACTTCCTTGGCTTGGTACGAGTTCTCCAACCACCGCCACACTGGCCCCCGTCGTTACGCGACGGAGCAGGGCTTCAGGGAATGCCTCAAAGTCCACCACGCATTGAATGCTCGCCTGACAGCTTCCGTCATTCAAGGCTAAGAAGCGATTGGATCGGAAGGTCCGAACCCATCCCTTGAGTTGAATCGTCGCTCCCATAGCCGGAGCGCGAAGAATGTCAGAAACCGAATGTGTTGGCATGATGTATGATGCAAAATGGGACTTTCATTGCAAAAATGGACAAATATTCCCAGTCTGCGCCCACCGGTGGGGGACTTTCAAGGGGGTTAAATCAAAAAATATTCGCTTTTTTTCACTTTCCAGGAAACATTTTTACACACTAAATGTTTCCAATGGGTAAAATGGCACGACCTTTGCCACCCCGAAGGCGCCACGTGCCTACGACCTATGGAAAACGACCCCCGACATAGTATCCTCACCCGAGCGATGGAACTCTTCCAACGCTTTGGCCTTCGTGCGGTCAATATGGACGATGTGTCGCGCGAGTTGGCCATGAGCAAGAAAACGCTCTACACCTTCTTTAGCAACAAGTCAGACCTCGTGGACCAAGCCGCTAAATACCTTTTTGCGGTGAAGTCCAAGCAATTCATCGAGCAAGCGAGCATCTTTGAAAATGCCATTGACGAGTTGTTTGAAGTACAACGCATCCAACAAGAGGTCCTGAAGAATTACGGCACCCGCTTACTCTTCCCCCTAAAAAAATACCACCCCGAAACCTACGACTGGGTCATGCATGCCCGCCGTACCATGATGATTCAGGCCACGACCAAAAATTTGGAACGCGGCATCCAGCAAAAACTTTTTCGAGAGGACCTTCAAATCGCCCACGTGGCCTTGATCCGCTACAATACGATGGTCGGCATCATGGAAGACCCCGACATGGGGGATGATCCCGGACCTCGTGGCGAGCTGCTTCATTACAGTCTTCTCATGCACATTCGATCCATTGCCACTGCGCAGGGACTCGCGTATTTACAAGAACTCCAATCTCCCAAAACCAAATGAAACGTAGCTTCCTCCTCTTGGCTCTAGCCATGGGTAGCCTGTCCGCCTTGGGGCAACAGCGCATGGATCTGTCGTTGGATCAGGCCATTTCCTATGCCCTGGAACACAATGCCCAGATTCGCGTCCAATCCCTTGAAAAGAAGGCCGCCGAAAAAGTCTTGATCCAGAATATTGCCTTGGGCCTGCCCTCGGTGAGCATGGGCGGCAATTACACCGACAACATCGAATTGCCTGCGCAATTCTTTGACATCAACCAAGATGGGGTTATTGACAAATTGCAATTTGGCACCCGATACAATTCGGTCGCCGGATTGTCGGTGAATCAACTCGTGTTCGACGGCTCCTACATTGTGGCCCTCCTCGCCACCAATGTCTTGCGCGACATGGCGGCGGACTCCTACGAAAAAGCGACCATCGATGTGCGGGAACAAGTGGCGCAAGCCTACCACCTGCGCGTCATTTTAGGGGAAAACCTGACGGCTCTCCAGGCCACCTTGGCCAATACAGCCTCCACTTTGAAGAATCTCCAAGCGATGCAAGGCGAAGGCTTTGTCTCCGAAGATGACGTGGATCAACTCTCTATTGTCTACCACAATTTGGAAGCCAATGTGGCCAACCTGGAAAGCCAGAGCCAGATTGCCGAGCAGCTCCTCAAACTTCAGTGCGGAATGGCGCCAGAGACCGCATTGCATTTGACCACCTCGCTGGAAAATCTCCTCGTGCTCGCAGAAAGCGGTCAAGCCCTACTTGGCGTTCCCTTTGAAGTGCAAAATCACATTGACTACCGCCAATTAAGCACCAACCGGAAGGGCCAATACCTCAACCTCCAAAATGAGAAAATGCAGTTCTTGCCCAAGCTTTATGCGGGATATGGATTCAATCGCCAATTTGTCAGTGAGTCGGCCAATGTGTTTGACCCCAACGGCGTTTCTGCGAACAATGCGACGTTCCAATCCTGGAACTTGTCTGCTCAGGTGCCGCTTTTTAGCTCTGGTCGGAAAATTGCCCGCGTGCAGGAGCAATTCATCAAGCTGCAAGAGTTGGATATCCTTTTGGCCAACACCGAAAACGCCCTGACCCTTCAACACGCCCAAGCACGGGCCGATTATGCCAACGCTCTCAAGGTCTACCAAATTCAAGTCCAAAACGTTTCCCTTTCGCAGCGGGTCATGAAGAACACCGAAGTGAAGCTCATCGAAGGGGTGGCTTCGAGCATGGATTACAGCCAGGCCTCTTCCCAATACCAACAAAGTGTTGCCGCCATGTTGCAAGCGGCCAACAATGCCCTCAATAAACGCGTCGCCTTAGAGAAGTCTATGGGCGCTTACAACCTTCAAACTCTCGAATAATCCCATGAAAAACCTGTCTCTTTTTATGCTCGTGGCGGCGATTTTTGCCTCCTGCAGTACGCCCGAAACCACCCCGGTCGATCAATTGAACGCGCGCCGCGATTCCCTGTCGGCAGTGATTGAAGACCTCAAAGCCCAGCTGGCTGATGTGGACCTTCAGCTCGCCTCGTTTGATAGCACGCGAAGCTTTGCGAGCGTGACCACGCTTGACATCGCCCAAGGGGCCTTCGATCACGCCTTCCAGGTATACGGTACCGTCATGTCGGACAAGTCTGTCACATTGTACCCCGAAATGGCAGGAAGCATTGCCCGGGTTACGGTCAAAGGCGGGGAGCGCGTACGCGCTGGCCAAGTCTTGGTCTCGCTGGACGGCTCCATGGCGCAAGCCAACTTGGCCGAAGTGAAAACCCAATTGGAATTGGCCAAGTCGGTATTTGAAAAGCAAGAGCGTCTCTGGAACCAAAAGATTGGCAGTGAAGTGCAGTATCTCCAGGCCAAAACACAATTTGAAGCCCTCCAAAAGCGCCTCAGCGCCGTTCAAAAGCAGGTGTCCATGACGACGATTTCTGCCCCCTTTGATGGCGTTGTGGATCAAGTGTTTGCGAAGGAAGGTGAATACGGCGCGCCCGGCATGCCCATGGTTCGCCTCGTTGGCAACGGCGGCCTCCGCCTCGAAATGCAGGTTCCCGAAACCTACATCCAGCGCATCGAAAAAGGAGATGGCGTAGTCATGAATTTTTCGGCCATACAGCTCACCTTGGAAGGGAACGTTGGCCAAGTCGGCAACTACATCAACCCCGGCAGCCGCACCTTCGGCGTGACCGTGGAGCTGCCCAAGAATCAAAACCTCAAAGCCAATATGATGGCTTCGGTTGCTTTGAAAGATTACAGCACGGAAAGCGCTATCACCATCCCGAACCGCTTGATTCTGCAGGATACTAAGGGGATGAACTACACCTACGTCTACGTGCAGGAAGGCGAATTAGGTAGAATTGCCCGACGTGACTTGGTCTTGGGTGTTTCCAATGATGAGTTCACCGAAGTGAAGTCTGGGGTTGCCCCCGGCGATAAAGTAGTGGACCGCGGTATTCGCTCCGTCCAGCCCGACCAAATTGTCAAACTCTACTAAGCCATGTCAGAACAGAATACATCGATGATGCGCCGTTTTGGCATCACGGATTGGGCGGTGAACAACCGCATAACCGTGGGGGTCTTGACGGTCATTATCCTCATTGCCGGCCTGATGGCGTACCGCGCCATGCCTGCCGAGAGCTTCCCGGAGATTGCCCAACCCACCATTTATGTGGGAACCGTCTACCCAGGGAACTCACCTGTGGACATTGAGCGTTTGATCACGCGTCCACTCGAGAAGGAAATCAACAGCATTTCCGGAGTGGACAAGATTTCGTCTACGTCCATCCAAGGATATTCGTCCATTGAGGTGAAGTTTAATTTCAATGTCGAGGTGTCCGAGGCGCTGCGCAAGGTGAAAGACAAGGTGGATGCCGCGCGCTCCAGCCCCGACTTCCCGAACGACCTGCCTGCTGACCCCAACATTTTTGACCTCAACATCGGTGAATTGTTGCCGATTATGAACATCAATCTTTCGGGTGAATACACGAGCGACCAGCTCAAGAACTACGCCGAGTACCTCAAGGAAGAAATTGAGGATTTGGCGGCCATCACTTCCGTGGACATCCGCGGCATTGATGACAAAGAGGTTCGCATCATGGTGGACAATCAGAAGATGGAATCCTTGAATATCTCCTTCCGGGATATCGCTGGGGCCATCCAAAACGAAAACATGTCCATTTCCGGCGGCGACCTTCTTGTCGATGGCTACCGACGAAACGTGCGCGTCCTTGGGGAATTTGAGTCCCTTCGCGACATCGAAAATATCATTGTCAAGCAGGAGAAAGAAGACATCGTCTATTTGCGCGACGTCGCCACCGTCGCCTTTGACGAAGTGGACCGCGAATCCTATGCGCGGCAATACAGTGACCCAGTTGTCACCTTGGACATCAAGAAGCGTTCAGGTGAGAACCTCATTCTTGCTTCCAAAGCGATCAACGAGATTGTCACGACGGCCAAGGCGGAATACTTCCCTAGCAACCTGCTTATTTCCATCACAAACGATCAGTCAACGCGCACCAAAAACCAAGTCAGCGAGCTCGAAAACTCCATCATTTTCGGAGTCTTGCTCGTCGTATTGGTTTTGACCTTCTTTTTGGGTCTTCGGAATGCGCTTTTTGTAGGCATCGCGATCCCCTTGAGCATGTTGCTCAGCTTCTTTATCCTCAATTCCATGGGGGTCACACTCAACTTTATGGTTTTGTTTGCCCTGGTTCTTGCCTTGGGTATGTTGGTGGACAACGGCATTGTCATCGTAGAAAACGTCTACCGATTTATGAGTAGTGGTTACAAAGCCACCGAAGCAGCCAAATTGGGCGCCGCCGAAGTGGCCATGCCCATCATCACTTCTACCGCAACGACCCTCGCCGCCTTTGTGCCG
>DFSS01000060.1:0-4943 GCA_002381225.1 Flavobacteriales bacterium UBA3431 | reverse complement strand
TCGTCGTTGTTTGTCGCCTTGGTCATCAACCCGGCCCTGGCTGCACGCTACATGAAGACGGAGGAGGACACCGTCAACCGACCCAAGTGGACCCGTATCGGCACGATCCTCGCGGTCCTCGGATTGGGCACCCATACGGCCATCTATCTGGCACTGGGAACCCCCGTTGGATTGCCCTTGTTTGTAGCCACATTAGCCAATCTCTTCGGGTATGCCGGAATCCTCATCCTGACCTATCTGTGGATTTTTGAGCCTGGAACCCAATACTTCCAGAAGTCCGCCCTTCCCCGTTTGGAGCAGTTTTACTCCCGCGTGGTCGCATTTTCGCTCCGCGGCAAGAATGCCCGGAAGTTCTTCTTGGGGACCGTGGGGCTCCTCTTTGTGTCGATCTTTTTGTTGGCGGCTTTCCCCCCGAAGGTTCTCTTCTTTCCCAACAATGAGCCAAACTTGGCCAACATCTACATCGAACTTCCGGTCGGAACGGATATCGAGGCAACCAATGCCTTGACCTTGGAATTGGAAAAGGAGATAACGGAATTGGTGACCACATTTACCTATGAGGTGGATGGCCAACCATATAACTACATGGTGGAATCCATCATTGCGCAGGTTGGTAAAGGAACGAGTGACCCCCGCGAGGGCCCCTCCAATGTTCCCACCCCTCACAAAGCCAAAATCGTGGTAGCCTTCCGCGAAACCAAGTACCGGTTGGACCAAGATGGCCAACCCGTAAGCAGCTCCGATGTCCTGAATCTGCTGCGCGACAATATCTCCAACATTCCCGGGGCGGTCGTGGCCATTGAAAAGGACCAAAACGGCCCACCTCAGGGCGCCCCAATCAACATTGAATTGACAGGAAGCAACTACGAAGAGGTTTTGGCCTTTGCGCAGGAAGTCAAGCGCGAGATCGAAAACTCGCCGATCAAAGGCTACGACGAATTGAAGCTGGACGTTGAGAGCGGCAAGCCCGAATTGCCCATCACCGTTGACCGAGCCAAGGCCCGTTCTTTGGGAGTCTCCACCGGTCAAATCGGCGACGCGTTGCGCACATCCCTCTTTGGTAAGGAGATTAGCCGTTTTAAAGACGATGAGGACGAATACCCCATCAACTTGCGCTTTGACGATGCCTACCGATACAATTTGGAGAGTTTGATGAACCAAAAGATCACGTTCCGGGACCAAGGTTCGGGCCGCATCAAACAAGTGCCCATTTCGGCCGTGGCCAGCGCGAGCAAGTCTTCCACCTTCTCCGCCGTAAAACGCAAAGAGCTCGATCGTGTGATCACCTTGTACTCTGGCGTCCAAGAAGGGGCCAATCCCACCCAGATTGTTGGGGAGATTAAGGAGCTCTTGGCGAATTACGAGGTGCCACGCGGCATGACACTGTCCTTTACGGGCCAGCAAGAAGAGCAAGCGAAGGAATTTAGCTTCCTTTCCAAGGCTTTGTTGGGGGCCGTATTTATGATCTTCCTGATCATCGTCGGCCAGTTCAACTCGGCACGCATCCCCTTCCTGATTTTGATCACGGTGATCTTGTCCTTGATTGGGGTTTTGCTAGGTCTGTTGTTCTTCCGCATGGACTTCATCATTGTGATGACCATGATCGGCATCATCTCCCTCGCTGGGGTAGTCGTGAACAACGCGATTGTTTTGGCAGACTATGCTGGGCAATTGTTCGATCGCCGCAAAGCTGAATTGGGCTTGGATGAAGAGGCTCGCCTGCCCGTTCAAGAGCTAGCCAACATGCTTGCCGAAGCCGGCCGCACACGTTTGCGTCCAGTTTTGTTAACGGCCATCACCACCGTCTTGGGCTTAATCCCCTTGGCCACCGGTATGAACATTGACTTCTTCACGTTGATTTCAGAGAACAATCCCCAGATTTACTTCGGGGGCGACAACGTCGCTTTCTGGGGGCCCATCAGCTGGACGGTCATTTTTGGTTTGACGTTTGCGACCTTCTTGACCTTGGTCATCATGCCGGTCATGCTGTACCTCACCGAAGTGGCCCGTTCACGGAGGTATTGGGAAAAACAAGGGGCATAAGCTCTGATTGAGGGCTTGAGGGCGCAGCCCGAGCCTTCTAGCACCCTAGCCTCTTACCATGCGAAGACCAAACCTTCGCTCCCTAGCTAAACGCCGCCCCGCAAGGGCGGCGTTTTTGTTCGGAGAAAGCCCCACTCATGAACGAGGCGGGCGTACTTTTGGCCCATGTCTAGTCTTCCCTCTTTGGAGATGCTGCGCGGTATGCGCCCCGATGCCTTGGCGACGGTGGCCCACACACTGCGCAATTTTTTACGTGAAACGACGGAAGACAAAGCCGGGCATCTGGCTTCCAGCTTGGGTGTGGCCGAATTGACTGTTGCGTTGCACGCTTTATTGCATTGCCCAGAAGACATTCTGATTTGGGACGTTGGCCACCAAGCGTACGGGCATAAAGTACTCACGGATCGCGCCGAAGTCTTCCATGCCAATCGGACCCCCGCGGGGCCAAGCGGATTTCCCAAACGCGATGAATCCCCCTTTGATGCCTTTGGCGTAGGCCATTCGAGCACAGCACTTTCCGCCTTGCTAGGCTTTGCCCGAGCGGATGCCCTCACAGGCCGAAAGCGACGTCGTGTGGCGGTCGTGGGCGATGGAGCCTTTACCGGAGGCATGGTCTTCGAAGCTATGAACGACGCTGGCAGTCAGGGCGATGATGTTCTTCTCATCCTCAACGATAACGGGCAGGCTATTGAAGAAAACGTCGGTGCTCTGCATCAAAACGGCCGCTATGAAGCCTTCATCCAATCTTTGGGTTGGACGTGGATGGGTGGTCCTATTGATGGCCACGACATGCCCGAATTGCACTCGGCCCTTGAGCATGCCCTCCAGGCATCGGGTCCCCGGGTTCTGCACGTCCAAACACGGCGCCCACTGCTTGACAGCCTAGGCCTGTCTGAGTCCCTTTCAGGTCCCCAGCATTTCCAAACGCATTTTGCCGAATCACTCATTGCCCTCGCAGCACGTGACGCCCGAATCGTGGCCCTCACCGCGGCCATGGCCCCGGGATGCAGTTTGGACCGCTTCCGAGAGGCTTTCCCCAAGCGCTTTTTTGATGGCGGCATCGCGGAAGGCCATGTAGTCACGGAGGCGGCTGGCATGGCGGCAGCGGGGTTGCGCCCCGTGGTTAACCTCTATAGCACCTTTTCGCAAAGGGCTGTGGACCAGTGGATCCATGATGTGGCTTTGCAAAATTTACCGGTCATTTTGTGTTTGGACCGCGCTGGACTCGTCGGTGAAGATGGGGGCACGCACCATGGAGTATTTGATTTGGCGCTATTTCGATCCGTTCCGAATACCGCCATTTGGGCCCCCCGCAACGGGGAAGCCCTAGAGGAGGCCCTTCGCGAGGCCCTGGCTTATGGAGGGCCGGCTATCATTCGCTACCCCAAGGGAACGGAACCCAACCTGCCTACAGCTTTGGAACGCCGAGGCCGAATGGACATCCTTCAATGGGGCACCGGAACCGTACACTTTTGCCTAGGGCCCGTGATCGCTGACGCACTGCACGAAGCCAAATCGACCGAAAGTGTCGTGGACCTGCGCATGGCCAAGCCAATCAACCCAGATATGCTGGCTTATTTTGCGAAAAACCACTACCGCTGGATGGTCTGGGAAGATGGTCAAGCACTTGGCGGAGTGGGCGCCGCGTTGAGCACTTGGCTGGCCGAACATGCCATTCCCAACGTTCAGTGCATTCGAAGAAGCTACCCCGATCAGTTTATCGGGCATGGTCCCAGCGAAGCGCTTCAAGCGCAGTTCCGCCGGAATCGCTAATTCCTAGATTTTTAGAAGCCCAAAGCTGCGCGGGTGCGCGCTATGGTGGCTTGGGCCACGGGGCGGGCTTTTGCAGCCCCCACCTCCAACGCTTCGTAGACCGCTTGAGGGTTGGCCATGTAGGCGTCAAAACGGGCACGCTCTTCCGCAAAAACTTCGAGCAATACGTTCAACAGGGCCGTTTTCGCGTGGCCGTATCCGTAGTTCCCGGCGCGGTAGTGGGCTTCCATTTCCGCCACTTGGGCCGGGCTGGCCACGAGGCGGTAGAGCTGCACGACGTTGCAGGTACTGGGATCCTTAGGCTCTTCGAGGGGCGTGGAGTCCGTCACAATGGACATGATCTGCTTTTTGAGCGCCTTTTCGGGCAAGAAGATGTCGATAATATTGCCGTAGGACTTGGACATTTTTTGGCCGTCGGTGCCAGGGATGGTCATCACCGCTTCGTCAATGCGCGCTTCCGGTATGACAAAGGTTTCCGTGCCGGTTTGGCGGTTAAAGGTCTCGGCCATGTCGCGAGTCATCTCCAAATGCTGACGCTGATCCTTCCCAACGGGCACCAAATGTGCATCGTACAATAGGATGTCGGAAGCCATCAACACGGGATAATCAAAAAGGCCCGCATTCACATCCGACAGACGGTCGGACTTATCCTTGAAGCTGTGCGCATTGGCCAGCATAGGAAAAGGCGTGAAGCAGTTGAGGTACCAGGTGAGCTCGGTGCATTCGGGCAAGTGGCTCTGGGCGTAGAAAACGACTTTCTCCGGATCCAAACCACAGGCCAACCACGCCGCAGCGGTGGCCAACAGGTTTTCCTTTCGGGCGATCGGATCCTTGACCGTCGTCAACGAGTGCAAGTCTGCGATGAAAAGGAAGGCGTCATTTTTAGGGTCATTCGCCAATGCGATGGCCGGTTTAATAGCGCCAAGCACATTGCCCAAATGTTGACGTCCCGAACTTTGTATTCCCGTTAAAATGCGTGCCATGCCGTAAAAGTAGGACGCAGAATCGGGTGTTACCTAGTATTTACTCAATTTGTCGGCCCAACCAAAGAGAACGCAGTCCTTGCTGTATGACGGACGGCTGGTCGAGTTCAAAGATTTGGTGCTTCAAAACAACGTCTTCGCGCT
>DFSS01000010.1 GCA_002381225.1 Flavobacteriales bacterium UBA3431 | reverse complement strand
GGACAAGCCAAAAAGTGTTGAAAAGGGGTTCTAAAACCCCATGGGCTTCACGCAAGGCATCCGCGCCCTCGCCCATAGGATTTTGAAGGGGAAAGCGCTGGCTCATTTGGCGCAATACCCGATCAACACCGTCCATCTCGGCGTAGCCTACAAGCCATTGCCCGCCTACCATCGCATCAATCATTCGAGGTGCTTCGGGGTGAAAAACGGGGGCATGTGCCGCCAGCGTTTGATGGGCGTATTCCGCAAATTCGGCAAGATCCAATCCGCCCGTATGCCGATCAAAATCGCAGGCTAGAAAGTGGTCCCAAAACACATCCAATAGGACCCCGCGAAACAGGCCAAACCTAGGATGGATGAACTGCTTGGCTTCTCGAACAATGGGGTGCTGGTCCGTAAAGTGGTCAATACGACGGTGAAGAAGGACGCCCTGTGCGTAGTCCGCCTCCAAGGATTTCCACGAGGAACCGCGAACGCGGTCTGCAAAAAAATTGCCCGCCATGATTTTCTCTCCGCCGGGAGAGAGTACCAGGTGGGCTAGAAAATTCACGCTTGGTTAAAGAGCTCGAAGGTGAAGCTCTCCATAATGGGATTGGCCAACATTTTTTGGCAGGCGATGTCCACTTTTTCTGTGGCTTCTTCCTTGCTGGTGGCTTCAATCTCCAGGGTGATATGCTTGCCAATACGCACATTGCTGATTTCGGACAATCCGATGTTGCCCATGCTTTGTCCTACGGTTTTCCCTTGTGGGTCGAGGAGGGCTTTGAGGGGCATGACGTCAATTTCGGCGCGGAATTTCATGAGGCAGTAGGTTTGAATACCCGGTTTTCGAGGGTAGAAAATACAAGCAGCAAAGGTATGATGAATGCAAAGGCGGCCACCTGAAAAATTATCAACAGGGCCAAGGAAAGCAGGGCGAAAAAGATTCGGCTGGCCAAAGCGGCACCTCCTCGGGGCATGTCCTTAAAACTCATGATGGGCCAAGGACTATTCAGCGTATAGGTGCTCCAAGCCGTTATGATGCCGAATGCGACCATGGCCATGCTGCCCTCCAGCTTGGGCAGAACGCCCGTTTCCATGGCCCACACTACCCCGAGTAAAAACAAGGCATTCGCGGGCGTGGGCATTCCCACAAAGCCTTTGCTGCCAGCGAGGCCTAGATTAAAGCGCGCCAAACGGTAAATAGAAGCAAGGGTGGGGGCTAAGCCGATGAAAGCAAACCACCAAGGCAAGAACGCCATGCCCGCGTGGAGCCACAAAAGACCTGGAACGACACCAAACGTGATGGCATCCGCGAGGCTATCCAATTGCACCCCCATGGGACCATCCGTTCCCAATTTTCGGGCCGCCCATCCGTCGAGCAAATCAAAAAAGAGGGCAAGCCCCATGCAGTAGGTCAAGGACTCTAAATCCATGATGCGCAAGAAGGTCAGGGCCAGGCAACCCATGAGGGCGTTACCTAGGGTGAGGGCGTTCGGAATCCATCGCATAAATCCAAAGGTAGCCGTACTTTTAACTCCATCCATGAAGAAGCTCATTTTTGCCGTTGCGACGGCCCTATTACTCAGTGTTTTTTGGCCCGGCGTTTGGGGCGCGGAGACGCATCCGATCACGTTCACATGGCTTTTTGCGCTGGCTCCAATGCTGTCGCTCGAGCGATCCATTCGCCACGATGCTTTTGGCAAGAAAGGCTGGCGGACGTTTGGCTATGCCTGGTTGAGCATGGGTCTATTCAATTTGTGCACGACGTTTTGGGTTTGGAATGCCCATTGGTCAGGGGTGGTGGCCACGGTGCTGATCAATGGCAGCCTCATGGCGGCTGTCTGGACGCTGTATGGATGGGTCGCCAGAGTGCATTCTCCACGTTTGGGGTATTGGGCTTTGGTTAGCGGATGGCTGGCACTAGAAGTTTTCCACGAGAATTGGGCCTTTAGTTTTCCTTGGCTGGATCTGGGACATGTCTTTGCGTCGAGTCCTGGCGCGGTGCAATGGTATGAGTTCACGGGACACCGCGGTGGGACCGTTTGGTTACTCGTTTCCAACATCGTTTTTGTCGAGACGTGGTACAAGACCAAGGATGCGGAAGGCCGAATCGGTTGGTCCTCTTGGAAAGCCATGTTGCGCGCACCACTTCCCTATGTGTGGGGACTTCCGTTGGTCCTGAGTATTGGCATTTGGACTGGGCATAACACGGAGAACGACCGGCATGTATGGGCGACATATGTGCAGCCCAATGTGGACCCGTATCACCAAAAGTTTCAGACGCCCGATCAGTGGCAAGCACATAATTGGGCGGACAGTCTGCTCCAAGATTTTACGACCATTGCGCCCTCTGAGAATCCACGCGTGCAACGCCATCCTTCCGCGGTGGTTGTTTTCCCTGAGACCTTTCTTCACGAAGGGATTCAAGAGCGCTTTGGGAATGTATTCAAACCCATTCATGCGCTGGATACCGTCTTGCGGGCATTCCCACAAACCTCTCTACTGGTTGGGGCCTCCACCTATGAGTTGTTTGAGGCGGGAGAAGAAACGTCCACGTCACGCAAAGTCGATCCTCAGGGGAGGCGTTTTTATGACAGCTACAATTCGGCCATAGAGCTCACCGCGGGACAGCCCATGGAGTTCTACCACAAGTCCAAACTGGTGGTGGGGGTAGAATACATGCCCTTTGCAAGCACGTTGAAGTCCCTCATCGGCGATGCGACCATTGCGTTGGGCGGAACGACAGGCACCTTGGGCACGCAAGAAGAACGGGCTGTATTCGCCTTGGCGGACACCACGATCAAAGTGGCCCCGATTATTTGCTGGGAACAGGATTATGGGGCCTATGTGCGAGAGTATGCGAAGAAAGGGGCCAACCTTTTTGCCATCATGACCAACGACGGATGGTGGGGAAACACGCTGGGGCACGTGAGCCATTTCCACTATGCGCGATTGCGCGCCATCGAAAACCGTCGCAGCATTGTTCGAGCTGCGAACACGGGAATTTCGGGCTTCATAGATCCTTGGGGCAGGAGCTACAAGGTGAAGACCTGGAATCAAGTCGGACTGGGGACTGCCATTGTCTCCTTGAATGACTGTCAGACCTTTTACACCCAGTACGGAGACTTAATCGGCCGGGGAGGAGCCCTGCTTTTTCCCCTGCTTTTGTTGAGTGTTTTGGTCCGTCAACGGGTGCAGCGCTAAACACGTCTATCCGTTAGGTGTGAATTACCTTTGTGGTCCTATTTAAAACTTCAAAAGATGCAGTACGACGTTGTAGTGATTGGTTCCGGTCCCGGTGGATATGTTAGCGCCATTCGCTGTGCGCAATTAGGCATGAAAACCGCCATTGTGGAGAAGTATTCGACCCTGGGTGGAACATGCTTGAATGTGGGCTGCATTCCTTCGAAAGCACTTTTGGATTCGTCTGAACATTACCACAACGCGGTTCACAGCTTTGCAGAGCATGGAATTGACGGGGCGGCTCCAGTAGTCAATATGACCCAGATGATTGCCCGAAAGCAATCCGTCATCGACGTCACCTGCCAAGGGATTGACTTTTTGATGAAGAAAAACAACATCGAGGTGCACCATGGCGTCGGCAGTTTCAAGGACGCCCATACCATCACGGTGACGGGCGAAAAAACGACGGAAATCACGGCCAAAAACATCATCATCGCAACAGGTTCCAAGCCCATCGAATTGCCCTTTGCCACCTTTGACAAGGAGCGCGTGATCTCCTCCACCGAGGCCTTGAAGTTGACCGAAGTGCCCGGGCACATGATCGTAATTGGCGGCGGCGTCATTGGTCTGGAATTGGGTTCGGTGTACAAACGGCTCGGCGCAAACGTGACGGTGGTCGAATACGCAGACAGCCTCATTCCCGCTATGGATGCGGCTTGCGGTAAAGAACTCCAACGCACCCTTCGCAAATTGGGCATGAGCTTCCATATGAGCACCAAAGTGGAGAAGGTGAGCCGCAAAGGTGACACCGTGACGGTAGAAGCCGTGGACAAAAAAGGCGCTCCCGTGAAGCTGGAAGGGGATTATGTGCTCGTCGCGGTGGGTCGCAAGCCCTATACTGCCGGCTTGAACCTTGAAGCGGCTGGTCTCAGCACGGACGAGCGCGGTCGCATCGCCGTCAACGATCACTTGCAAACGGCTGTTTCCCATATCTACGCCATCGGCGACGTCGTTCGCGGTGCGATGTTGGCACACAAAGCCGAAGAAGAAGGCGTGGCGGTCGCTGAAACCTTGGCCGGCCAAAAACCCCACATCGACTACAACTTGGTGCCCAACATCGTGTACACCTGGCCTGAAGTGGCCGGTGTGGGCCGAACCGAAGCCCAACTCAAAGAAGAAGGCCGTGCCTACAAGGTGGGATCCTTCCCGATGCGTGCCTTAGGCCGTGCCCGTGCGTCGATGGACATCGATGGCATGGTAAAAATCTTGGCTGATGCGCAAACCGACGAGGTGTTGGGCGTGCATATGGTCGCTGCGCGTGCGGCAGACCTCATCATGGAAGCCGTGGTCGCCATGGAATTCCGCGCATCGGCGGAAGACATCGCTCGCATTTGCCACGGTCACCCCACCTACACGGAAGCCATCAAAGAAGCTGCTTTGGACGCTACCGGTAAACGCGCCATACACGCCTAACATGCCTTACTTGGCGCAGGTTTTAAACGCTGCGCCCGCTGAAGTTCAGACGGGCTTGCGCCGCGCGGCCTGCACATTCCCGCATTTTACCTTGCTGGAGACGGGCCGTGCCCATGGGGCCTTTCGAGAGCCCCTCGATCGTTTTGATTGGTTGGCGGCGGGCGGATGCCTTCGTCGCCATCGGGTGGCGGAAGCCACACCCGAAGCCTGGTCCGAACTCGCCGCGGCCTGGCGAGCAAAACCCACCTGGTTGTTCGGGGTCTTGGCCTATGATGCGAAAAACGCCTTTGAACCTACTGCTGAGAGTCGACACCGCCCCACTTTAGATCAGCCCGATTGGGATTTTTATGAACCTGCTTGGGTCCTCACGTGTCAAGCCGGCGAGCTCACACTCTATCTACCCTCTTCGGCGACCCTGCGTCCTGAAGATTGGTGGGCGGACATCCAGAAGCGGGCCACATCCCCCCGATCTACATCTCTCACTGAACCCGCCAGATGGCGTGCGGGCTGGACGGGCGAGACCTACCAAGAGCAGGCGGAATCACTCCAAGCGCTCATGCATGCCGGGGATCTCTACGAAGTAAATCTCTGCGCCCCCTGGTATGCGCAAGGCGCTGCAGATCCTGCTTCGGTCTATGCGGCATTGCAGGCGACTGCGGACGCACCCATGGCTGGTTTGCATCGAAGCCCAGAAACCTGGTTGATTTCAGCTTCGCCCGAACGCTACGTGACAGTGCGTCAAGAGGGAGAAAGCAGGAAGGCCTACAGCCAACCCATCAAGGGAACGGCCGATCGGGCGCTGCCGGCGGAGGCCTTGCTGGCCTCGGAGAAAGAACGCGCCGAAAACACGATGATCGTCGACCTTGTGCGGCATGATTTGAGCCGCGTGGCAGCCCGAGGGAGTGTTCACGTACCGCGGTACTTGCAAGTGCGCTCTCTGCCAACGGTACACCATTTGGTGAGTACGGTCGAGGCGACCTTGCGGCCGGAAACCGATTGGATCTCCGTTGTGCAAGCGAGCTTCCCCATGGGGAGTATGACCGGCGCACCTAAAATTCGCGCCATGCAACGCATCGAAGAGCATGAATGCGCCCGTCGGGGCTGGTACTCGGGCGCCTTGGGCTATGTGATGCCCTCCGGGGAATGCGATTTCAATGTGGTTATTCGGAGCTTACTGGCGGATGCTTCTGCCCAAAACTGGATGGGTTGGGCCGGTTCCGCCCTCACTGTTCTCGCTGATCCGATGTCGGAATGGGAAGAACTGCACTTGAAAATGAAGGCCCCGCAGGAAGCACTGACCTCATCCCATCCGTCCCATGGCTAGTTCGTTATCGAAGTCCGTTCTGGAGGCATTGGCCCCTGCGCGGCAAGATGCACGTGGCTTCTTGCTCCTTTGTTCGGGGGGGCAAGATTCCATGGTCCTCGCCACGGTGTTGGTCCAAGCCGGGATTCCCGTGGAGATTTTTCACGTGAATTACGGGCTCCGTGGCACTGAATCGGAGGGCGATGAAGCCTTTGTTCGCCAATGGGCTGACCAGCATGCCGTGGAGTGCCATGTTTGCCGGGTTCCCGAGGGATTTGGGAAAGAATCGGACATTCAAGCCCGAGCACGCAGCTTTCGCTACACTGAAGCTCGGGAACTCCTGGCTGCCCGGGACTTGCAATCCATGCTGGTCGCGCACCATGCAGACGATGCGGCAGAGACCTTCCTCTTTCACGCGGCCCGAGGTACAGGCTTGGATGGACTCGTAGCCCTGGCTCCCGTGTCGGACCAATTGATTCGTCCCCTTTGGAATGTCTCCAAGTCACAGATTGATACCTATGCCCGCAAAAAGCAGATTGCCTGGCGAGAAGATTCCAGCAATGCGGGCGATAAGTACACTCGAAACCACTTGCGGCACCACGCCCTGCCCGCGTTAAGAGAAGCAATGCCTCAGGCAACAGAAGGCCTTCGAACGACATTGCACCACCTGCGCGAACTTCAATCCTTTGTGGATGCCGCTATCAAACGCGAAAGTGTACTGTACCTGGGCAAGTCCAAATCGGTTCCCGGCGCTCTAGTGCTTTACCGCGATGTCTTGGACCATCCGCATTCATCGGTCATCATTTGGTACATCTTGCGGTCAATGGGTGGGTTTGACTACGAAGCGGTTCGCTCTTTAGGGAACTCTCAAGTGGGCGCGAAGTTGGAAAAGGGGGGCTGGCAATTGTGGGCGGAGCGCGAGGGCTTGGTTCTGACGCCTGTGCCCACGGAACCCATAGCCACCCTGGAATCCCTGCACTCTCTTCACCGCGTAACGGGCCCGCTCTGGGATGGATCGCGGTGGCAAGCCGAGGTGGAGTGGACCGGCGAGGAGCGCCCGTACGCGTCTTTGGAAGATCTCGGATCCCTGCGTGCTCCGGTGCTCTGCCTGGAGCGGGTGCCCCATTTGGTTTGGCGTCCCTGGCAAGAAGGAGATTACATCCTGCCTTTAGGGATGAAAGGCCGTAAAAAACTGTCCGATGTCCTGACAGAGGGAAAAGTGCCGGCCATGTACCGAAAGGCGATTTGCGTCCTGGCGGAAGCAGCTACTCCCGGGGAGGTCTTTTGGGTGCCAGGAATGCGTCTATCCCGCCGGGTGGCCGTTTCGGAAGCAGATTCTTCCTTTTGGCGATTGACGGAACATCCTTCGGCGCGCTAGAAGGGCTATTTTTGTGGATATGAAGACATTCCTCCATGCAGTTGTAGTGGCCTTAATGACCATTTTGCCAACTCAGCTTTCAGCCCAAATCATTGAGCCTGTCAAATGGAAAACCTCGGTCGAGCGGGCAGAGGACGGAACCCTCCAACTTATCGCGGAAGCGACCATTGACGGGAACTGGCACATGTACTCCCGAAAGTCGGGGGAGGACGGTCCCATTCCCACCACCTTTGCTTGGACGGCGCATCCGCGTTTGACGTTGCAAGGGGAATGGACGGAGCCCAAGGCCCACACCGAATTCAATAAGCAGTTCAACATGGAATTGGCCTACTTTGAAAAGAAGGCCCGTTTTGTTCAAAAAGCCACCGTCACCGGCCCCGGCCCCTTGACGGTAGAGGCAGAGGTGTCCTTTCAAGTGTGCAACGACGAAATGTGCCTCTTCCCCGAGTACATTCCGCTGACCTTCAAAGTCCCTGCCCAAAAGAACGTTGCTCCCACCGACGAAGGCCTCGTCGCGACGGAGGAACCGAATCAAGCCGATCAGGACCCCTTGGAGCAGGACCCCGACGAGGAAACCGATACCACTGCCCTGGCAGCCGATGATACGAGCGCCCCCGGGGTGTCACCCGTCCCTGCTGCGGGCGATACGGAAGTGAAACAAGGCCATTGGGGCGTCTTTTTGGAGGGCATGGGCTGGGGCTTTCTGGCTTTGCTGATGCCCTGCATCTTCCCTATGATTCCCTTGACCGTTAGCTTCTTCATCAAACAGAGCAAGACACGCGCTGAAGGCGTTTCCAAGGCGGTCACCTACGGCATCAGCATCAACGTGATCTACGTAGCGCTCGGCTTGCTGATCACCGTCATTGCGGGCCCCGACGCCCTGAATGCCATGGCTACGGACCCCTGGTTCAACCTCTTTTTCTTTGTCCTCTTTGTGATTTTTGCCATCAGTTTCTTTGGCGCTTTTGAAATCACCTTGCCCAGCAAATGGGTAGATGGCTCTGACAACTTGTCGCAACGCGGCGGTTTGATTGGGATCTTCTTCATGGCCTTCACGCTGGCCTTGGTCTCCTTTAGCTGCACCGGTCCGCTCATTGGGTCCTTGTTGGTGCGCGCCAGCAATTCAGGCGAGTTGCTCGGTCCAGCCATGGGCATGTTTGGCTTCTCCTTCGCCTTGAGCTTACCCTTTATGCTCTTTGCCGCCTTCCCAGGATGGCTCCAATCCTTGCCTAAGTCTGGCGGTTGGATGAATACCGTGAAAGTGGTTTTGGGCTTCTTGGAACTGGCCTTCGCCATGAAATTCCTCTCCACCGCAGATATGGTCTGGCAGGCCCATTGGGTGAGCCGTGAGCTCTTCTTGGCGATTTGGACCGGCTTGACCTTCTTGATTGCCCTGTACCTTTTTGGGGCGTTCCGAATGCCCCACGACGATAAGGTCGAATCCCTGAGTGTGACCCGCATGCTCTTTGGCACAACGTTCTTCATCCTGGGCTTCTATTTGTTGCCAGGAACCTTCGGCGCCCCCGTCCGCCTCGTGGCCGGTTTCCCTCCTCCCGCGCATTATGCCGAATCGCCTGGCGGTGCCTACCTCGGTGGAGGCAGCGGTGAAACAGCCTTGAACTACACAGGCACATCCTGCCCTGACGGTCTTCCCTGCTTCAATACGTTGGAGGATGCCAAGGCGTACGCCAAGCAAGTGAACAAGCCCATTATGATTGACTTCACCGGCTGGGGCTGCGTGAACTGCCGTAAGATGGAGGAGCAAGTTTGGGTGGACCCCGAAGTGCACCGCATCCTCAAGGAGGATTTGGTGTTGGTCTCGCTCTATGTGGACGAGAAAGTGAAACTGCCCGAAGCCGAGCAATACACCACGCCCGAAGGCAAGAAAATCAGGTACGTGGGCCAAAAGTGGAGCGATTTTGAAGCCAGCACCTACGGTGCCAATGCCCAACCTTACTACGTCATGATTGACCCGGACGGCGATTGGACGCCCTTGAACGGATTTGCCGCTTGGGACCCGGACGTGGCCAAATTCACCGCTTGGTTGAAGGAAGGCATTCAGGCATACCAAAGCCGACACTAACATGCGAATGCAGGCAGCGGAAATAGCCGATCTCTTTGGGCAAGCCATCGCGGCATACCATGCCCAAGACCAGTTAGATCCTGTGTGCCCGCAGCTGCATGGAGCAGATGCTTGGACCCAATCCCTCTTTGAAAAAAGTTGGATTGACACGGTGCAATGGCATTTGGAAGATGAGATCCGTCGCCCCAATTTGGACGGCTCGGCCGTCCTCGGGCTCAAGCGCCGAATTGACGCCTTGAACCAAGCCCGCACCAATGCGGTGGAGGCCATGGACATCCATTTGCAAGGGCTCTTACAACCTGTGCCGCCGTTAGGCGCCTCAGAACTCCGCACCGAATCCCTGGGTTGGGCTTTGGACCGTCTTTGCATCCTGCAGTTGAAACGCTACCACATGGAGATTGAGGCCATGCGCGAGGGCGGACCTGCCAGTGCCGCTTCTCGGCTCAAGGTTTTGCATCAACAAAACCAACAACTTTTAGCAGCCGTGGATCAATTGATGGAAGATATTCGGGCGGGAAAAGTGCGCTATCAACCCTATGCGCAGCACAAATTGTACAACGATCCGGATACCAATCCAGCGCTCTACGGCGTTAGCTAAGCATGGCTGAAAAGCGGATTGCCGTCGTTCGATTCTCCGCGTTGGGAGATGTCGCCCTTCTGTGGCCGGTTCTTCGTCAAGTGGCCGAAAGCTACCCAGACTACAAGATTACCTTCTTTACGCGTCCTGCATTTCTAGAGCACTTGCCCGACCATCCGGGTATTGAAAAAGTGGGTCTGGATGTCGATACATCATACGCCTCTCCCGTATCCCTCTTCCTGTTCTGGTGGGGCTGGTTGCGAGGCACCTACCCAGAGGCGTGGGTGGATGCCCATGCCCATGTGCGTACGCAAACGGGAACGTGGCTTGCGGCCCGGTTTGGCGCCCGCGTAGGAAAGCTCAAAAAGCACCGGGCCCTCCGAAAGGCCTTCTTGGCAAAAAAAGTCGAACAACTCCCGGCTATGCAAGTGAACTATGCGGATGCCTTTGCCCAAGCGGGATTCCCCATAGTGTGGCCCGTTGCTCTCCCAAGCACTTCGAGGCCTTCGAGCGATACCCTGCTGGTAGCGCCATTTGCGGCACATGAAAGCAAAAGGTGGCCCCTCGAAAGCGCCTACGCTTTGGTGGTTTGGTGGCAGGAATTAGGTGGGAAGGCCATCCTCATGGGACATTTCTCGGAAATCGACCAATGGAATGGTCCAGATATTGAATTTGCGCGACCCGATCAGGAAGCCTCGCTATGGGAGAAAGCGGCAGTCGCCGTGGTGACGGATTCAGCGAACCAGCATTTGGCGGCCTTACACGGAACCCCTTCGGTAACCTTGTGGATGGGAACGGCACCCGAAGCAGGTTTTGTACCCGCACATTCCGGAGGACAAGAACATGTGCAACCCAGCGGGATTTCCTGTTCGCCCTGCTCGATTTACGGTACCTCTCGCTGTTCACGAGGCGATTTTGCCTGCCGCCAGTTGCCGTTGAACCAAATTCAAAAGGCCATCGCGAAGGTGGCTCGAACCGATTTGCCCCTGCACGCGTTGTAAGGGCATGCAAGAAGCTCGTTTTCGCCTTCGAAATGACCACCACATTGTGGGGTACCGACGCATGCACGGCCAGCGGGCCTTTTTTTCCAAGGATGGTATGTGGTGGAACGGGGAGCCCTTGCATGGATTTTGGGAAGATGCCTGGACCGGCCTGAAAGACCGGAACAACCAGTACCTCTTTGTCCAAGACATTGTGGAGTTTGAGCCGACCGAAGGGGCGGGCGTGCGCCTCGGCGTGCTCGAGCAACACGGGTCAGATATGGGGATCCGTTGTATCGAAGAGGATATTTTATACCCCCTGAACGCCTTTGGATTTCCCTTGTTTCACGGCCGCGAGCTGCGCTGGATTTCCTATCTCTTTTTGCAAGATCGCTGAGCGCTCAGGCCTGCACCCCATTTTTAAAAGGAGAAACTCCCGTTAAACGGCATTGTCCGACGTTCGAATCGCGTCGGCCCCCACCTCTGCTTTAAGGAGCCATTTGTAGTCGTTTCGTCCCGACTGACGGCGTTGGCGGAGGCAAATTGCCCCCATGATTTACGACGTTTACACCCTGGCCGCGAAGGATGGGGCCTGGGTTCAGGTCCAACTGGCCATACAACCCGGATACCGCTTTCAATGGAGCGGCCGTAAGGACCGCCGCAGTCAGGAATGGCCCCAACGCTTGCACGCGGCATTCCGTGGACAAGGCTGGAAGTGGCCGGCCAGGCGAATCACGGCCATGGCACGGCCAGCCGAAGGCCCTCCACTTGGAAACGAGGCCGATTT
>DFSS01000028.1 GCA_002381225.1 Flavobacteriales bacterium UBA3431 | reverse complement strand
TAGGGGCGGTCTTCGCGGGGACCGCGTGATGACTGCCCTTCCGAGGAGGGTAGGCTAAATTTTCGCCGGCCGTCAGGGCTGCGTTCCTCACTAAAGGAGGCTCGGGAAGGTCGACCGGCGTCGCCCTCACGGCGAGACGGTTTATTGGTCGGACGCGAAGGTTTTCCCCCACGCGAAGGGCGCTGTTCTCTCACAGGTTCTAATATTTCTGCAAAGGTAGGCAATTCCCGTGCCGCAAAACTTCACTCCCAAGGCGTATAAAACTCTGCAAATACTTGAATTTGTGGGGATTCCAACCTTCCCGTGATCAGGCAGAGCTGAACCTCGACCTCCTCATCCTTCAAGGGCAAGGGTCGCAATGCACATGCGGCTCGGTAAATCCGTCGAGCTTGACGCAAAGTAAGTGGCAGAATTTCAGGGGCTTGGGATCGGAATTTT
This sequence comes from Flavobacteriales bacterium UBA3431, assembly GCA_002381225.1. GTDB lineage: Bacteria > Bacteroidota > Bacteroidia > Flavobacteriales > Schleiferiaceae > TMED14. The sequence continues at coordinate 3,184 of DFSS01000028.1, read as the reverse complement.
ACCTCGACAGCCACCAGATGTCTTTCCCGTGGGTGCCAAAGTAGGAGGTCCACCTCGCTGCGAAAATGTCGGCCATTTTGAAGACATAGGATATACCCCAATTGCTGATAGTACATCAGTGCTTTTGCTTCCGCGAGGTAGCCCGCCCAGCGGCGTTTAGAGGGGAGAAAGATGTCCACCAGCCGAATCTACTACCAAGCGGTAGCGGTAGCCGGTAATAAACGCTTCGTTGGCACTTTCGTGCCCAAAGGGCATGCCCATGGCCAACGGAACGGCCCCAGGGAGGGCCTCCGAGACGATTTCGAGCGGCTCTTTGCCAAAGGGCAAGGCATTGTCCTTCATGTCCGAGAAGCTGCCCACCACCACGCCAGCAAGGCCCTGCAAAACTCCCGCGCGCCTTAGGCCCCAGAACATGCGGTCCAGATGGTACCGGTATTCGTCCAAATCCTCCAAGGCCAGAATGCAGCCTTGCAAGTTGGGGAAGCTAGGTGATCCCAGCATGGAGTAGAGGACGGAGAGGTTTCCGCCCACCAAGGGACCTTCCGCTTGGCCCGAGCGCTGGAGTTGGTGTGCGGGGGCGCGCAGAACATGGGGCCTTCCGCGAAGGAGATCGGCCAAACTATCGACGCTTTTTGAGGTGCTGGTCGGGAGCTGAATGGGCATCCAGCTGTGTACGGCACAAAGTCCTTGTTGGTAGGCGTGGCCTAAGAGCATGGTGAAGTCGCTGAAGCCGATCAGCCATTTGGGCTGGGCCTTCAAGCTGGACCAGTTGATGGCGTCGACCATACGGACCGCCCCGTACCCGCCCCGAATGCTCCAGATGGCCTTGACCTCGGGGTGCGCAATGGCCCAGTTGACGTCGGCCGCTCGAGTGGCGTCGTCGCCGCCAAACTGATGGGAGCGGGCACCCAAATTCGGCGCGCGGAAAGGCGTGAACCCTTGGGAGCGAATCCATGATTCGGCTTGTTCCATGACAGCAGACTCACCAAAGCGCGAAACGGACACCAAAGCGATGCCATCGCCGGGGGCTAAGAAGGGGGGAGAAAGGGATTCTGGCATAGAACGAAACCAAGGTACAGCCCTTTGTACTTTTGTCGTACATGAAGTCCTACAAACGTTCCACGATCACCGCTGCGCTGCCTTACGCCAATGGCCCCATTCATATTGGCCATTTGGCCGGATGCTATCTTCCTGCCGACATCTATGTGCGCTTCTTGCGAATGCGCGGCGAGGAGGTAGCCTTTGTTTGCGGCTCCGATGAGCATGGCATGGCCATTACCATGAAGGCCCGCAAAGAGGGCGTCACCCCCCGCGAAATTGTGGACCGCTACCACGAGATGATGCGCGACGCGTTGGCGGGCTTTGGCGTTCAATTTGACATTTACTCGCGGACCTCGTCGCCCAAGCATGCGGAGGTGGCGAGCAATTTCTTCCAAACTCTCTATGAAAAAGGGGTGTTTGAAGCCCGTGAAACGGATCAATACTATGATCCAGAGGCGGAGCAGTTTTTGGCAGACCGCTACATCACCGGCACCTGCCCCAAGTGCCAGGCGGCCGGGGCCTATGGCGACCAATGCGAGAAGTGCGGGTCGACCTTGAATCCCACGGATTTGATTCACCCGACGTCGACGCTTTCGGGCGCGGCACCGGAGATGCGCAAGACGACTAATTGGTTCTTGCCTTTGGACAAGTTGGCGCCTGAATTACGCACCTACATCGAGTCCCACCCCGAATGGAAGTCCAACGTTTATGGTCAGTGCAAATCGTGGTTGGATGCTGGCGATGGCTTGCAGCCCCGGAGCATGACCCGCGACCTCGACTGGGGCGTTCCCGTTCCCGTGGAAGGGGCAGACGGCAAGGTCCTTTATGTGTGGTTTGACGCTCCCATTGGGTACATCACGGCCACCCAAGAGCTCTTTGGAGCCGATTGGGAAACCTGGTGGAAGGATGAGGAGACGCGATTGGTGCACTTTATTGGCAAGGACAACATCGTCTTTCACTGCCTGATTTTCCCAGCTATTTTGATGCAGCACGGCGGGTATATTCTACCTCAGGACGTGCCTGCGAATGAGTTTTTGAACTTGGAAGGCGAGAAGCTTTCTACCTCCCGAAATTGGGCCGTTTGGCTGCATGAATACCTGGCCGAATTTCCCGGCAAGCAAGATTCGCTCCGCTACGCCTTATGTGCCACCATGCCCGAAACGAAGGACAACGACTTTACGTGGGCCGACTTCCAGCAGCGCAACAACTCGGAGCTGGTCGCCATTTTGGGCAACCTCGTGAACCGCGTGATGGTCTTGAATCACAAGTACTGTGAGGGAAAGGTGCCGGTTTCTGGTTCTGCGCCGGAAGATTTGGAAGCGCTTGGCGCCATCGCCATTCAAACGGCTAAAGTTTCATCTGCTCTGGAGGCCTATCGCTTCCGTGAGGCATTGACGGAGGCAATGAATTTGGCCCGTGTAGGGAATAAATACCTCGCCGATGCGGAGCCTTGGAAAGTGGTTAAAACGGATCCCGCGCGTGCGGCAGAAATCCTCGGAACGGCCACACAAATTATGGCTGCTTTAGGGGTTGTTTTTGAACCCTTCCTACCTTTTAGTGCGGCGAAAATTCGCGCTATGCTGGGGATGGAGTTGGCAGATTGGTCGCTTTTAGCTGGGACGAGCCTGGTGCCGGCCGGTCAGACCCTGTCAGAGCCCGCCCTCTTGTTCGAAAAGATTGAAGACGAAGCCATGGACGCCCAGCGCGCCAAGCTTGTCAAACCTGTTGAAATCCCTGTTCAGCCTGTGGAAACCTCTGCTATTCCCCCCATTGCGGCCAATATCGACTACGATCAATTTGCTGGGTTAGACCTTCGAGTTGCCACCATCTCAGAGGCTACCAAGGTGCCCAAAGCGGACCGCTTGCTCCAATTGACTCTGGACACAGGCGTCGATCGACGCACCGTCTTGTCAGGCATTGCAGAGCACTTTGCACCCGAAGATGTGGTCGGTCGCCAAGTGGTGCTGTTAGCCAATTTGGCTCCTCGTACGATTCGCGGGGTGGAGTCTCAAGGCATGATTTTAATGGCCGAAAACCCGGAAACAGGAAAACTGGAATTCCTTCAGCCCGGCGCCGCATTGCCGGCGGGAGCGACCATCAGGTGACGCGGTTGCCTTCTGGCCCCGTAGTTCAATGGATAGAA
>DFSS01000027.1 GCA_002381225.1 Flavobacteriales bacterium UBA3431 | reverse complement strand
TCAGTCCAGTTCGGCTGTACGTCTGCAGACCCGATTGGTTACCGACCCCTTGAGCTATGGTTCCCTCGGAATTGCCCGTAGTTGTGCACGTCAAATACGAAAATTGCTCACTCTTCCAGCCGTTGTTGGCGGCGAGCATGTCGTACTGAACGTCCACACTGTACACCCATCGATTGGCGGGGATTTGCACCACCAAGGTGTCGAAGCAAGGGGATACGGAAGCCGTAGTGGGGTTTGGGCCAGGAATTAGGGTCGTAGGAATGGAGGGTCCAAAGGCCGTATCGGAGGTGCTTACGATTTGGCTAGATGCGCTGAAAGCTAGCGCTAATAAAGCCGAAAGGAATGAAAGTTTGCGGAGCATAGGTGATGCAATTTGAGGGTTGAAAATACATCCAAATAGAATGTGTTAGACCAACTGAACGCGCAAAGGATTAACACCAGTCAGGTATCTTTGAACTATGGCTTTGTCACCAACCTTTCCGAGTGCATCCGAGGTGGAGGCGTTTTGCGCCGAAAATGCTGGGAAAGAGCCCCTCCAGCTCCGGCTGAAAAAGTCCAAACCTCCTCAATTTGAAACCTTGTTGAACCAGTTGGAGGTTCGGTCTCAAATGAGTGAACGATTTGGTCCACTGATAGAATGCCCCGGTTACGTATTTCCTCCAAAATCTAAACTCAGCCAGGCAAGCTCTTGTGCTACAGCACTCTGGCGTGGGCGGGAACTAGGCTTGACCCTGACGAAGGGCTCGAGGGTTTGGGATGTTACCGGCGGAAGCGGGGTGGACACTTGGGGGTTGGAAATGGCCGGATTTCACACCCTGGTCACGGAGCCCGATCGTGGTTTGGCCGCCCTGCACGTGCACAATTCCCGGATTCTCGGGACAGAGCGCGAAGTACACGGCGTGGCGAGTGAACAGTTCACCCCGGAAGTACCGGTAGACGCCCTCTATGTGGATCCCTCGCGCTTGGATACCGATGGAAACCGTGTTTACCACCCCAAAGACTGCTTCCCCAACCCTTTGGTGGAACTTCCCCGCTGGCTAGAACAAGCCGAGAACGTTTGGATCAAACTCTCCCCCATGGTGGACCCCGATGAGGTTCTTCACTGGTTTCCGAACGTCCGAGCCATGTATCTCCTCAGTGTGCACCGTGAAATGAAGGAGGTCCTTGTACACGTCACGCGTCAGCCCAATTTAGCCCCAGGGCGGTCAGCCATCGATCTATACCCCGACGGGACGGAACGCTACCGGTTTGCCATCGACCCACAGGCCCAGAAACCCACCCTGGATCACCCACGCACGTACCTCTACGATGCCGACGCAGCATTGGTTGCAGGCCGCGGCATTCCTACGTTAGCCGAGACTTTTGCGATGCAGCAGTTGCATCCCGATTCGCGCTTATTAACCAGTCATGTTTTGCATACCGACTTCCCGGGCCGCGTGTTTCAAGTAGACGGCATTCACGCCCCTTTCAAAGGCGACTGGCCCAACGGTGCGTCCGTAGTGGTCCGTGGCTACCCAGATAAAGCGGACTCCATTCGAAGCCAGATGAAGCTCAAAGAAAACGCGGAACATTATTTGCTAGCTACGGTGTGGGGAGAAACGGAGCGCGGTTTTATTGCCGCTCGCCGAGTAGGCGCCTAAAAATTCCTCGTAGATTTAAAAGATGAAACGATTGGGGCTTTTTCTAGCGATGTGCTTGGCTTTTTGGAGCCACGCCCAGCCCCTATTCATTCCGAACCAAGGGCAGTGGCCCCAGCCTATTTTGGCGAAAACGCCTCTCAGCTATGGCGCCGTGTTCTGGGAACCCTCAGGGTTCCGAATGATGCTTTTGAACGAGCGCGTGATGCCCGAACACGGTCACCACGACGAGGAGCACACCAGCCCCAACCTCCATGAAGACGGGCCAGATGCCTTCGGTTTGCTGTGCACGTATGTGGGCGCTCAACCCCAAGCACCACTTGTGGGGATAGACCCTATGAGCAGCACACGCAACTACCTTATTGGCAAGGACGCATCCAAATGGGCTACAAATATTCCTGAATATCAAGGATTTAAGCGCACAGACCTCTACCCCTTCATTGACCAAATTTGGGGCGAAAAAGGAGGCGAGCTGTACAATGCCTGGTATGTGCGTCCTGGAGGAGACCCTGCTGCCATCCAAATCGCCTACGAAGGCCTTGATCCACGGATTGACCGCGAAGGTCAATTGGTGCTGGAAACACCACTGGGAACCATCACCGAAACCGCCCCTTACGCCTACATCTTAGAGACTGGTAAACCCGTACGCTGCGAGTTCATTTTGGAGAATGGCCGCGTTGGATTCAAAGTGGGCTATTATGCCAAGGGTAAAACGTTGGTGATTGACCCCACTTTGGTCTTTTCCTCCTTTAGCGGTTCCCTCGCGGACAACTGGGGCTATACGGCGACATACGATGCCCAAGGAAACCTTTACGGGGGCGGGATTGTGTTTGACGCAGGCTACCCCACCAGCGCGGGGGCTCTGGATCCCACGTTCAACGAAGTGTCGACGGCCGGCTATGTCAGCATGGATATTGGCATCACCAAATTCAGCGCCAACGGAGCTTCTCGCTTGTATTCCACCTACATCGGAGGGGGTGAACCCGATCAACCCCACTCCATGATGGTAAATAACGCGGGTGAGTTGGTCATTATGGGCACCACAGGGTCTTATAACTTTCCCATCCCCACCGGTGCTTTGATTTCGCAATTCCAGGGCGGACCTACGTACGGACCTAGTCAGGGATCCCCGAACTCATTCCTGTACGATGATGGCGTAGACCTCTTCCTGCTCAAAATCAACCCCACGGGCACGGCCATTACCGGCGGAACATTCTATGGCACGTCCACCGCGAATGAGGGATTAAACATTGGGTTGGCGAAAAACTACGGCGACCAAGCCCGCGGCGAAGTCATTGTAGATGCCAATGACAACATCTTCATTGCTTCCACCGCCCCGGCTGGCACGGATCCTTCCCAAGCCTTTATTGCCTCGTTTACCTCCAATTTGCAAACCCAGCGCTGGGTTACGCAAGTGGGCGGCTCAGGAAAGGAGGCGGGGCTAGGCGTCAAGGTAGCCGGCAATGGGGATGTCTACCTCACCGGCGGAACCACATCGAACGACATGCCCAGTACATCGGGGGCCAAATTCCCCACCTACTCCGGCGGAACGGATGGATTCATTGCGCGATTGAATTCCAGTGGGGTCTTGCAACGGGTCACCTATCTGGGAACCGGCAGTATGGACATGAGCTTTTTTATCGACATCGATAAGTACGGTGCCGTCTATGCCTACGGCCAAACACTGGGGCTCTGGCCTACGACGGCCGGAACCTGGTCCACCACTTCTGGCGGACAGTTTGTGGTTAAAATGAGTGCTGACCTGAGTCAATTGATTTTTTCCAGCAAGTTTGGATCGGCCAACAACTTTGTGAACCTAGTCCCGACTGCCTTCAATGTGGACGAGTGCCTCAACATCCTACTTTCAGGCTGGGGTGGTGCGGTGAATGGGGGCAACCTAGGCGGAAACACGAACAACTTGCCCGTTACCACCGATGCCGTCCAATCGTCCACAGATGGCAGCGATTTCTACTTCATGGTGCTCAAACAAAATGCCCAGAGTGTGCTCTACGCCACCTTCTTTGGAGGCACGGCGGCCGAGCACGTGGATGGCGGAACTTCGCGCTTTGCCCCCGATGGAACCATTTATCAGGCCGTATGTGCGGCGTGTAACAATGGCACTTTCCCGACGACCTCAGGCGTGGTGTCTCCGACCCGAATGAGCAACAACTGCAATTTGGGCGTCATCAAAATTGACTTTGAGACCTCCGTCACGGCCGATGCTTCCATTGACTACGATGCCGATGTGGACACCCTTTGTGACAACCTACGGGTCAAATTCACCAACAACTCCAAGAACGCCAATCAGTACTTCTGGAACTTTGGGAACGGCCAAACTTCGACGGCCAAGGAACCCACGGTCATTTTTACCAAGGGCATTTGGAACATCAAGCTGATCGCCATCGACACGGTTTGTGACATCATGGACAGCACCACCATCCAAATCACACACAACCAAGGCATTTTTCCGGAGGCGCAGTTTAGTACCGAGTATTTCTCCTGTGACCGCTTGTTTGAAGTGAAGGTTTTCAATGAAAGCATCGACAGCGAAATCCACGAATGGCGTTTTGGGAACAGTGGGCTGCAGTTTGGCGATACCCTATCCTATAATTTCTCCTCCCCTGGCCCGCATACCATTCGTCTGGTCGCCTATGATACGACCTGCGGCACCAGTGACACCACCTACCAAGTGGTCCAATTTGATGCGGATTGGCCCGGCCCGGAAGTCAACGTGGCCCCAGACTCATGCAAGGATGGCCGTGTTCGGGTGAATGTGACCTATGGGGTGGATACTGTTGGATACATCTACCAATGGACATTTCACAATGGCATTCAAGACACCGGGAGGGTTTCGACCTACCGGCTTCCCGCCACGGGCACCTACAACGTGCACCTAGATTTAATTGACACCATTTGCAATGCGGTATACGGCTACGATTTCACCTCCGCCGTGACCCGAATGGACCAACGACTTTGGATCCCCAATGCCTTCACGCCGAACGGCGATGGTAAAAATGAGTTGCTACGTATTGCCGGAAATGATTGCTTCCCCGGCGATCACTTTGTTATCCTCAATTCTTTTGGAAGTGTCGTCTTTGAAACAGACGAGCCTTTCAAGGAGTTTTGGGACGGAACCTTTGATGGCAAGCCGGTCCAACAGGACACCTATGTCTACCGCTTTGAAACAGAAGATGGGGATGTGTACGGCTATGTGCAGGTGATTTACTAGGGTTGAAGGGATTAAGAGGCGTTTTCTACCCGGAATTGATCCAAACTAACGATATAGTTTAAGCCCAACACTGGGCCATTGGCA
>DFSS01000061.1:958-18058 GCA_002381225.1 Flavobacteriales bacterium UBA3431 | reverse complement strand
GATACGGAAGCATTGCGGACGTTTTTGCAGACGCAAGCAAAGGCGGGCAAGACTGCCCGGAGTCAAGCGCGCATGCGTTCGAGTTTGCGCACGTTCTATGCCTTCATGGTGGAGGAAGGGGTCCTCGAGCAGAGCCCTATGGAGGGCATTGAGGCCCCCAGAATTGGGAGTAAGTTACCGGTTTACCTTTCCATCGATGAGGTGGATGCTCTGCTGGCTGCTGTGGACCGGAGTTTGCCTTCGGGCGAGCGGGATGTCGCCATGATCGAGATGCTATATGCCTGTGGTTTGCGGGTGTCCGAATTGGTTTCCCTCAAACTGGGGGATGTATTCCAGCATGATGGCTTGGTTCGGGTGGTCGGCAAAGGCAACAAAGAACGCCTGGTGCCCGTATACCCCTCCGCATTGACCGCGCTCTACCGCTATGTGGAGGAAGTACGGGTGCATACAACCCCCGTTCGTGGTTTTGAAACCCATATTTTCCTCAATCAACGGGGCAAGGCCATAAGTCGCGTGTGGGTCTTTCGCCGATTGCAAGACCTCGCTCAGAAGGCGGGCATTACCAAACCCATGGGACCACATACGCTTCGTCACACCTTTGCCACCCACCTGATTCAGCATGGGGCAGATATCCGGGTTATTCAGGCCCTTCTCGGGCATGAAAGCATCACCACTACGGAGATTTACACGCATTTGGAGCAGCAGCATTTGCGGGACGCGGTCCTGCAATTCCACCCTCGGCGGTCCCGACCTTAAAACCGGATTCCTCGTTCCTTTTTGGCATGATGCGCCCATACAATAGAGCGCCGCAGTAGGCCTGCCTCGGGCCACCCTTTTGGATCAGGCGAAGGGGCCAAAGCGAAGGCGGCAAATAGGCGATAGAAGGACACATGGGCGCGAACTATGGCCCAACAGTGGGCGGCTTGCCCTCGGCTTAAGAAGAGCAATCCAGCGATCCCATCCAAGAATAAGCGGGCCGACACAATGCGCATGGCGCTGAGGGTGGGGAGATTCTTCACAGCGACCAATAAGCTGTTTCGGAAATTCAAATAGGTCTTCTGGGGGGAAAGGGCGCCCAATGTCCCGCCCCCAACGTGGTATACGACGGATGGGGCCGCTGCGTGGACATGGTAGCCCGCGCGCGCCATACGCCAACAAAGATCGATTTCTTCCATGTGGGCAAATAGCCGGGGATCCAGTCGTCCAGCGCGCGCAAACGCATCCAGGCGTACCATGAGGCATGCCCCGGAGGCCCAAAAAACGCGCGGAAAAGCGGGTTGGTCGTATTGGCCTGAATCCACCTCGCAGTGGTCAAAGACGCGTCCGAGTGCAAAAGGGTAGCCCCAGCAATCCATGCCGCCTCCCATGCCTCCTGCATACTCAAACCGGCTTGGGTCTTGAAAGTCAAGCAACTTTGGTTGAATGGCCCCCGCCTTCGGGTGCGCTTCCATAAAGTCTTCCATGGGTCGGAGCCAATCGGCTTGAGGCTCGATGTCCGAATTCATAAGCACCGCGTAAATCAGTTCCGGGTGGGTTAATGCCAACGCCTCCAGGGCGGTGTTGTATCCCCCCGCATACCCGCGGTTCACATCCATGGCGATCCAATGAACATCGGGACATTGGGAGGTGGTCCAAGCCTGAGAACCATCTGTACTCGCATTGTCAGCGACGACCACCAATGCGCCAGGGCTGCGCTCTACCACGGTCGGCAGGAATTTCTCGAGCCAGTGCTGGCCATTCCAATTGAGGATGACGACCGCCGTTTTCATCCTCCGCCGGGAATGATGTTGTTGTAGATGCGGCTGCCAAACTTGTCGTAGCCTGTTTGGCCCGTGTCATCGATGTCCTCCGTATTGTAGGAACGCTTTTGCAAGGCAATCTTCCATCGGCTGTTGTAGACTTCGCCAATGGCATCCGAATGGAGCAACTCGTAATTCCTGCCCGCTACGGCGTAATTCACAAAAATGAAGATCTTGTTGATTTGGTACGGGGCGTTTGGAACATCTAGGGTGTTGTATTGCCAGATTTCATAGGGGTAGCCGTCTGTTTCGAATGGACGCTTCTCAGTGAGTGTCGGTGCGCCATACTGAAGAAAAACCCGCCCTCGGTCCGTGGCATACCCAGGCACGGAACGGCTGCTGTATTCGCGATCCACTTGGCGCAGCATGGCTTTGTAGGCCAGAAACTGCGCAAGGGCCTCATTGGGGTAGCGCACTTCCCAAAAGCGCTGAGCAAATCGCCAAATCGTGGTATCGCTCATTCCAGGCCCCATGCGTTCAATTTGCTGTCGCTCGGCAATGGAAGCAATAGGATAGAATCCATTGATCCAATGGCGAAGCGAATCCCCAGTTCCCAATTGACCCGTCCAACGCGGGTCGATCGGAGTGCTTTCATTCCAGCGTGCGAGTTCTCGGGGGTTGACTCGATAGAAAGCTAAGCGTTCCTGAGGGTAGTAGGCTTCGTCCATGTCTTGAACGTGCAAGGTGCAGCGCAACTCATATTGGCCGGTAGGCAGGTCGGTAATCCAGAGACTGCCTTGGATAGCCGTGACGGGATCCTCGTTGGGGGCCAAGCGCTGCACGCCACCGAAGCCCTCCATCGGGCGGTCACTATCGAGGGAATACACTTCATACCGGAAGAAGCTCTTTTTTGATGGGGGCAGACGGTAGCCATGGGTGTAAAAATGGACTTTGTCTGTATCCTGCGCATAAACTGCTTGGCCAAATTGGGCGCGGGGTACAAGGCGCTTGCCTTGAACCTCTTTCCATGCGAGGGGAGCGAGTTGCACGCCTTTTTGGGGCGTCAAATAAAAGGTCCCGTGCAATGTATCGGTGAGGTCATTTCCCAGGCCGTAGTAGACGGTGAGGTACATGTTTCCGGTGTCGGCGGCGAGAAAGGCATTTTGGACGATCGGATACAGCACTTCGGCGTCCATTTGCTGACGCGGGCAGGCTAAGTCCAATTTGTCGGCCGCAATCACGCCCGCATTTCCTTGCAAAACCGCCACAACGGTGACCCGCGGCGCACTGGTGTCTGACCATTGTGCATACAAGCTCATGGGCTCGATGCTGTAGGTAAGTTCCAGATAATGATTGATTTCAGGACCCCAGTAGGGATGAACGTCCGCCGTCAGGCGCAAGCCCTGTCCGTAGGTGGCCAGGCATGTTGATAAAAATCCAAGCAAAAGCATTCGGCGCATAAGCGCGAAGTTACGTACTTTTGCCGCGGAAGAATGGCAGAGTGGTCGATCGCGGCGGTCTTGAAAACCGTTGACTGTAACAGGTCCGGGGGTTCGAATCCCTCTTCTTCCGCCACCTAAATCTGCAAACCCGTCCATTCACTGGGCGGGTTTCTTTTTTTTCTCCAAACGGGTAATCTTTTTAGCATGGCTATACGTCCAACTCTCCGTCTTTTCGATTTTCATCAACCCGTGGCCATACAGAAGGAAATTCTGTCGGGCTTGACTGTCGCGTTGGCCCTAGTACCTGAAGCCGTGGCCTTTGCATTGATGGCGGGACTCTCCCCCCTTACAGGTTTGTATGCAGCCTTTGTTATGGGCTTGGTGACCTCGCTGTTGGGAGGGCGACCAGGTATGATTTCGGGAGCGACGGGGGCCGTAGCCGTGGTGATCGTGACCTTGGCCGCCTCGCACGGCGTCGAATATGTATTTGCTGCGGTGATTCTTGCAGGCCTACTTCAAGTTCTGGCTGGACTTCTGCGCTTGGGGAAACTCATTCGCCTCGTGCCCCAGCCCGTGATCTACGGCTTTGTCAACGGCCTCGCTGTGGTCATATTTATGGCCCAGTTAGGGCAGTTTCAGGATGCACAAGGAGATTGGCTGCGAGGCTATGCGCTATATCTCAGCCTTGCCCTAGTGGGGGCGACCATGGCCATGATTTATGGCTTGCCTAAGTTGACTCGGGCATTGCCGGCCTCTTTGGTGGCGATTTTAGTCATATTTGGGGTGGTGGTGGGCTTCGGACTGGATACCAAAACCGTCGGAGACATCGCCTCCATTGAAGGAGGATTTCCGCCCTTCCACCTTCCGGCCGTGCCGTGGGAATGGGAGACCTTGACGATTGTCTTTCCCTATGCGCTGATTGTCGCCGGAGTTGGCCTGATAGAGAGCTTGTTGACCCTCAATATTGTAGATGAGATCACGCAAACCCGAGGCCGAGGGAACAAAGAAGCGGTGGCTCAAGGCGCGGCCAATATCGTATCGGGCTTGTTTTCCGGCATGGGGGGCTGCGCGATGATTGGCCAAAGCCTCATCAACATTTCGTCTGGGGCTCGGGCACGCCTTTCGGGGATCACCGCCTCGGTGCTCCTCTTGGTCTTCATTATGGCCGGATCTAGTCTGATCGAAAAATTGCCCATGGCGGCCCTCACTGGGGTGATGATCATGGTTTCCATCGGAACGTTTGAATGGGCCAGTCTCCGCACCTTTCGAAAGATGCCGGCCTCGGACACCTTGGTCATGGTGGTGGTCACGGCCATGACCATACTCCTGCACAATTTGGCATTGGCTGTATTGGTCGGGGTGGTGATTTCCGCGTTGGTTTTTGCGTGGGACAACGCCAAGCGGATTCGGGCGCGAAAATTCACGGACGATTCGGGGGTGAAGCACTACGCCCTCTATGGACCCCTGTTTTTTGGTTCGGTGACCGCATTCCATGAAAAATTTGATGTGGCCGGGGATCCCTCGGAAGTGATTTTGGACTTTGCAGAGAGCCGCATTGTGGACATGTCCGCCATAGATGCCTTGCACAAATTAACCGAACGCTACGAGCAGGCCGGAAAAAGACTTACCCTCAGACATGTCAGCTCGGATTGTCAAGGGCTGCTTCAAAGCGCTTCCGCCATCATCGATGTGAATGTGGAAGAGGACCCCACGTACAATGTTATGGTGGACACCTTTTAGTATATTCCACCCATGAAAAGATGGATCTGGGCCCTTGCGGCATGTTGGGCATTGCAGCTTTCGGCCCAAACTGTATACACCAAGGACGGGGTTCCTTTAGGGGATGGGGATTTGCTGGTTAAAATTTGTCAGGAATCGGCCGATGCTTCTTTACAAGGTAAAGATTTGGTTTTGAATGGTATAACATTAGATACCCGAGCATATTGTGAGTGCGCCATGCTCAGCTTGATTCCTTCCTTAGAGAGCTCCGTGATTATCGAAGCCAATGCCTCGGGGAAGATGATGGAGCTTTTAACGAAGAGCGAAAATTTCCAAATTCTGATCGACTGTGTCAGCGAAAATGCCACCATTGACGGCTCGGCGGTCAATTTTGGGCGTCTTATGCGTGGAGCAGATGACCAAATGGGAGACAAGGCGCAAGAGTACTTCATGCAGTCTTGTTTGCAAGGCGTTCGCCAAGAGGATCCAACGGGCATGTTTATTACGGACCAAATGGCCAGAGACTATTGCCAATGTGCCATTGACGCCCTGTTGGAGAGTGATACCTATAGTTTTGAAGACGTTTTACAGGCGGAGGACCCAAATAGTGCCGTTTTTGAGGCCATTGTGGTCCCTTGTGCCTCCCAAGTTTTTGGTGTGCCGTCGGAAGACATCGACGCAGCGGTCCAACCAAATCCCATGGACGAGTCGGTTCAGGCTGTGAAAAAGCGCGGAGCTTCTAGCGCAAAGAAGCGTTGACCTAATTCTTGAGCACAAAGACGCGACCATCTTTGTAAATGAGCCTGGTCGCATCCCTCGGGAGGTCTGAGGGTTCCACCTTCAAGTACATTTGACCTACGCGGGCACATTGAGCGTGCAGATTCCAATCCGTGAAGAGTTCTTTGGACACATAGAGGGTTTGGCCCCGATAGGTCTTTGCCGCTTGGTGTATAGATTGCCGCAGTGTGAAGTCCTTGGACATGTGTACTTCTGGGAGGGTGCGTAATGCAAATCCAAGCGCCCACAGACTGAGCGTCCATTGCCATAAAATCCGTGGATGGAGCGTTTTCCCTGTTTTCCGATGTCCGTCCAAAAAGGAGGCCAAAGCCAAGGCGGCAAAAGGGTAGGCAGGCACCGCATAAAAATCACGTTGCTTCAGGGAGATCATCATTGGGAGCACGGCACTGAGCGCGATGAAGGCAAAAGCAATGCTGCGAGGCGACAAACGCCATGGGCCCTCGGACAGGGGCCGGAAACGGCGAACCCCCAGCGCAATGATGGCCGGTATGAGCATCTGCATGGCAAAGCTGCCCAAAATATACCAGCGACTGGAAACCGTCTGGATGGCCTCGATGGAATGGACCACCTGCTTGGACCAATAAGCACTCAGGTAGGCATGGGGTTCGGAAAGATTCCACAAAATCAGCCATGGGAGCATAAGGCCCGCGAGGGCTGCCAAGCCATCCAAGACGACGCGTCGAATGGGTGCGTGCAAAGTATTTCCGGCGACATGCCACCAAAAGGGTACCGCCAATGGGAAGAGCGCCACGGGCCCCTTTGTCAACGCCCCCCCTGCGATCCAAAGTCCACCTAAGAAAAGGTAGCCCCATTGGTTTCGCCGCAAACCGTAGACCATGGTCGCCGAAGCCCACACCATGCAGGCGCTGAGTGTTGTTTCCAGGAGGTTGTTTCCATAGGTCCATGTGACAATGGGAATGGCCGTCCAGAGCAAAAGGGACCACTGAATGGCCCGTTGAGACAGCCCGGACCATCGTCCAAGCCGATCGATACCTAAGGCGGTGAGAACCCATACAAGGATGGCATAGATGTCTTCCACCCACCATTGGTCGCCCCAAAGGTGAAAGAGACTGGATTGAAGCCAAAAATGTAGCGGAGGATGTTCCACAAACTGCGGATAGAGTTCGGGCGTGTACCATAGGTTCCATGCGCTTCCCAGACCCTGGGCTAAGTTCCGAGAAACCGCCCCATACGTCGCACCATCCATGAACTGCCCTGGTGTGAAAAGGTGGGCCGTGCTCAGGATAAAGAACAGGCCTCCCGCTAGGGCAATGCGTTGTACTCGGGGTTTGATGTTCATCCTTTAGTCTTGGTGCGCTTCTTGGGTATCATGTTCGCGGTCGCCCTTTTCAGAATCAGAGCCATGGACCTCCGTGTGGATGATGTGACCACCTGTTTCGGCTGCCAAGGCCGCTGTCACGCATGTCGCCGTACCTAAAGATGCCGCGGCCCACAGGGTTAAGGTGGTCCAGCGAGAGCCTTTCTTATCCAGGTAGAGGGCCAAAATAACCAGTACACCCAAAGGGACGACAAAGAGATGGGTCGTTTCGGCGGCTTCTTCGTGCTCGTGCACGCTCTGGCGTGACACCCCGGGAAGTTCTTCCACGAAATGTTCGGCCTTTTCACCGGAAATGTGGGCCACCCATCCACCCAAGGAGGCCACCAATAGGAAGAGCAGGCCAGCCGTTTTGAGGCCCGAATTCTTTTTAAGTAGGCCCCAAACAAGCGCTGCAGTGCCAAATAATGCCCCAAACAGGGGGAGGTGGTTGACTAATAGATGTATGTAGGTAGCATTCATTCCATGAAACTACGACCTAAAGGCGTTCGTTGTGCGGACGGATGTCCAAGCCTGTGCTGCGAATTTTAGGGGAGGCGTTTTGAAAAAAAGCGTAATAAGTATTCTTATCAGCCTAGGCTAAACAGGGGAGGGAGTGGACCTGGATAGGATTACTTTTTAAATCCTCCCAGGGGTAAAAAACGGGGGGTCTTTGCCTGATAGTCTTGGTATTCTGGGTACTTCGCCGCGGTTAAACCCTCGCTGAACTGAGCCGATCCTTGAAACAAGAAAATTAATAGGATGGCTCCCAAGATGGAGGCATTCAGCCACTCTCCCGTGCTGCTGATACTAAATCCATAAAACACGACCCATATACTCTGTTCTGCAAAGTAATTTGGATGCCGAGACCAGCGCCACAGTCCGGTATGCGTGAAGCCTTTGCCGTAGTACGGCCCCAAGTCCTCATTGGACGCTTTACGGCGGTGCTTTTCCTGCTGGTAGTCCCATTGCTGCTGGTCGGCCAACCATTCCCAAATCACGAGTACAACTATGCCGATGGCTAGGACGTAGTCCCATGTGCCGACTGCTGCTGCATCTGGGCGCCAAGCGTAGACAATGGGCAAGGTGAACAAGGCAATGAGGGCCATCTGGTAGATGCAAATAAAGAAGATGTTGAAAAGCTTCCAGACAAACGGCTGGTTCAAAGGCGGCTGTTGCCGTAGCACTTCCCAGCGGTAATCTTCCTCACCCTTCCAAGGCAGCCAATGGTAGCCCCCACGGCGGGCAAAATTGAAGGTCAAGCGAGCGCCCCAAAGGGCCACTATTCCGGCCATCAGGGTAGCCCGGGTGTCCCACCCCGTGAAATAGGCCGCATACCCGGTATAAACAATGGGCACAATGCTCCAAAGACGGTCCACTTGACTGCAGTTGCCGGTCAGCTCCCCCGCGATGATGGTGTAGGCGGTAAAAGCGGCCCAAATCCAAAACAGATCCGTCAGTAAAGCCCATTGGGCGTCCGAGAGGGCAGGGGCTTGAAAATACGTGTAGGCGCAGGCTGCAAAAAGCGTGACAACTAGGAGAATAGCGGTGCGAATCATGCACCCAAAATACGCTAAGGATGGATTATCCGATCTGCTGTTGCCACTTTAGATAGGCTTGCCAGCCTTGGGCGTTGTAGAGGCCGCCAACGTAGAAGAGTCCAAAGGCACTCGGGCGGTACTGCAACAGCGGCTGGAAGAGGATTTGCTCGCTGAAATTATCTACTTGGAAGACAAGCCGCAGCCCCATCGCTTGGTTCGCGTTGGCATTGAGTACCGTTTGATAGAGGTAGCCGCGGTAAATGAACTGACTGGGGTCCGACAATTCACGCAAGGCGACCTTGTTCAGGCTATGACTCCACTTGAAACGGCCGGCAGCTTGGAGGGTGATATTGACGTTGGTCTCCGCATTCCAGCCCATGCGAACGGCGGATTCGTTGTAGGCGAGGGTCCGGCCCCGCAAGTGATTGGCTTCCGCGCTAAACGCGACGGATGGGGACCAGTTCATGCCCAGGTTGAGGCTGTAAAGGTCGTGGTAGGTAACGCCCAAGTAGTTTTCTTCGAAGCGGTACTTGCCAAACATTCGGGCGGTTAAATTGCCAGCGAGCTGCACCCATGCGAAGGACAAGACGGATTTTTCCTTGACGACCTGCTCAAAATTTTCAAATAATGTGGCCTCTGCGTACACGCCGTATTGCTTAATGCGTTGGCCGTTGGGGAAGAATTTGAGGCTATTGCCAAACTCGTAGCGGCGGAAGTTGTTGCGGGGCTCAAAGCCCATTTGCGCTTGGAAGGTGGGCGAGAGGACCATGTAATCCAACCGCATGTTCCAGTTGGTCGAATTCCGACGCAGGGATCCATACCCGGAATAGCCATTGAAGCGTTCTCCGTCGAGTTCCGCGGAATGTCCCTGGAAGGTTTCGCCCCCATCAATCCAATCGGCCGTGGGTTCCAAGGTTTCGGAGCGTGCCACTTCCCCTTTTACCCGCCAGTTGCCCGGCAAACCGTAGTCAAAGTCCGCTGCCAGAGTATGCCCAAAACCGCCCTCGCGAAACACGCGGTGAGTCGTTAACACCCCGAAGGATGAGGCATTTTTCATGGGATGCTCTGCACGCAGAATGGTGGACCAATTGCTGCCGGAAGCGCCATAGCTCGAGTAGTTTTCGCCGGGAACTAAATAGGGCGAGTTTTGGTCGATGCCACTCAACACGTAAATGCGCAAATCCTGGCTTTGGTAGTTGATTTTGCTCAAGGCCCAGGGCTGGCTGATGGTCCGCGTGTAGGCGTACTTCAGTCGGCTTTCGAGAAGGTCACTTCCTTCGATAAAGAATGGGCGGCGTTCGGGGTAGAAGAGGGCAAAGGCCGAATTCACATTGACTTGCGCTACATCGGCTTCGACTTGGGAAAAATCGGGCAAGACCGCAGCCTCGACCGAGGTCGCTGCACTCAAGGCCACAAAGGCAGAGCCCCCGGCCTTGAACTGGGCCATGGGTCGCGCCTCAGGGCTCGCCGCGGTGAATACGTAGGGGATGAACTGCCTGCGAAGCGACGGTTTTAGGCCATCCAAAATCAATACATGATCGTACAAACAATCGTTGCAGGGATTACTTCGGTCCACCTTGTACGTCTGGACATTGACCTGTTGTCCTTGCACATACGTTTGGCGAAAGAAGCAAAACTTCCACCGCTGCTCCGGATTGCTTCCAAACTGAATGGAATTAAAGGGGATGCGCATCTCCACGCTGTACGAGGTCTGGCCGATGTGGGCCTTGGTCTCGTAGTTCATGTCGTAGGACAGGTCAAATTCATCGTCCCGCGCCGTGGCGGGGTTGTTCTTCCGAATGTCCAATTGCACCGCGTAGGGGTTGGCACCCAGGAAAACCATGTTGCGGGTATCGCCATACACATCCAATGCCATGCCGATGAAGTCATCCTCCCAAACGTCGTCCCTCAGGCCGCGGTTGGCACGAAAGTTCTCTGGATCAAATTGGCAAATAAACCCGACGATAAGGGCCTCTTCAGTTCGAAACACATAGCCCTTGCTGGAGTATGGGGCAGGGGTATTGGTGCCGGGTTGAATCTCGTACTGTAAATCCAGGGCAATGGCTCCGGCATATTCATCGGGACTCACCTCGCCATCGAAGACCACTCCGGGGGGCAGGATCGGGACGATGTGCTCCGTGATTCCTTGGGCCTGCATCTCGATGGTTTGCATGCCTAGGATGGATAGGGCTACGTAGACGAAACGAGAGATCTGTGTATTCACGATGTACCTTGTGGCAAAATCCCCAACAAGGGGGCAAATATCCGACCAATGCGCGCAATTATTACTGGGGCCAGCACAGGAATTGGCCGAGAAATGGCCAAATACGCCTATTCTCTTGGCATGGAAGTATGGATAACGGGTCAAAACGCTTCTGCTTTGGCGACCTTATCCGAGGAATGTGGGAAGGCCCCACAGCTCGCTGCTGACTTGAGTACCCACGCGGGGCAATCTGCGTTGCTGTCTTGGATTCATGAGGTGAAAATTGATCTCTTCGTCAACAATGCCGGCTATGGCGTGTGGAAAGATGTCGTTCATGCTGAGGACGATGAGCTCGAGAAAATGATTCGACTCAATGTAGAGGCATTGCTCCGCTTGTCCCGGGTCGTAGCCAAATCTATGGTGGCCCAAGGACATGGCTGCATCTTGAATGTTGCCTCGACCGCGGCTTTCTTGCCCGGTCCCCATATGTCCGCCTACTATGCCTCCAAAGCCTTTGTGCTCTCATTCAGCGAATCCCTCCACACAGAACTGCGCCGAACTGGCGTAACCGTCACCACGCTTTGCCCAGGTCCGACGAAAAGTCAGTTCTTTGACCGCGCAGGAATGGGCGCCATGCCTCTGTTGGATGGTCCGTGGATGCCACAAATGACCAGTGCTTCGGTCGCGAAAGCGGGAGTGGACGCGGCTTTGCGGGGTAAACGCCGCATCGTGCCCGGAATAATGAATTACCTCAGTAGTAAAGCCCCTATATTTATGCCTCGATACATCCAGTTAGGCGTGCTTAACTGGCTTCAAGGACCACTTAAATAACCTTTTCATGGCAAACGAGAAATACACGGCCGAAGAAAATTATCAGCGACTACTCGCCAACAACAAACAGTTTGTCTCAGAAAAGTTAGCCGAGGACCCTGGTTTTTTTGACAAACTCGCAGAGGGCCAAAGCCCCGATTTTTTATGGGTGGGATGTTCCGACTCACGCGTTCCGGCCAACCAAATCACCGGCACCGATAGCGGGGAGATCTTTGTTCACCGTAATGTGGCCAATCTGGTGGATATCAATGACATGAACTTTTTGGCTGTTCTGCACTACTCGGTGGATGTACTGAAAGTGCGGCACATCATTGTTTGTGGTCACTACGGTTGCGGCGGGGTTTTGGCCGCGATGGGCAACACCCACATTGGCACGGTAAATCATTGGATTAGCCGCATCAAGGATGTCTACGTGAAGCATGCTTCGGAACTAGATGCGATCCAAGACGAAACGGCACGAGGTAGCCGCTTGGTGGAATTAAATGTGATGGAGCAGGTTCGGAACTTGGCAAAGATTCCTTTAGTGCAACGCGCATGGAAAAGCCGTGAGCTTAGCATCCATGGATGGGTCTACGGACTCTCGGATGGCATTCTCCACGACCTCGAATGCATGCAGGATGACCTAGACGGCATTGAATCCATCTACCGCTACAGCAACATTTAATCCTTCAGGTTTAGAAACGAAAAAGGCCGCTCCCATCGGAGCGGCCTTTTTTTTAGCTAGGTGCGAATCACTTAGAAATCGCAGCGGAAGTAGAAGACTGGGAAGAGGCCCAATTGGTACTCCTCGCGTACAGATTCATTGACGGCGGTATTGGGATCATCCAATCCCGGTACATAGGTTAGCGTCAAAATGTTCTTGGTGCTGGTCAAATTGGACAAGTCTAGACCAAATTCCCACGCCGTGTTGGGGTTGTTCCACTTGTATCCCAACTTTAAGTCAAAACGCTCGTAGGCACGGTATTGGACGGTGTTGTTGGTCTCGTCAACAAAGACGATTTCCCCCGTACGGAGTGTTTCCGTCTCATCAACTTGAGCGCCAAACCAGCGCCCCCCGACAGTCGTGTACTTAATGCCCACGTTAAAGCGGTTGTTTTTGCCCAATTTGATTTCTTTTGCTGCTAGAACGTTAAAGGCATAGCGCCCGTTGAAGACGGTATTTCGCCATTCTCCATCTGAGCCTTGGTACTTCGCATCAAACAAGGACGCCGTGGTCATGAAGTAAAATCCACCGGCAAAGAATCGCTCGACGGTGAGTTCTAGGCCATAGTTTCGGCCCACACCGGTATTTTGCAAAGTATCAGGCCAAATTCGACCAAAGCCCGTTCCCGCATTGAGCATAGAGAAGCTACTGGGCTTCGTCTCAACGGGTACATCAAAGAGGTACTGGTAGTACGTCTCGACCTTGGTTTTGATGGGGAGACCCTTGTAGGTGCGTTCCCATCCGCCCGCCACTTGGAGGCTCTTCATCAAGCCAATCCGGTCTGGATTGTGCTCTTGGGGATCGTGGCCGACAGTAGTGACCGCATAGTAATACAAGTAGGGGGCTTGCATTTGGGCATGCAAGCCACTTCCTGCAAAGAAGCGGTCGTGGGCGGTGGCCTGGTAGCTAATTCCCACACGGGGCTCCAAAGGCATGAAAGAAATTTTATTCACCCCTGCATACAAGGAAGTGGCTCCAGCCGTCAACGTGGTTTTCTCGGTGAGTCGAGATTTGTATGAAATGTAGGGTTGCACGACCGGCCAAGCCGTTTTGGTGGCCCATTGCACACGCCATGGGGGCAGTGTGCCGGTTACCCCATCAAATTGCCGGACCGAATCTTGGTAATTCAACATGTAAAGGTCCACATTGACCCCGTATTGAAGGGTTCCACGTAATCCCACTTTTTGGTTGTAGGAGATGAAGCCATGGATTTTGTTTTCGGAAAAAGTATAATTCAGCATGGTGTCATTCGCGGTAACCACCCAGCCAAACCCGCCACCGTCCAGCGGTCCGATTTCACGCTGTAGTTTGGTGTTGACCGCGGTAATTCGGGCAGATGAGGCAGCGATGCCCGCCTTCATGAAGGCCCGTTTGCTGATAGGGCGCGTGTAATTGACACCGCCAACAATCATGTCGCTCCCGAAGTATTGGTCTCGATCGGTGGAGCCATAGCTCTCGAAACCGCTTGTATCCGTTTGATTGCTGATCAGGATCTCAATGTCCGAGATGCCAAACATGGTCCACAAGGCCAATTTTCCTCCATTCTTGAGGGGGAAGGTGAGGCGTGCTGCGCCATCTTGGTATTTTGGGATGGCATTGGTGCCTAGGTTGATGTTCAAAGCTTGGAACATGCTCAGGGTGCTGTAGCGGTAGACCCCCAAGAAAGACGGGGCCTTGGGGCCTTTTCCAAGTGGCCCTTCAAGCATCAACTCCGTGCCGAGTAGGCCAAGTTGTGCCGAGCCTTCAAATTTTTGGTTGTTTCCATCGCGCATTTGGAGGTCGAAGACGCCGGCGATGGCATTTCCGTATTCGGCGGGCCATGCCCCGGTGAAGAAGTCGGAGTTGGCCAAGAACTTGTTGTTCAAGATGGTAACCGGTCCGCCGCCCGTGCCCGGGATGGAAAAGTGGTTGGGGTTGGGAATATTTATTCCCTCCATTCGGTAGAGGACGCCTGCGGGGGTGTTGCCGCGGATTACGAGATCGTTGCGCTGATCATCCGAACCTTGTACGCCTGCAAAGTTGGTCGCCATCCGGGCCGGTTCTCCGCGCGAACCTGCGTACAGATTCGTTTCCTCCACCGAAAACTGGCGGGAAGAGACGGTGGCCATTTCGTTTTTCGCTTGACCAGATTGAACGGCTACCACGTCGACCTCGCCTAATTGGGTCGCCATTTCTTGGAGTCCGACACTCAAAACCGCCTCTTTTGCCGAGTTCAGTTCAATGGCCTGCGATTGGTTCGCGTAGCCGAAGAGCCCAACGAGAACGGTTTGACGGCCCAAAGGAATCCCCGTCAAGGTGAATTGACCCGATTCATCAGTGACCACCTTTAGGTCGCCAATCGAGACGCTTGCGCCCATGAGGGGATACTTAGAATCCACGTCAACAACTGTTCCGCGGACGGTCTGCGTGAGAACCTGGGCCCAGAGAAATTGAGCGGTAAAGACGATGGTTAGGGTAAACAACCAACTGCGTTTCATAATGGAAGTGATTTGTGTTCACTAAAAGTAAAGGATTTAAGGGCATTCACTCATCCGAGTGCAACCCACGGCATGCTTTTTGGCATCTTTGTAGAACATTTCCTGCACATGAAGCAAATTTCCGCACTCTTTTTGGCCTGCATGGGGCTATTGTCACATACCGCCAACGCCCAATCCAAGGGTTCCTACACCGTGAATGGCTTTGTCACCGACAGCCAAACGGGGGAGAAACTCATTTCGGCCTATGTCTTTGATCAAGTATCTCAGCAAGGCACCACGACCAATGCCTATGGCTTCTTCTCCATGACCTTACCTAAGGACAGTGTGGCGCTGCAGGTGAGCTTTATAGGCTACCGCCCCTACCTCCAAGGTAGCTTCCTCAATAGACGCGGAGTAACGGAAATGGACGTTATGCTCGTTCCGGATGACATTTTATTGGAAGAAGTGGAAGTGGTGGGTGTTCGTGCCGGCGAAGTTCAGGAACGCACCCAAATGAGTTCGGTCAATTTGGACATCAAGACGGTGAAAAACCTGCCTGTCTTGCTTGGAGAGACGGATTTGCTCAAAGTGATCCAACTGCTTCCGGGCGTTCAGAGTGGGACGGAAGGGACCTCTGGTTTCTACGTGCGCGGCGGTGGGCCGGATCAGAACCTCATCCTCATCGACGGAGTGCCGGTGTACAACGTGTCCCACCTCTTTGGCTTCTTTTCGGTCTTCAATGCCGATGCCATCAACAATGTCCAACTGATCAAAGGTGGTTTCCCCGCGGAATACGGCGGTCGACTCTCCTCGGTCTTGGATGTACGCATGAAGGAAGGCAACATGAAAGAATGGAAGGCAGAAGGCGCGGTAGGGGTTATTTCCTCCAAATTAACGGTAGAAGGCCCCTTGTGGAAGGATCGAACCTCCATGTTGGTTTCAGGCCGTCGCACCTATCTGGATGTCTTGACACAACCCATCATCCTCGCCAACAACCCCAATGGGACAGGGGGCTACTATTTCTATGATTTGAATGCCAAGATTAACCACAGAATTAACCGCAACAACCAGCTGTATCTCAGCTTCTACGATGGCAAAGACGAGGCCTATATCCGATACAATGAAACGTGGGAGAATCAAGGTTTTCGTTCGGTCGTCAAATCGGACAATAGTTTGAATTGGGGGAACCGAATTGCCACGGCCCGATGGAACTGGATCATAACGCCTCAGCTGTTTAGTAACGTGACCGCCACCTACAGTCGGTACCGCTTTATCACCGATTTGAATTTGGAGGATACCCAAACGGAATTGGCCACGGGACAATCCAATGTCGATCGATTTGCCATCACCTACCTTTCGCAAATTGAGGACAAGGGCGCAAAATGGGACTTCGACTATGCCCCTTCGCCCAATCATGCCATCAAGTTTGGCGCCTCATTTACCCAACACGCCTATGATCCGGGTGTGAATAGCATTACGTTTTCGTCTGGAGGCAACTCGATTGACACCAACTTTGGTTCCTTTTCACAAGTGGCCAACGACTATGTGGCCTACATCCAGGACGACTGGAAAATTGGGGACCGTTTGCGCGTGAATGCGGGCATCCACTTCAATGGCTTCCAGGTAGAGGAGGTAAACTACAGCAGCCTTCAGCCGCGCTTGTCTGCGCGTTACCTCCTGAGTGAGAAGAGTTCCTTAAAGTGGAGCTATGTGCAGATGGTGCAGTACATGCATCTTTTGGCGAACCAAACAATTGGTTTGCCCACGGATTTATGGGTGCCCGTGACGGCTTCTATTCGGCCCCAAGAAGCCTGGCAAACGGCCATAGGCTATGCCCATAACCTAGGCCAAGGCTGGGAATTGACGCTGGAAGGCTATTACAAGGACATGCAAAACCTTATCGAATACAAGGACGGTGCTTCTTTCCTATTTGGCTTTGAGGATTGGCAGCAAAAAGTCACTGTGGGCCGGGGTTGGGCCTACGGAGCCGAATTCCTTTTAGAGAAAAAGACCGGCAAGACAACCGGCTGGCTGGGCTACACCTGGGCTAAGACCATGCGCCAATTTGACGAAATCAACTTTGGCAATCCCTATCCCTATACCTATGATCGACGCCACGATGTCAGTCTGACGATGACCCATCAGTTCAATGAGGGTTGGTCAGGTGGATTGGTCTGGGTCTATGGAACGGGTCGTGCCACGACATTGCCCACACGCAAGTACTATGCGCGCCCAGAGACCTTTTCTTGGGAGCCCTGGTACTACACCATTGAGCAGGTGCAAGGCCGCAACAATTTCCGTGAACCGGCCTACCACCGATTGGATCTTTCGGTTACACACACCAAGCCAACCC
>DFSS01000061.1:0-648 GCA_002381225.1 Flavobacteriales bacterium UBA3431 | reverse complement strand
ACAACCGCGTGCTGAAAGGCTATGGTTTGTTCCCCACGATTCCTTCTGTGTCTTACGCGTTTAAATTCTAAGCGATGAAATCTATTCTTGCCACAACCGCTGCACTGGCTCTGGTATTCTGGTCCTGCGAGCGCATTATTCCCTTCACGGCTGAGGACGATCAGCCCTTAATTACGTTGTACAGTTCCTTGGAGCCCGATGCGCCTGTGGAGGCTTTTGTATCGCGGTCGGTGGGCATTCTGGATCAAGGGGAGCCTATTTTGTTAGAGGATGCCATCGTTTGGGCAGAAGACGGCAGTGGGCAATTGTTAGACACCCTCGAGTTTACAGGGCTTGGGTGGTACCGGTCGCCCAATTTGACTGGGGTAGCGGGCCAAACCTATGTCATCCGCGCCACCCACGCCTCGTTGCCTGCCGTAAGCGGCTCGGCCAAGATTCCAGCTATTCCAGCTGAAGGGGTGGTGGATTCTGTCACCGCTTTTGATGGTACAAGCGGCGGACCAGGAATGGGAGGCATGCCCTATGTCGAGTATTCCTTTGAAATCATCGACGATGGCGAAACGGGTTATTACCAAATTGAAGGCTACGAGCGCTTGCGAGGCACCTTCACCATTCCCGAATACCGCTTGCTCATCGAAACAGACGACC
>DFSS01000056.1:10575-11556 GCA_002381225.1 Flavobacteriales bacterium UBA3431 | reverse complement strand
AGGATGCCCGGTACGTCCTTGAAGGGTTTGTGCAATGACTGAGCTGGTTTCTTGAGCTTTAAATCCCTGAAGACAGAATCATTTCCACAGGCCTTCAAGCTGTCTAATAACAAAGATGACAGAACCGCTTTATTGTTGCGTTGCCCTGTTACTGAGTTGGTGCACCATTTTATAAATCCCAAGACATCATCTCTTTCTATCTCCTCCAATGGCAGCATTCCAAGTTCTTTTCTACCCGGATATCTGTTCCACTTTTGCATTAGGCAACGTACGTCCCTTAAATACTGATAGGAATAAGGCAACTGAAGGCGCTCTTGCGCCTTTTGCTCAAGAGTTTCAATGAAGGTTCTTGGTACAACCATCGTCCTAACAGGACTCCAACCATTCTCAAGGGCGATATGCATTTTTGCTTTGAGAAGGCTGGCTTTTTGCCAGCGCTCATCTGAGTTCAAACACTTGTTTGGATAGATATTCTCTTGAATACACTTACCGTTAGAATAACGAAACCTTTGTCCTCCGATAAATAGGTTTAAGAAGAGTCTTCCATCGGCTCTTTGCCCAATGGATAATTGAAAAGAGTAGCGTGACATTTGGCACCAATTTGTGGCACCACTATCATTGAATCGTGATTAGAACGCTGATTACAAGGAACTTGTAATCTTGCGACCGTCTGCTTAGAAGGCAGATGCTCTATCCAGCTGAGCTACGGGACCGAGGGCGCAAAAATAGGGAGATTCCGCGGGAAGAAGCCCGATAGAATAGGACGAATGACAATCTTGGACAGAATAATGCGAATACAAGGTTTTTGCCCAGATGCGCAGGAGGCGTGGTACTTTTGTCATCAAATGGTGAATGCACTCAAATCTCTTTGGATCATTGCCTTGCTTGGCACCTCTTTGAATCTATGCGCCCAAGGAGGAAGCGATGCGCAGGCCAAAAAAGCCGCTTTCGCCTCTGCCATTCTGCCTGGTGCTGGACAGT
>DFSS01000056.1:8281-10263 GCA_002381225.1 Flavobacteriales bacterium UBA3431 | reverse complement strand
GGATACTTCCTCTACACAAACCAGAGCACACTTAACCGATTGAATACGGCGATTGATATCCGATTTGACACCGACCCGACAACGACCGACGAATTCGTTGGCCGATTCACCGACAACCAACTGTTCACCCTCAAAAACGAAACACGCCGTTCTCGCGATTATGCCATCCTCGGCGTGGGGGCCGCCTACCTCTTTCAGGTCTTGGATGCCTATTCTTCGGGGTTTTTAGTCCATTTTGATGTGAGCCCCACATTGGTTGGCAGTGTGAGTCCATGCCCGCAACCGCTTGCTCCTCTTGGGGCCAAAATTCAATTGTCATGGCCTTGAACATCGCCTTAATCGGGTACGGCAAAATGGGCCGAGAAATTGAAGCGGTGGCAGTGCAGCGCGGGCACCACATCGCTGCGCGCGTAGGCCGCGAAGGAATGGGCGCGCACACGTTTTCGGGCGTAGATGTCGCCATTGAGTTTACCCAGCCGGATGCCGCCTTTGCCAATGTGCATGCCCTCTTGGCTCAAGGGATTCCGACCGTCTGCGGCACGACAGGTTGGTTTGGACGCGTGCCCGAACTCGATTGCACCCAAACGCCTTTGGTGTACGCCTCCAACTTCTCTTTGGGGGTCAACATAGCCTTTCAAGTCAATCGCTACTTGGCGAAACTGATCGCCCCTCATTCGGACTACCGGGCCGATATGGAAGAAATCCACCACACCGCGAAAAAAGATGCCCCCAGTGGGACCGCCATTACCTTGGCAGAAGGCATTTTGGCTGCCAATCCTTCGCTGAATGGCTGGGCGCTTCAGCCTGGCGCACCCGAAGATGCGTTGCCCATTGCCGCGATTCGGAAAGACCCTGTCCCAGGCACGCACACCGTGACCTACCGTTCCGCAGTTGATCAGCTTAGTCTTACACACGTGGCGCACTCCCGAGCTGGATTTGCCCTGGGCGCTGTGGTGGCGGCAGAACGTATCCAAGCCCTGCATGCCGGAAGTCATACCTTTGCCTCCCTCCTCTTCCCGGAGGCAGACTAATTTGGACCTGAGCGCATGATCTCCAAACTTCAAAAGTTTACCGAAAGCGTAACCCTTGATGTATTGGGGGTGGTCATTGTGGTCAGTGCCTCCATCGCGATGGGCTACCACCTCACGGTGATCGACGGCATTCCCATTGGCATTCTATCCACCGTGGGCGCGGCCTTCTCCATGATGGCCACGCGTTTGGTCACCAAGCGAAATAACTGGGGCAATCTGATTGGGGTTTTAACCACGGTCAATACGACCATCGTCGATTACTATTTGGGCAACCAAGCCGCCTTGCTGACCTATCCGGTGTCCTTCTTTGGCAACATCGCATCCTTTTGGTTTTGGCGCAAAAAAGGCAACCGAACGCCGCGCAAATTTGACAACTGGTATTTTGTCAATGCGGGCATCGCGACAGTCATGGCCATCATCCTCAATTACATTGGCTTTAGTGGGTATTTGGCCCATGAAATATGGCCCGAGGATTTGGCCAAATTTTGGGTGACTACCATCATTACAGCCCTCACCTTCTCGGGCACCCTAAACATGCCACGAATGTATGCGGACACGTGGGGTTTCTATGAGGTATACAACGGATTCAAGCTCTACCAAAATGTGCTCTTTGGCAACATCGCCTACGTGGCGAAGTACATCTTCTATTTGATCAATGCGCTGCTAGGCTGGCTCGTTTGGCATCAAGTGCGCCGCGCAGAAACCCCGTCGAATGATTAGAGGAGTCCTTGCATGCATCCTCTTTCAGCTGGGACTTGTCCTGCATGCTCAACCCATGCTCGAATCGGGCCAAATCTTGCCCCCTGGTTTGAGCAGCTTTGAATGCTCCAATTTGAGTTTTCCCGTTGAGCGGATGCACTCCACCCAATTTTACTCCCAAATTCAATTTCAAGGGCACCATGCCTTGTCGGAAAAATGGGAAATGCGCCTTGCTTCCGCCACAGGCTGGGA
>DFSS01000056.1:7590-7973 GCA_002381225.1 Flavobacteriales bacterium UBA3431 | reverse complement strand
CTTGGTCTTCGGCGCTCTCTGGAACGGTGAGCAAATTGTACGGGGACCAGATCATCCCCCAACATAAATTTTGGCTCGGCGCCACGCATTCAGGACGGTATGAATTTCATGGTAACATTGGTTTTTGTCAAAATACCGATGCGGACCCATGGCACCCCCTCGTCGCATGTGGCTGGCACATCCCAACTTCCTATGGGAAATGGCTTATAGAATTCTACTACCAGCCCGATGACAATGAGCAGGCCCAAATCGGGTATGCCTGGGAGAGTCCTTGGGGAGAAACCATGATCATTGTGGGCGGAATGCCTGGGTCTATCCCCATGGTGACCGCGGTATTAACGATCTAATTCATGGTACCAATACCCTAGATGCCTAGGGAGTCG
>DFSS01000056.1:7014-7268 GCA_002381225.1 Flavobacteriales bacterium UBA3431 | reverse complement strand
TAGAACAGCGCGGGCTCCACCACGGTGACGACAGCTATGAATAGCAAGCCCACGACACTTTGACCCAACTGAAGGCGCCATTGCCAATCCCAGTAGGACTTTTGGGGCGATGCCCGCTGCAACCAAAAAGCCATCAATAGGCCGAGGATCACGGAAACTAAAAACACTGGCACCATGGATATCCCTACTACGACAAGCACCATCAGCACAGCACCAGATAGCGCATCTTCTGGGAGTCCAAAGAGCATGATGGA
>DFSS01000056.1:0-6667 GCA_002381225.1 Flavobacteriales bacterium UBA3431 | reverse complement strand
CGCCTCGTTCTCTGTCATCTTCCGCAACGCTGGAGCAATGTTTCGTGTAACACATCCACTTGACCACGAAGGGAGGCTTCATCTTCATCATTCTGCACAATGAAATCACGATCTGTTAGGTAAGCCCGACGCTTGGCATCCGGCCATTGATGCTGCATCCGCTGCTCTACCTCTTCACGGGTCATTCCCGACCGTTCCATGACTCTTTGGATGCGGACTTCTTTAGATGCCTCTACCACGACAATCGCATCACACGTTTGGTAGGTCCCAGACTCAAAGAGAATAGCGGCTTCGCGAAGAATATAAGGAGCCACTTGGGCCGAATGCCAAGCCACAAAATCATCGTGCACGGCAGGATGCACAAGCGCATTGATTTGAGCGGTGGCCTCGGGCGTCCCAAACGCGCGTTGAGCCAAAATTTTGCGTTGCAACTGCCCTTCCACATAGATCCCTGGTCCAAAGGCGTCTTCTATCGCGGCTTTCAGTCCTTCATCTTCCACCATGAGTCGTTTGGCCGCCTCGTCCGCCACATAGACAGGGATTCCTTTTGAAGCAAGTAGCGAGGCTACGGTAGATTTGCCCGCACCGATGGATCCGGTTAGGCCAATGTGTTTTGGAGGCATGCTGAAAGGTAGGGCGAATCGTGAATTCGTCGAAAATTCTACGAGGATTTTGCAGGAACGGCCATGGGTCGGCTTATTTCCAGTCAAAGGTCGCCGGGGTTCCCGCCGCACTGTGCGGCGCTACCCAAAAGCTAAATGTCCCTGGTTCAAATAGGCGCTCGCCTTCTGAAGTCATCACGCTCAACTCATCGGCTGTGACGCTAAAGTTCACCATACGTTCTTCCCCTGGCTTCAATGACAGGCGTTGGAATCCGATTAAACGGCGGACGGGCTGTACACCTACCCGGCTGTGGTGATCTCGCGTGTAGAGCTGAACGACTTCGTCCACTGCGACCTTGCCTTCGTTCTTTACGAGGGCTTGGACGGCGATGGAATCCCCCATCTGCTTAGCCTGTGTCGCGGTATAGGTTACCGTGGAATAGGTCAAACCATAGCCAAAGGGATAGGCCGGTGAATTGGGACCGTCGCCATAGTGGGACCAGAATACGGCATCGGACGGACCTGGACGACCCGTGTTGTAGGCACCATAGTACAGAGGGATTTGGCCCTCAGAGCGCGGGAAAGTGACTGGGAGGCGACCACTCGGAGAGCGCTTGCCCATCAGCAGATTAGCCATAGCCGGACCGCCCATGGTGCCGGGCTGCCAGGCCAAAAGGATGGCATCTACTTGTTCGGTAATGTCGTCGGGCAGAATCATCGGTCGGCCGGCATACAACACCAGGACGACATGCTCTTGAACCTTGAGTACCTCACGAATCATATGCTCTTGCAGACCAGGTAAGTGCAGCGACATGCGCGACCGGGCTTCTCCGGAGTGGAATCCATGCTCGCCCACTGCGAGAACGGCGATTTCCGCTTCTCTAGCGGCTTTAATCACCGCGTGTAGGCCGGATGTATCCGTGGTGTTGATTTCGGCTTCAAATGGGAAGCTAATGGGGCCCTTCAAGAAGACAGGACCACTGGCCACCGTCATGCGCTTTTCGCCGCGCACCTGCACCAACCCTTCATAGAGCGACAAAGCGGTAAAGTCATCGCTCGAGACGCGCCAGTTGCCCAACGGACTATTCTTCTCTTGAGCCATGGGGCCTACGAGTGCGATGGCTTGCTTCTTGGCCAGAGGCAAGATGCCATTGTTCTTGAGGAGGACGGCTGATTTTTCGGCCAATTCTTGGGCATCCGCGGACCATGGGGAGGTGGTGGGTTCCCAACTTCCGGGACGTTGGCAGTACCGGTAGGGATCGTCCATGAGGCCCAAATGAAACTTGAGGGTTAGGATGCGGACCACGGCGTCGTTCACCACGTCTTCGGAAACCCTTCCCTCACGCACTAAAGCGGCTAAATACTGCACGTAGGCCAAGGACTCCATGTCGATATCACATCGCGCAAGGGCCGCTAACTCTGCTGCCGCCTTCAAATTCTCTGCATAGCCATGCGCTTGCATTTCTGTGATGGACCCCCAATCACTGACAAGAACCCCCTCAAATCCCCAATCCACTTTTAGCATTTCCACCAGGGCTTGATTGCCCGTGGCGGGAATGCCATTCATCGTGTTGAAGGAATTCATGAAGGTGGCCACGCCCGCTTTCTTGGCGGCCTGGAAGGGGGGATAAATGACATTCCGCAAGGTGTATTCGCTCACGTCCACCGTGTTGTAGTCCCGTCCGGCTTCGCTGAAGCCATAGCCCACGAAGTGCTTCGCACAGGCGGCCATGGTCGTCGGATCACCCAAGTTGTCGCCCTGGAATCCGTGGACCCGCGCTTCCGCGATGCGGCTACCCAAATAGGGATCCTCGCCCGCTCCCTCCATGATGCGGCCCCAGCGGGGATCGCGCGCAATGTCGACCATGGGTGCAAAGGTCCAGTTGAGGCCGTAGGCGGTGGCTTCCTCCGCCGCGTGTCGAGCACTTTGGGCAATGGCCTCCAAATCCCAGGAAGCTGCTTCGGCCAAGGGAATAGGCGACAAGGTCTTGTAGCCATGAATAACGTCACAGGCGAAAATCAAGGGAATCCCCAATCGAGTCTCCTCCACGGCCACCTTTTGCATAGCACGCACTTCCTCTACGCCCTGCACATTGAGAACGGAACCGACCCAACCATTTCGGAGGTGGGTGTACTTCGTGGCCGCATCACCGCCAGCGGGCGCCGGCCCGGTCGCATTCCAAAATCCATTGTATTGGTTCATTTGGCCGACTTTTTCCTCTAAAGTCATGAGCGCCAAAACGGAATCTACGCGTTCCGCCACTGGTTTTTTCTGTGCAAAAGCAGGCCCAGCGGCCAGCATCAAAACAAGTAATGCACGTGTTTTCATTCGTCGTAAAATTGGTCTTACTGTTTTTTGGGAACGATCAATTCTCCCCAGAGTCCGGGGTTCAAGTGAAAGCCTTCCGCCTCACCAGAATTCCAGCGTATTTGTTCGGTTCGGCCTTTGGCGTTTCCTTGGTCCCGTGCCACCTCCAAGAGGTAGCGGCCTTCTAATTGCCAGCCTTCACGCTTTAAGCTGGCCCAGGGGAGTTTCCAGCTAACCAGCGTAAACGCTCCTCCTTCATCCACGAGGATGTCGCGCTTGACCGGAATAAGGGCGCCCGTTCGGAAATTGACCACCTCGGGACGCTCCCCAAGGCTGAGGCCTAGGTGCACATCGGAAAAGAGAAAATTCGTTCTGGGTCGCTTACTCGTTACGGGCTGAGCGGAAAAGGCCACTTCTAAAGCATCGCCATTCCAAAGTTCCGTGCCCTGCTTGGTATTCACGAAGGGTTCGCGGTCCTCAAATCGTCCGGTGAGGATGAGGCTATCTGGGGTGCTAGCCCCCGTCACTATAGCGTCCCCCACACGAAGATTAAACAACAAGTCCCCATTGGGCGTCCATGATGCACTCACCTTCTTGCGCAAAGAACCCGCAAATGGAACAACCTCCATTTTTTGGAGCTCAAAGGTGCCATCGCCTTCAAACTGGGTGATAAATTGTTTGATATTGGAGGGGTCGCAGTCCATTTCGGTCCAGTTGAACAAGCCCATCGGCAAATCAATAACCGTCCACTGATCCGTAATAGGACCATCCACCACGTAATTGGAACTCATGCCCATCCAGGCTTGACGGCCCGAATAGTCTTCAAAACCAAAGGCCAGCGGAAGGGTTTTCAGCGATTGTGCTCCGCGCGGAAGGCGCACAACGAGACGCATAGCCGCCTCGTCCACGATGGCCGCCATATTCTTCCCACTCCATTGGTCCCAGCCAACGCCCATTCCTACCCAGTCACACCCACCACCGGGTTTGTCCCATTGAAAGGTGTAGGTTCCCTCCTCGCTGACGGCATAGGAAAAACACGAGCGCGCCTCTTTGGACACCCAGAATTCATCACCTGTCGGGCCATCCAGGACAGATAGCGACGCAAATCCGTGGATATTGGGATAATCATTCGCCCGATTAGGCATCTCATAAAGCCCCGTTGGAGCCAACGTACAAGAGGCCATCAAGCCGAAAATTGTCAAGGTCCAAAAATGCTTCATCAGAGCGCTAATGGGGCGTTTTCCGTAAAGGCGAGCATATCTGCGTCGCACTGGGCATAACCACTGCTTGGATTGGCCAAGAAAAGGATGGACAGGCGGTGCAATTTTTCGGGCTCATGGAGTCCATTTCCAATGGCGGCTGAGGCGGCGCCGTTCACCAAAGTGACCAGATCGCTGTATTTGAAAGACATTAATTCCCAAGCGCTTTCGGGCCGAATTTCTACCGCCCAAAGGTCTTCACTGCCTTCGCTGTAAGTTCCGTCCCCATTGTCGTCTTCGCGGAGCTGTAACAGAATGATGGCATTGTCTAAGCCTGCCATTTGACGGAAGACGCCATTAAAAAAGACCTTTTCTGCATCGTTGGAAAGCTGGAATCCGGCTCCCCCGTTCATGTTTGCTTTGGGCATCTCGTACATGCCAATGAGCCAGTCCCAAGCCACGGTCCCTCCCATTCGATAATAACTAGTGCCTTCCGCCAAAGGTGGGGCTGACTGTACGCTGAACTGCATGTTGGCACCAGTCTGGATGAACTTTGTCCAAGAAGGATTGAAACCTCCTTCAAAATCATCCAAAATAGTCGCTTCCACCACGCGTTTTCCCGTTACGGTCACCACCGCGGTTAACGTATCCGCATAGCCGGGGAAAGTGAGTTGTACATCGCATATCTCTGTTTGGAAGGTCGGGAATTGTGAAGTTTCTCCCTGCCACAGGGCATTTGTGGCATCCAGGGTGCGTGACTTACCGGTTATGCGCTTGACCGCTCCGGACGTTCGGCCCTTGATTTCCAGGATGAAGTCAGTGGAAATGGAGGTTTCTGCCGTGAAATAAACGCTTTGCCCGGAACTGAAATCCACTTGAGCAAGGGATGCCGCTAAGGCCGTTTTCACCTTGAAGGTGCCGTAGAGATCGGAAAGCGAGGGGCCGTCAGGCGTCAAATCACGCTCACAACCTGCGACGAGAAGTGCCAGCCCTAGGCTAGCTACTAAAAATTTAGAATGAAATCGCATAGAGCACGTAGAGGTTTTGGATGGAATACTGGTTGTCTAAGGTTTTCACAAAACTTCCCAACCAACCCATGGTTAAATCTGAATTTTCTGAAGCCGTATACTTCAAGGAAAGACTTGGAATTCGCTCCATATGAGAACGTTCTCCCCCTTGAATGTCGGTTACTTGGTTCTCTGCATTGCGCAGGATGTCAAAGGCAAATCCTGAATGAGCCAATTGAAGATACTCGGCATGCAACGTAAAACGCGCATCTTTTGTCAAGATAAACTCCGCGCCGAAAATCCACCATGGTAGGCTGTAACGGGTATCCGGCACATCATCCCCGACGTTGATTCTCCAAGCCCGTTGATCGCGATAACGCGCATGAAATTTTGCTCCATGTCCTACATCGACACGTTGATGCAAGGCTACGTCTATGCGCGAAAACTGGGTGAGCTTCGTCGTTCCTTGGCCACGGATTTCTTGAGCCCAAGCCGCCGAGGACACCAACCGTCCTCCCTTCCAAACATCCACCGTACTTTGGCCCTCCAAAGTCCGACGATTTTGCGTGGCTATCCCTCGAGGGTCCATAATGAGGTAGGTATTGTTATCCGAACCGAGCGAAGTGTTCCAACGGAATTTGTTCAGGTTGCTCTCTCGAAAAAGATCCAGGTAGGTCCATTCCCGAATGGACTTTTCATTGCCAATTCGCGTGAATGCCGCCGGAGCCAAACCACTAATATTCGGCGTGGTTTGCGCCGCAGGACTGTAAAAGTCTGGACCTACTTCCGTGTAGGTTAGGGTATGAACACTGATGCCTTTATCCATGTGGCCTTTGAAATAACCCAGCTTCGCATGCAGCATGTAATCGGCATCCTGGTCCCCACTGAGCCATTGGGTTTGTGAACCGCCCGCCTCAAAAGAAAAGGATAGGTTTCGGTGGAGCGGAATTTGACCGCTGCCCGTAATGACCGTATTTCCATAGAGGTCCGTGGCGTTGCTACTTCCCGCAATGTCTCGGATGCTCACCACATTCACACCCGTGTAGATGGAACTGGCTGATCTATTCAGAAAGTTATTCCATTTCCAACGTGAACTTCCACCGAAGGCCCAGGATTCCGTGGCTTGGCCCCCAAAACCAGCGCGTTGTCTAAAGGCAAATAAAGACTGATCCGCGTGCTCAGGACCACGCTTAAAGCCAGTGCGAAATTCTACCGTGCCTCCTTGCTGTCGCCACGTGTTGTAACCCGTGGTAAAGGCATCATAGCCTGCAAGCGTTTGCTGCATGTGGGCCATGGTGCTGGGAAGAATTCCCGCCATCAACGGGCCGGGTCGATGAAAGGTAAAGGGAGTGAGCGCATAGTCCACATCGCCCAATGTGTAGCGAATACGATCTTGAATTAGCCCCTTGACTTGCAATTGGCGCAGGTCAAACGTCACTCCGGAGCCCCAAAAACCGCCATAATCATTGCGGACTCGAACCATGGCCAGCACTTCCGTTTGGGCGTTGGGCACCAAGCGCATTCCGAGGTCGGCCATCACATGACCACTAT
>DFSS01000015.1:9357-54514 GCA_002381225.1 Flavobacteriales bacterium UBA3431 | reverse complement strand
CATGTCCGTTCATCGGGACTGAGGACTCCAAGAAACTCATCCGCGGGGGCATCGAGGCCCCGAATGCGGTATGGGGTAAATGAAATGGGATGCTTCTTGAGCGAATCGATCACAGCCCACGCGTTGAGCTGCTGTCGGGCATCGGCCAAAAAGGGCGAACCGGACGGGGCGGATTCCACATAAGCCTCCATCATGGCTGCCGCATCCGCTTGCCGACCTTGCCCTGCCCACAAGGCCCCGAGCTTGTAGCGCAGATCAGGATGGTAGTCGGGGCAAATTTGATAGACCTGGTAAAACAGGGAAGCGGCCGATTCCGGACGCCCTGAAAGCAGACTGAGTTCGGCGGACAAATACTGAAAATGAATCGCTTGGTCTGGGCTTTTTCGCTGCACCGCATTAAGGTAAACCCGCGCCATGTTACCATCCGCCCGATCCAGGGCTTGTTCTGCTTTGAGCACCTCCGCATTGGGAGCGGGGGCGGCGTCGCATTGGCCTAGTTCTACTTGGGCAAAGGCCGAAAAAGACCCACCCACCGCGAAGAGGACCATCCAGCCCCATGGCATCATCCGCCCCATTCACCTTCGGATTCGGCCACAGCCACCGCTACAGAGGCGTCGCCCGTGACGTTGATGACGGTTCGGCACATATCAAGAATTCGGTCGACTGGGAAGATGATCGCAATCCAGGCCGGATTGAGTCCCACCGCCTCCAGGACCATAATGAGCATGATGAGTCCCGCAGAGGGAATGGCTGCGGCACCAATTGATGCCATGACCGCCGTGAACACGATAGTCAGCTCTTGGGTAAGACTTAAATCGAGGCCATGCATTTGGGCCAAAAAGAGCACTGCCACCGCTTGGTACAAACTCGTCCCATCCATATTGACCGTCGCACCAATGGGCAGCGTGAATTGGGAAATTTCCTCGCTGACTTTGAGGTCATCGTGCACGCAGTCCATGGTCACCGGCAAGGTGGCCGCGGAAGAGCTCGTACTAAAGGCCAAAAGTTGTGCCGGCCGAATGTTTTGATGCAAAAATCGGAATGTGCGCACCCAGGAGTAGCCTTTCTTCCGAATGGCCCACCAAACAATGGTCGGATATACCCCAAGCGCCATGATCAAAAGCCCCCCCACGACGGTCAGCATGTAGACACTAAACGAGGAAAATAGCTCTGCCAATCGAGTGGGGTCATCGCCCGCTAACTTGGTCAATGTGCTGGCCATCAGGGCAAAGACAAAGAAGGGTGCTCCGAGCATGACGATTTCCACCATCTTGATGAAGACTTGGGTGCTCTGGCTCATAAAAGCCCGCACAGTTTTCGTCCCCTCCTTGGGCAGCATCACAATGGCGATGCCAAAAAAGAGCCCAAAGAAGATAACCTGAAGCATCAGGGAATTGGTAAAGGCCAAAAAGATGTTGCTCGGAACGATGTCCACGAGGAAGGCCAAAGGTCCTCGGTTTGCCTCCGAGCGAGCGGCCCCAATTTTCTCGGAGAGATCCCCATCGATGACTTGGTTGGACAGCGTGGCCATCCGGCCTGCATTGGCCGGATCTTGGCTCCAC
Source organism: Flavobacteriales bacterium UBA3431 (assembly GCA_002381225.1). Taxonomy (GTDB): domain Bacteria; phylum Bacteroidota; class Bacteroidia; order Flavobacteriales; family Schleiferiaceae; genus TMED14. Next base: position 52,952 of record DFSS01000015.1, on the reverse strand, counting down.
CACTGCCCATCTGGTGAAGGCTTCCCTTCTTGGATCAGCCAAGCTTCAAATCCAAGGCGATTGTCCGTGATTTGTTCCGTGGAGGCATAGGCTCCCGGCTGTGTCAGGTTGGCGATGGCCAAACCAATCAAAATGGCCACCAGGGTGGTGCCCACATAGAGTCCTAAGGCCTTACCGCCAATCCTCCCAAGAGCTTTGGGATCTCCCAATTGCCCCACCCCATCTATGATACTGAACAGCACCAAGGGAATGGCAATCAGTTTCAGTGCATTGATAAAGATGGTTCCGAAGGGGGCAATCCAATCTTGTGTAAACGAAGCGCCACTCCAGTATGCGCTGGCGAGGGCCCAGCCAATGCCCAGGAGCATGCCGAAGATGATTTTGGTGTGCAATTTCATGTCATGCGTGGATTTGATGGCGCTGAGCCAAGTACATATCCGCGAGCACGAAGGCTGCCATGGCCTCCACGATAGGCAATGCCCGCGGTAAAACAGCCGGATCATGCCGGCCTTCGATTTGGATGTCGACGGGGTCTCCCGCCCGATTTACAGTGTGCTGAACCTGTTTGATGCTCGCAATGGGTTTGAATGCAACGCGAAAGACAATGGGCATGCCATTGGAAATTCCTCCTTGAAGCCCGCCCGAGTGGTTGGTCGCGGTTTGACCCGGGCCAACAAAAGCGTCATTTTGCGCGGAGCCTGTCGATTCAGCCCCGTCAAAACCCGAGCCAAATTCAATCCCTTTCGCCGCATTGATGCCCAACATGGCATAGCCCAATCGCGCGGATAATTTATCAAATACCGGTTCACCCCACCCTGCAGGAACGCCGTGAATTTCACACGCAATGACCCCGCCCGCACTGTCCCCGTTCGCCTTTAGTGTTTCAAGCGCTTTGCGCATCTGTTCGGCCGTCTCGGCATGCGGGCAGCCGGTTGGGTTCTCGTAGGCTTGAGTCAGATCTAGCTGTGCGTCCGACGGGATACCTATTCCTGCCATTCGAGCCACGTAGGGCTGAATGCGCACCCCAGGGGGCAAAAGTTGGGCAGCAAGGGCCCCCGCAACCACCCGGCAGACGGTTTCCCGCGCGGAGCTTCGTCCGCCGCCTCGGTGATCCCGAACGCCATATTTGGCTTCGTAGGTGTAGTCGGCATGGGACGGGCGGTATCGATCGGCCAACGGAGCATAATCCTGCGAGCGCCGATCCTCGTTAGGAATGAGGAAACCAATGGGCGTGCCGAGGGTTTGAAGCCGCCCTTGGGCGTCGGGTTCCGGATGGAATCCACTTAAAAACTGAACGAGATCGGATTCTTTCCGCTCGGTCGTTAGGTCATTCTGCCCAGGGCGGCGGCGATCGAGGGCGGCCTGCACGGCAGCGACATCCATCCAAATCCCGGCGGGCATGCCGTCGAGCACCCCCCCCATGGCGGTACCATGAGATTCCCCAAACGTGCTGACCCGTAAAATCTCCCCAAAGCTATTTCCTGCCATATCCTCAAAAATACGCGATACCCTACCTTCGTTCTATGCGTACTCGACTGGAAAACCTCGATGGACTGGCATTGTGCTACGAAAACGGCCAAAGTCCGGCATTTTTGGCCGGCCAAGCTATGGATCAAGCACCCGTCTTGAAGCAGGCCTACTTGGACATGGAAGGAGGGTTCATCGTAGACTTTGGTGCGATGGATGCCCTGGATCGCAGCCAAGACCCCCAAGGATTGCGTGTGATCGATGGCCAAGGCCGTTGGGCTTTCCCCGCCTTCATTGACTCCCATACGCATTTGGTGTATGCTCAAGAGCGGTCGGGGGAATTTGAGCAGCGCATGCGCGGGGCTACCTATGCCGAGATCGCAGCGGCCGGGGGCGGCATCTTGAATTCGGCCCAAGCTCTGGAAGCCATGTCTGAAGACGCCCTGCTGCAGGGGCTCCTCAAGCGCCTGAATCAAGCACGGAACACCGGAACAGCCGTTGTGGAAATAAAAAGCGGCTACGGGCTCACCCTCGAGGCGGAGCTTAAAATGTTGCGTGTTGTTCAGCGGGCCAAAACACTTTCCCGGCAACCTCTTTTTGCCACCTTCCTCGGTGCTCATGCCGTACCTGCGAGGCATTCGGGAAATACGGAGGCCTACTTCCACGAAGTGCTCACCGGCATGCTTCCCCGCATTGCGGCGGAGGGACTCGCCGATTTTGTTGACCTTTTTTGTGAAGAAAACTATTTCCGACCAGATCAATTGCGTGCCTTGGCGGATGCCGCGCAATCCTATGGTTTGCCTCTGAAAGCGCATGTCAATCAGTTTACGAGCATCGGGGGTGTCCAGGCAGCCATTGCAAGCCGAGCCCTTAGCGTAGACCATTTAGAGGTGCTCACGGACGATGATTTGGCGGACCTCACGGCCGCTTGGTCGGGTCAAACGGGCCCGATGCCCGTGGCGCTCCCAGGATGTAGCCTCTTTCTTCAAATACCCTACACGCCGGGACGCCGAATCATTGATGCGGGTCTCCCATTGGCGATCGCCTCGGATTGCAATCCCGGATCCGCCCCCTCGGCCAATTTGGCCTTGGCCTGGGCCTTGAGTTGCCATCAGATGAAACTCACTCCTATGGAGGCCCTTGTAGGACTCACTCTGAATGGCGCTGCAGCCCTCGGAGCAAGTGACCGCATGGGCAGCATTCAGCGCGGCAAGGAAGCCCATGTCATCCTCACCAAACCCGTTTCAAGTCTCGCCAGCCTCCCCTACCATTTTGGCGAAAACCTAGTGGAACACACTTTTGTCTTTGGCCAATGAACCCCTTTGATTCCTACACCCCTCGCGCCGGAGAGCGCCGCCTGGGAGACCTTCTACGCAACCGCCCTGCCGGGGAAGGTCGCTACATTATTGTCGGAGTACCCGAGGACATTGGCGTGCGGGCAAATCTGGGCCGAATGGGAGCCGCCGAAACCCCGGGGGCCGTCTTTCAATCCCTCGCAGCCATGCCATGCTATGAGGGCGTTGAATCGATGGACCTCGGCTGGGCCTGGGTGGATGTCGCAGATTTACAAGCGAATTCCCTCCAGCATCAAGGACCCGAAGCCGTGAGCGCTTGGCGAGAACTCGTCACCGAAGTCGATGCCCGCGTCGCTGCCGTCCTCACCCCCTTGATCGCCCAAGGAAAGATCCCCGTACTCATTGGAGGAGGCCACAACAATGCCTACCCCTTGCTCCAATCGCTCGCAGCGACTCATGGACCCGTTCATGCTCTGAATTTTGACCCCCACCCCGATTGCCGCGCGCTAGAAGGTCGGCATAGTGGAAATGGATTCAGCTATGCCCATGCCCATGGGTACCTCGACCGCTATGTGGTCCTAGGTCTGAGTGAATATGGGGCAAATGAAGCCAGCCGAGGTATGCTGGCGTCTACTCCAGGCTGGACCTCCTTCCCCTATGAGGCATGGGCCGTCCGCGGCGAAATGGACTTTGATACGGCACGAAGGTTAGCCCTTGAGCATGTCCAGGCGGGGCCCTTTGGCCTCGAAGTATGTGCCGACGGCATCCAAGGCTGCCCTAGCAGCGCCCAAACCATGCTTGGCTGGTCCTGGGAGTCCGTCGCCCAAACCGCCTATTTGGCCGGTCAAACAGGTCAGGCCCGATACCTTCACCTCGCCGAAGTTTCGATCGGCCTCTGCCCCGAAGTCCAACGTCCCGCCTTGGCCCGCGCCGTGGCGTGGACGGCGTTGCAGTTCATTCGCGGCTGCGAAACACCTCAATTCTAGCGATGGTCGAATGCGTGGCCAATGTGTCGGAGGGGCGAAATCTCGTCACCCTAGACCGCATGAGTACGGCCATTAGGCAGATTCCAGGATGCCTCCTCCTCCACCGAGACGTCGGGCACGATGCACACCGAAGCGTCTTTACGTTTGCGGGCTCCGGGGAAGCGGTAGCCCACGCCGCCCTGGCCCTCGCCGATGTCTGCCTCCGGGATATTGACATGAGGGAGCACCAAGGCAGCCATCCCCGGATTGGAGCGCTCGATGTATGCCCAATTGTCCCACTCAGCCCGGAAGCCGATTCTGAAGCCGATGCCGCTGTGGCGGCCATTGCTGCGGGCCTCCAAAATCGGGGGGTCGGCGGATGGCTCTATGCCCAAAGCGCCTGCTACCCTGCCTACGCCGACTTGGCGGAGGTTCGCCGAGGTGAATATGAAGGATTACCTCACCGAAGCATTCCGATGGATTTCGGCACCTATCAGCCAGCATTTGGGGCAACGGCTTTGGGTAAACGGCCCTTCCTCCTGGCTTATAACATCCATGTTCGCGGGCGGAACGTAGAACTGGTGCGCGCTGTCGCCAATCGTGTCCGGCAGCGTCATCCACAGGGACTCCGCGGGGTCAAAGCCATCGGTTGGGATTGCCCTACCTGGGATTGCACCCAAGTCAGTTGCAATGTGGTTGACTTAGACCTTTGCACCCCCAAGCAGCTTTTTGACCGAGTTTCTCAGGAAATCGCTGTTCTAGGTGGCAAAGTGTTCGGTTCCGAATTGATTGGACTTGCCCCGGCGCATGCCTTTCGAGATTTTGCCAACATGGAGGAGGCTGTGAACTACTTGGGCCTCGATACCGTTGAATCGTTTCATCCCCGGGACCGGATTCTCGAATCGGTCCTTTCTTCCCACCTAACCTCCTCTTGACCCAATGGACCTCCATAAAAAGCGAATCCTAATCACCGGCGGCTCTTCGGGCCTCGGAAAGGCCATGGCCGAAGCCCTTGTTGACTGCGGGGCCGAAGTCCTCATCACCGGCCGAGACGAGGCCAAAGTCGAACGCGTCGCTGCCGAGCTGGGCTGTTGGGGCATGGCTGCCGATGCCGCGAAGGAAGCAGACATCCAAAAGGTCTTCGAATCCATCGATGGCGCTTGGAATGGGATCGATGTGCTGATTAACAATGCAGGCATTGGCTTTTTTCATGCCCTGGACGAGCTCGAATGGGCCCATTTTGAAACCATTTTTCATACCAATGTTTTCGGGGCAGCGATCACAGCTCGGGAGGCCGCCATTCGGATGAAGGCCCAATCCTTTGGGCATATCATCAATGTGGGATCCACCGCAGGATCGCGTGGATTCAAAACAGGAAGTGTCTATGCCGCGTCCAAATTCGCCCTCAAAGGCATGACCCAGTGCTGGATGCATGAACTGCGCCCGCACAACATCCGCGTCACCCTCTTGAGTCCCTCCGGAGTGCCTACGGCTTTCAATGTAGAATCGAGAGAAGAAAAACCCTTAAAGGATGGGCTTCTCACTCCAAAGGAATTGGCGGATGCCGTTGTGGCCGTCCTCACGATGGACGATCGAGGATTTATCCCAGAAGTTGAAGTTTGGGCCACCAACCCATTCTAAATCAGAATATAGGGATTCGCTTATCCATCACCCGGAACCAGATTGGAGGGAGCAGGGTTAAGAGCATCATCGCTGGATAGCCCGCGGGCATTTGAGGCGCCTCCTCTTGTTGAATCAACGTCGGGTACACTTTGTGTGGGGAGGCGTGGTGGTCACTATGGCGCGTCAATTCAAACAAAATAAACCGTCCCATCGGATGGTTGGAATTCCAGGAATGCGCAGGAGTGGTGGTTTCATAGCGGTTTGCTGACACGCGTTGCCGCGTGAGTCCATAGTGTTCGATGTAGTTGACGGTCTCCAAGAGCAGAAATCCCACCACGGAACCGCCCACAAAGGGGAAAAAAGCCGCCGGCTCCACCCAGGCGATGGTTAGTAGGAGTGCGGATTCCCAGACTAGCAGACGGCGCATTCGGGGCGCGTCCAAGGCCCATGCGGAACGCCAGACACCCCAGACGGAGCGGAGCCAAAAGGCATAAATCGTCTCCCCTTTGCGCGCGGTCGATGGATCTTCCGGGGTCGCGACATGTTTGTGGTGGCCCCAGTTGTGGTCAATAAAGAATTGTCCGTACAAGGTGCTCACCAATAGGGCTTGAGCGATGGTTTGGAAATGCTTCTGAGGGCGATGGCCCAACTCATGGGCGACATTGATGGCCAGAGCACCCGATGAAACACCGTAAGCCGAGATATGCCCTACCAAGGAAAGGTAGTCCTGCCGAGCGATGTCTTCCGGCGTCGTGATCACGAGCCAATACAGCGCCGCAGCCTGAGCGGGAACCGTCAGGAGCAGGATGGCATCAAACCAGCCGGATTGTTGCCAGCGCTCCCGTTTTTCTTCCGAAGCATTATTCGCTTTGGGGGGCAGAAGAATTTCCAGTATGGGAATAAACCCGAATGCATACGCCAGTGCCGCAAAAGAGCCCCAGCCCGTGGTGTGCATGGCAAAGGCCACTGAAGCCGTCAGCGTGAAGGCAAGGATATAGCGGAGATAGGACCACATAATTTCAGCTTTAGGACTGAAAATTAGGGAGTTCTCCGATAACATTCAAAACCTCCATGCGAATGAACATCTCTTCGGAATACCATTGGTGTTTTCGAGTTTTCTGCACCATCGGGGCATGTTGGCGGCTTCGGTAGGCAAATGCGTCGAGTTCGTCCGCGGAATTCCACACACTCATGGTGGCCTGTTCCACCAAGGGATACTCTCCCACCCCTTTGGCATATCGGAGGCCCGGTTGGTCTTGCACACCGCGTGAGGCTCTGGGCACATTCCACCAAAAACGCAAGGCTTGTTTTCGGGCGATACTGGCTCGAGTAAGCACGGCGACAGAGCCTGCTGTACGCACCCCTGCTTCAGGGAATGCAAAGGGCTGCTGGCCATTCCACGTTCCATGGCCGCGCAGAGGCCGCGCTTCCCACCCATACACGGACGTGGCATAGCCGAGTAGGTCTTGGAACATCGGATCATTCGACCAGAAAGCTTCGGCCGATTCGGGGTTCTCCCACACGGTGAACCAGGCATACGTGCCCCAATCGGGCCAAATGGAAAATCCTTGACCAGCTCCACTTCCGAGCATCTTGCCAAAGCACAGGCCAGGAGCGGCCACCCCCTGCCTAAGAGAAATGCCCATGGCCCCAAAGGCGCGCCAGCGTGCGCGCCATCCGGAGAATGTCATGAAACGAACGGAAATATGGGTACCCAAGGCGGTCATTCGGTCAAAATGTCAGTTAGTCTTCTATGAAACGGCCATGGCATACCGCTTGTTTAGAGGATAGTCCATAAAACTAAATCAAAGCACCATGGCAACTGGAAAAATCAACGTTTCGGCGGACAATATTTTCCCCATCATTAAAAAGTTCCTCTATAGTGATCACGAAATCTTCTTGCGGGAACTGATTTCCAATGCGGTAGACGCGACCAACAAGCTCAAGACCCTCTCCAATTTAGGCGAGTTTAAGGGGGAGCTCGGTGACCTGACCATTCAGGTGCACATTGACAAGAAAAAGAAGCAACTGCGTATCGTGGACCGCGGAATTGGCATGACCCACGATGAGGTTCAGAAGTACATCAACGACGTAGCCTTTTCGGGCGCAGAAGAGTTTGTGAAGCAGTACGAAGGCAAGGTCGAAAAAGGCGCCATGATTGGCCATTTTGGACTGGGCTTTTACTCCAGCTTCATGGTGTCCAGCCAAGTCGAAATCAAAACGCGCTCTTGGAAATCAAGTGACGACAAAGAAGGTGCGCATTGGTCCTGCGATGGGTCTCCCGAGTTTGAATTGAAGGGCTGCACGAAAAAAGACCGGGGTACCGAGATCATCTTGCACATCGACAGCGAGAGCGAGGACTTTTTGGAGGAGTTCAAAATCAAGGAGCTCCTGAAGAAATATGCGCGCTTTATGAGCATACCCATCCAGTGCGGGGAGAAAGAAGAGCGCGTCAATGTGGCGGCAGAAGGCGAAGAAGCCAAGTACGAAACCGTCAAAAAGGCGGACATCATCAATGAAACAGAACCCGCTTGGACGAAGAAACCCAGCGAGTTGAGCGACGAAGACTACAACAAGTTCTACAAGGCGCTTTACCCCTACACCTTTGAAGATCCCCTCTTCCACATTCACATCAATGTGGACTATCCCTTTGATCTCACGGGTATTTTGTTCTTCCCCAAGATTAAGCCAAACATGGAGCTGCAGAAGAACAAGATTCAGCTCTACCAGAGCCAGGTGTTCATTACAGACAATGTGGAAGGCATCGTGCCCGACTTTTTGACGCTCCTCCACGGCGTCATCGATTCGAAGGATATTCCATTGAACGTATCGCGCTCCTACTTACAGGCCGACGGCAACGTGAAGAAAATCAGCGGACACATCTCGAAGAAAGTGGCGGACAAACTCGAGGAAATGTTCAAGGCAGACCGGGCGGACTTTGAGGCCAAGTGGAAGGACATTTCCGTCATCATCGAATACGGTATGGTGACCGAGGAGAAATTCTACGAACGGGCAAAAAAATTCAACCTCTTTAAATCCGTCATCGATGACTCCTGCTACACCATGGAGGAGTACGTGGAGAAGATTTCGGCCCTTCAAACGGATAAAGACGGACAGCGTGTCATCCTGTATGCTTCCAATGCCGATGCCCAGCACAGCTACATTCAGAAGGCCAAAGCCGAAGGCTATGATGTGATTCTACTCGAGTCGCCTATCGCAGGACATAGCATCCAGAAGTTTGAAGGCAGCGAAGAGAAAGTTCGCTTCGCTCGGGTGGACAGCGATTTGCTCGACAAACTCATCCCCAAAGGCGATGAACGCACTTCGATCCTCACAGACAAGGAAGTGGAATCCTTAAAAAGCCATGTCGAGGCGGCACTCAACAGCAAAACCTACACGGTTCGAACCGAGGCCTTAAGCAGTGACGATGCCCCCATGCTCATCACCATTCCTGAATTTATGCGTCGCATGAAGGAGATGTCAGCTACGGGAGGCGGAGGCTTTATGGGTATGGGCGACTTCCCTGTTTCCTATGATTTGGTCGTGAATACAAACCATCCTCTATCGGGGAAAATCCTGCAATCCGAAGGCGAAGAGCGCGACGGTTTAATTGCGCACGCCAAAGATTTGGCCCTGCTCCAACAGAACTTGTTGCAAGGCGAAGCGTTAACCACTTTTGTCAACCGCGCAATGGAGCGTTTGGTATAACTTAGACCCCTTATGAAGAAGATTTTAACCTCCCTGGCCGTTCTGGCCACCATCGCTGCAGGCGCTCAAGATTTGCCTCAGCCCTCCCCCTCAACCCATCTCGAACAGCGCGTTGGCTTGACGGATATCACGTTGGACTACTCCCGTCCGAGCGTGAATGGACGTGTCATTTTTGGCGATTTGGTCCCCTTTGGAAGCCACTGGCGTGCTGGAGCAAACCAGAACACCAAGGTGACCTTCTCCAAGCCCGTCACCATTGCTGGAACCGATGTGGCTGCTGGGACATACAGCCTATCCATGATCCCGAATAAGGGCACTTGGACGGTCATATTGAATACAAAAACGGACATGTGGGGCGTCGATGGCTACAGCCAGGAGCAAGATGTGCTTCGCGTGGAGGTCACTCCGCAAGCGATTGCCCCAGTCGAAACCATGCGCATGAGCCTCGAAAACATTACGGTGTCGAACGCTGAGATTGTGCTCGACTGGTCGGATGTTCGTATTGCGCTGCCTGTGGAATTGAACACCATGGAACTCGCTACGGCGAATATTGATGCCGCCATTGCCGCCGAGCCGGAGAATTGGCGTGTGTACCGCAATGCGGCCAATTTCTACAACCAGAACAACATCGAGCTCGCCACGGCATTGACCTACATGGAAAAGTCCATTGCGCTGAATCCCGACAGCTGGTATAGCTACTACCTCTACGCACAGGTTTTGGCCAAAAATGACCGCAAGAAGGAAGCCAAAAAGGCCGCCAGCAAGGCCCTTGAAATGGGGCGTGCCGAATCGGCAAAGAACAACGCTCCGTTCAACTACGCCGACACCATCAAGCGTTTTGTCTCTGACTTATAACGAGTTAACTCAATGACTTTAGAAACCCGGCCTCGCGCCGGGTTTTTTGTTGAACCTTTCTGCCCAAAAAGCGTTAAATCCGCAGCAAACCTTAAACAAAATGCGCAAACTCTACTTCTTCCTCCTCGTAACTGCGTCGTGGGTCCTTCAAGCCCAGGTCATTCGCGGCACGGTCGTCGATGACGCCAGCAACGACCCCATTCCAGGGGCTGTCGTCACGATTCAAGGCAGCCCAATTCAAAGTGTCACAGACTTTGACGGCAATTTTGAACTCCGCGGCATGGTGCCCGGGCTCTACAACGTAGCCGTCGGATTCATCGGCTATGAAGGCAAGACGCAGTTTGAAGTGCAGGTCACCCAAGCCAAGCCAGCCATCGTAAACTTCCGCTTGCGAGAGGCCCTGCAGGTTTTGGACGAAGTGGTAATTAGCACCCAACAGCAGTTTAAGCAAGAAGCTCAGTCTCCGGTCAGTGTTCAGAGCATTGGCATCAATGAAATTCAGCGCAATCCCGGGGGCAACCAAGACATTTCAAAGGTGATTCAATCCCTTCCCGGTGTAGCCTCTGGCGTAGCTTTTCGAAACGACCTTATCATCCGTGGTGGCGGTCCCAACGAGAACCGTTTTTTCTTGGACGGCATTGAAATACCAGCCATTAACCACTTTGCGACCCAAGGCGCTTCGGGCGGTCCGGTAGGGATGATCAATGTGAACTTCATTCGTGACGTGGATTTCTACACGTCTGCGTTTGCGGCCCAGCGAGGCAATAGTTTGAGTTCCATCATGGAAATCAACCTAAAGGATGGACGCACGGACAAGACGGGCGGTATTTTCCAAGTGGGGGCATCGGAAGTGGGCCTCACTTTGGATGGTCCCATCAACAAGAAAACCACGTACCTCGCCTCCATCCGACGCAGTTACTTGCAATTTCTCTTCAAGGCCATTGGCCTTCCCTTCTTGCCGACCTACAACGACTATCAATTCAAGGTCAAGCACAACTTCAACCGCAACAACCAACTGACCATTTTGAGCTTGGGTGCCTACGACGTGAGCGTGCTCAATACGGACCAAAATGAAACGCCGGAACAGCGCTACATCTTGAACTACCTGCCGGAATACGATCAGTGGAACTACAGCATTGGCGCCAAGTACACCCACTTCGGTCCTGGCGGCATCACGAATATCGTTTTGAGCCGTTTTATGCTCAACAACGAATCGTACAAGTTTGAGAACAACAACCGCGATTTGGATCAACTCCTGAACTATGCCTCCCAGGAAATTGAGAACAAATTCCGGTTGGAGCACCAAGTGAAGAAGAGCCGTTGGGAATCCATGGTGGGTTTTGGCTTGGAACAGGCGAAATACAATACCCAAACCCTAGACAAGCGCTTGCCTGGTGGGTTTATCTTGGATTATTCCACCGACGCCATCTATTACAAAGCCAACGCCTTTGCCAATTGGGTAGGACGCTTTGCCGACGACCGCCTAAAGGTCTCGCTGGGATTGCGCACGGACATTGTTGATTTCAACGAAAGCACGCGCAACCCCTTGAATCAATTGTCTCCACGTATAGCCCTTTCGTACAACCTGAATGAGAATTGGACCTTAGACGGCAATTACGGCCGCTACTTCCAACTCCCCCCCTACACGGCCTTAGGGTACGTAGGAACGGACGGAGACAATTCAGACTTGACCTTCATTCAAGCCGAGCACTTCGTTGCCGGAACCACGCAATACTGGCCGTGGAATGCGAAAACCTCCGTAGAAGGTTTCTACAAGCGTTACAGCAACTACCCCTTCTTGCTTCGCGATTCCATCTCCTTGGCAACCGTGGGTGGGGATTTTGGGGTCATTGGCAACCAGTTGGCGACGGCATCTTCCGATGGGCGCGCCTATGGACTCGAGTTAACCTACCAACAGAAGCTCTACAAGGGCCTATTTGGCATCGCGGCGATCACCTTGGTGCGCTCCGAATTCCAAGACATCCAAGGCGACTACGTGCCTTCCTCCTGGGACAACGGATTGATTGCCACGTTCACCTTTGGCAAGCGCTTTGGCAAGAACTACGAAATTGGTGTTCAATACCAACACCTGGGCGGCGCTCCTTACACGCCCTTTGATTTAGAGAAGACGGCCACCATCTACAATTGGGACGTGTTGGGCCGCGGCATTCCCAATTACAGTCTGCTCAACACCGAACGCTTGGGCGAGTTTGACCGTCTGAATATCCGAATTGATAAAAAGTGGTTCCTGAAGAAAGTCAATATTGACCTATACTTTGACCTGCAGAACGCCCTGGCCTATAAAGTGGCTGGACCTGATTTTATCGATGTGGTGCGGGACGGAGACGGCAATCCCGTCATCAATCCGGACAAGCCTTGGCAGTACCAAACAACCACATTGCCCAACGTGAACGGCGGCACCGTCCTCCCCAGCGTCGGCTTCATTTTTGAGTTCTAAGGAGCTTCTTTACCAAGATAAAAGGCGCCTACTGGGCGCCTTTTTTCGTAGGCTTTTTGGTTTTCTTGGCAGGTGCCGCGGAAGGAGGCATGAGGGCTGGCAAGGGAATAGGCTTCATACTGTAGAGAAGGTAGCGGCTCCGAATCTGTTTGAAGGCCTCGAGGTCCGGCTGCCATGAAGCTTGGATTTCTTGGACGCTTTGGCCCGCCTCTAAGGCATCTTCCAGCGACGTTCCTCCCGCCAGCTTATCCATGAAGGAGGTAAAGAAGGGCCTTGCCGTATCCCGTCCCTGCGCGGCATAGGCGTGGTAGATATCGTGGAGGTAATTCAGCTGCAGTCCCTGCTCTGGATGAATGGGCATGGTGCGCAAATCCCATCCATGGCAGGTATCCGATTGAAATTTGGGAGAACTAGCGCCCGCATTGGGCATCGGCACAAAGGCGAATCCTGTTGCATCGATCCAAGGTGCACCGAGCCACTCAAAGGGTGCTTCCGTTCCCCGGCCTACGCTCACCGGCGCGGCTTCAAAAAAACAGAGCGAGGGATAGAGGGCAATGGCATGCGCATTGGGCAAGTTGGGCGAAGGGGGAGCTTCATCAGGGAATGAAACGGGCTCCCGGTGGTAGTCTACGCAGGGAATGACCCGGAGCTGAAGGGAATCGGCTCCTCGGATCCAGCCTTCGCCGTGAACCATTTGGGCATACTCCCCCATCGTCATCCCATACAGGACGGGCACAGGATGTAGGCCCACGAAGCTGGTGTAGGCGGTATCGAGCACAGGACCATCCACGACGTTAGCAAAGGGATTGGGCCGGTCGAGCACAATCAGAGGCTTCTTGAATTCGGCACAGGCTTCCATCACATAGGTCAGCGTACTGATGTACGTGTAAAAGCGTACCCCCACATCTTGCAGGTCAAAAAGCACAACGTCCACATCGGCCAAGTCCTCCGCCGTGGGCTTTTTATGCGACCCATAGAGCGAGACCATGGGAATCTTCACCCCATCAACCTCTTCGTCCTCTACGTGCTCCCCGGCCGAAAAGCTGCCCGTGAAACCGTGCTCGGGTGAGAAGATCTTCACCACGTTGAGATGGAGCTTCCGTGCGCGCTCAACAGTATTGACCAAGCGCTTTTTCTTGGGATCGTAGTTCAAGCTTGCGGCGTGGGCCACCAAGGCATAGCGCAATGTATCCGGGGATTCTTGGAGAACTTCCATCTGCAGCGCACCCGTATGTTCCGCCCCTTTCAAATACGGCGTATAGCCTTGACTTTGGGCCGAGATGGGCAAGAAAAAATAAAAGACGATGCCTACGGCTCCGACGAGCCAAGTATCTTTACGCTGCATGGGTTCAAGATGGCGATTTTTCTCGATATGGCTAGGCTGGCAATGGGGCCGTCGAAGCACTCGGGCTTCCGTTTCGAACGTATTGGCGTCCACCGTCATTGGCGCCGGAATTTGCACGGTCCTTTTGGGGATATCCACTGGTCGCGGCTTGCAAGAAGCCATCGATCACAAGGTGGCCACCTTTCATGGGGACCTCCAAGTACGCGGGTATCAACAAGCCCTGAGTGCCGATGCCGACGCCTTGCCCATGAGCGATGCAGATGTCATCCGGATGCAATCTACCCCGCATGGTCAATCAGGCGCATGGCACAGTGCCTGCTTTAAGGCCGGCATGGCCACGACCCATTCCCAGATGCTTGGCGCCCAACTTATGGGCCTTTCTTCGCTCCCAGAACGGGTTTCAAAATCTTTGGTGGCGGGACGCCTTCCCGCATGGCCATCCAACGAAGTGTGCCTCTCGCGCGAAATGGCGCGTCAATTGCGGCTCGATGTGGACAGCACCTTCGAAATGTACTTTTCCCGAGATCCAGCTTCCTTGCCCACTTTGCGCTACTACCGCGTGGCAGGCCTCTATGAAACAGGGCTCTTCGAGTGGGACGAACGCATCATTTTTGTGGATGAACGGCAAGTTCAAAAACTGAACCGCTGGACGTCGGAACAGCACCAAGCCTGGCTGTTCTACGGCGCCACGGAAGCGAGCGACATGGATGCCTTGCGCGCACTCCTCCCTTTGGAATGCGATGTGTATTCGCCACGTCAGGATTTCCCGCAATTGTACCAATGGTTAGATTTGTTCGACACGAACACCTGGATATTGGGGATTATTCTCACCTTGGTCGCCGCCTTCAACGCCTCCGTGGTCGTTTTTATCCGAGTCATTGAGCGGCGCAAAGCCGTAGCCATTCTCCGGGCGATGGGACTTTCTACGGGTCGCTTGACCCAAGCCATGCTTGCCCTTTTTAGCCAATCCGTTTTGAAAGGCATGCTGGGCGGGAATCTTTTGGCCTTGGGACTGCTCTGGGTGCAGTGGAGCAGCCAAATTCTACCTCTGGATCCCCAAACCTATTACGTCGACCATGTCCCGGTTTCCTGGGACTGGAGCGGGTTTCTCTTGGCTAATCTCTTCATAATCACAGCAGTTTTAGCGACCTCCGTCCTCCCAGCGAAAATTTTATCAAAATTCCACCCTTCACAGGTTTTGCGAATGGCCTAAGCGGTATATATTTGCACCCTTCCTTGGAAGAACCAACACTGGTGCGGTAGTTCAGTTGGTTAGAATATCGGCCTGTCACGCCGAGGGTCGCGGGTTCGAGTCCCGTCCGCACCGCAAAAAGCCTGCTTCCGAGCGGGCTTTTTTGTTTTCAAACCATTCTTGGGCGTACATTCTCATCATGAAATCTAAACTTGGACCCAGCCTCCTCGTGGTAGGCTACCTTTTGATCCTCACATCCGATATTTTCTTCATGAACCACCTTATGGGCGCCCGAAACGTCTACTGGTCGGGCTTTACGCTTTCTATGCTGGGAGGAGCCTTGACTCTGTTCCAGTGGTTCCGAGGGTCCAAGAACTAGTCAGCCTCCGCATTCCCCCACCGTCCAGGACTCCACACCGGCACAACCCGCTTCGCAGTCATTGCCATAGGTTTTCCCATCGCATCCACACACAGGATCGTAGACGGCTGGACAAATGCACTCTGCACGGGGGTTTCCGGGCGGACATGGCGCGGTTTCGCACGCACTCCAAACCATGGCCGTCAGAGTGAGCAACACAATGGGGTATTTTTTCATAGAAATGCGCTGATTTGTGATCTAAGTTCCATGGCTAATATAGCCGAGGCGGGTATATTTGCCTTTCACTTATTGAATCCATAGCGATGGCACTTGAAATTACAGAAAGCAACTTCCAAGACCTAGTCTTGAAATCTGATACCCCCGTACTCGTGGACTTTTGGGCCGCATGGTGTGGTCCCTGCCGCATGGTTGGACCGATTGTGGACGAGCTCGCTCAAGACTTTGAAGGCCGTGCCGTCGTTGGCAAAGTGGACGTGGATAAAGAAGGCGAAATCGCCATGCAATTTGGCATCCGCAATATCCCTACCCTCTTGATTTTCAAAAATGGCGAGGTAGTCGATAAACAAGTGGGTGTTGCACCGAAAAACGTGCTCGCGGGCAAGCTCGAGGCACAACTCTAAGGTATGGTCACTACGGCCGTGGTTCTCGCCGGAGGCAAAGGCACACGTTTGCAAAATGCCTTTCCGGATACCGCGAAACCCATGGTTCCCTTGGCGGGAAAACCCGTCTTGCAACATTTGGTCGAAACCTACAGCGCTCAAGGAATTGAGCGCTTTTTCTTTACCATCGGCCATCTCGGGGACCAAATTCGAGCACATTTTGGCGATGGTTCGACCTGGGGCGTGGACATCCACTACTTCGAAGAAACGACACCCCTGGGGACGGCCGGCGCACTGGCGGAGCTTCGCGGCATGCTTCCTGAAACGTTTTGGGTGATGTACGGGGATACCCTGAGTGACATTGATTTGGCCCAAATGGAGGCCTACCATGTGAGCAAACGCGCCCAGGCTACCCTCTTTGTGCATCCGAATGACCACCCATACGATTCGGATTTGGTCCAAATGAACCGAGAGGGTCGCGTGGTAGCGGTTCATGGAAAGCCGCATGCCGAAGGAATCGACTACCCCAACTGCGTCAATGCGGCATTTTACCTCATGGAAAATCGGCTCATTGGTCAGATTCCAGTGGGGATATCCAGTGATTTCGGGCGGGATCTTTTTCCCCGCTGGGCCAGTGAGCATCGACTTTTTGCGTATGCGAGTCCAGAATACATTAAAGACATGGGCAAGCCCGAGCGGCATGCGGAAGTCGAACGCGCCGTGACCACTGGAAAGGTTTCTGCGCGCAACCTCACCCAACCGCAACGGGCCATTTTCTTGGATCGAGACGGGGTCATCAACCTCGATACGGACTTGATCAAGCATCCGGATGAAATGCAGGTTTATGCCTTCGCGGGAAAAGCCATTCGGCAAATCAACCAAAGCGATTTTATCAGCGTCGTCGTCACCAATCAGAGTGCTGTGGCACGTGGCTTGACCGACCTCGACGGCATAGATGCCATCCACGCACGCATGGACCGTCAACTGGGGGCCCAAGGAGCCTTTGTGGACGCCTTGTACTATTGTCCACACCACCCCCATGGAGGGTTTCCGGAAGAGCGTCCGGAGTATAAAATTCCCTGCAATTGCCGGAAACCCAGCCCGGGCATGCTGCTGGCCGCCGCGGACCGGTTCAATATTGATTTGAGCCAAAGCTGGATGGTGGGCGATAGCCCACGGGACATCGAAGCAGGTCGGGCAGCTGGAGTGCGCACGATTCGTGTACGCACCGGCCATGGCGCCGTTCCCGGGCCTGAGCCGGATTTTTGGGCCGATACCTTGGAAGACGCAGTGGCCCGTATCTTCACGGAAGAAACCCCGACGACGTGATCATTACTCGGACCCCTTTTCGAATTTCCTTTGTTGGCGGAGGGAGTGATTTGCCGGCCTTTTACCGCCAACATGGTGGAGCGGTCCTATCCACGACGATTGACAAGTATATGTACATTTCGTCGCATGACTACTTTGAGCCGGGTGAGATTCGAACGAAGTACTCCAAAACGGAAACCGTCGGCGCAGTGGCCGATCTTCAGCACCCCATTCTGCGCACCATCATGCAGAAATTGGGCGTACACGAAGGATTAGAGGTCAGTTCCATTGCCGATGTGCCGGCAGGAACAGGCATGGGCTCCTCCTCAAGCTTTACGGTGGGCACCTTGCACAACCTCATGGCGCGCCAAAACCGTTTGGCGGAAGTCGACAAGGCCTGGTTAGGCCACACCGCCTGCCAAGTGGAGTTAGAGGATTTGGGCGAACCCATCGGTAAGCAAGACCAGTATGCGGCGGCCTACGGGGGGCTCAACATCATTCGCTTTCTGCCCAACGATGAGGTGGAAGTTCAAGCGCTCGCACTTTCCCACCCGCTTCAAGGGGACTTTTGTCAACACCTGAAGCTCTATTATTTGGGTAACCAGCGCAGCGCCAGTGCCATTCTTGCGGAACAGAGCCAAAAAAGCAGTGAAGCCGACAAGGTGGCCGCCCTCAAAACGATGGTCAGCTTCGTGGACCCCTTTGCCGCCTCCCTGATTGCCGGTAACTGGAGTGACCTCGGCGCACATTTGCACGAAAATTGGAAGCTTAAGCAATCGCTAGCCTCCGGCATTAGCAATCCGCGCATCCAAGAGGCCTACGAGGCCGGCTTGGCCGCAGGTGCTTGGGGCGGAAAGCTTTTGGGTGCCGGTGGTGGTGGATTTATGCTTTTCCTTGCTCCGCCCTCGGCCCATGCCGCCTTGGACGCCGCCATGAACGACTGCCGCCCCTTCCCCTTCCAACTGGACACGGAAGGCTCGAAAGTCATCTTTAACGGTTGATAAAAGACCCTACCTTTATCTCATGACTGCATCAGAATACCGCCAACTGCTGACCGATACGCTCAACCGTCTCGATATGGCTGCCGTGGACGCGATGGTTGAGTGCTTTGCCGACGCGCATGCGCGCGGCGCAACCATCTTCACGATGGGCAACGGCGGTTCGGGCGCTTCCGCAAGTCACGCTGCGGGCGATTTTTTAAAAGGCGCTTCGTACGGCTTGGACCAGCGCTTTAAAATGGTTTGCCTCAACGACAACCTGCCCTCCATGATGGCCATTGCCAACGACATTGGATGGGAGGACATCTTTGTCGAGCCCTTAAAGAACTTTATACAACCCGGCGATGTCGTGATTGGCATCAGTGGATCGGGTAATTCCAAAAACGTCCTCAAGGCGGTGGACTACGCCAAGTCCAAGGGGGCCACCGTCATCGGCATGACCGGCTTTAAAGGGGGTCAACTGCGCGAAGCCGCCGACATTTCCATCCACTCGGATGCCATGGATATGGAAGTCGCGGAAGACGTGCATATGGCCGTGTTCAATATGGTCAAAAAAGTCATGATGGCCCGTCTCATGGGCGATACGCCAAGCATGGGAGGCACGTATGACGCCCGCGTTCAATAATCTGTTCGAATTCTAGCCTTAGGGCTTGGCCACCCGTTGATGAAGGCCCTGAAGGGTCTGCAGGCATTGGGTGTGGATGCGTTCTATGATCTCCCCAGCGGTGGGCAAATCCAAAATCTGTTGGGCCACCTGGCCGATTTCTAGTTCGCCCTCCAGAAGGTCACCCTCAAACATCCCTCGCTTGGCTCGGCCTCGTCCAAGAAGCGCGGCCAACTGCGCGGCATCCGCACCCTGTGCATAGGCCGCTTGAATTTCCTGATAGAAGGCATTTTTAAGCAAGCGAACGGGTGCCAATTCCTTTAAAGTCAATTGCGTGGATCCCTCTTGTGCGGCCAATATCTCCGCTTTAAACGCAGGGTGCGCCGACGATTCAACCGTAGCCGCAAAACGGCTCCCTAATTGCACGGCATCAGCCCCCAAAGCCAAGGCTGCAGCCATCCCCCGACCATCTGCTATGCCACCTGCCGCGACCACAGGAATCGTGACCGCATCGCATACCGCGGGAATAAGCACCAGGGTGGTGGTTTCTTCTCGGCCATTGTGGCCGCCCGCTTCAAACCCTTCAGCAATCACCGCATCGACGCCTGCTTCTTGCGATTTCCTGGCGAAGGCCGCCGAAGAAACAACATGCATGACCGTCACCCCCGCTTCTTTGAACCGCTGGGTGTAGGTCCTGGGAGATCCCGCACTGGTAATGACAATGGGGACCTTGAAATCTAAGCAGGTTTGTACATGGGCCTCCATGTCGGGATACAGGAGGGGTAAATTCACCGCAAAGGGTTTATCCGTGGCTGCTTTCAATTTGGCGAGATGTTCGCGAAGCACCTCCGGATACATGCTCCCGGCTCCAAGCGTTCCCAAGCCACCTGCGTTGGAGACGGCGGCAGCCAGGCGCCAGCCTGAACACCAAATCATGCCCCCTTGAATGATGGGGTGTTCAATACCCAGCAAATGGGTGATGGGCGTTTTTAAACTCAAAACGCGGGAACTTTGAGGACTTCCTCATCCTCGCCCACGAGGTGAAGAAGCGTTATGCCTGGGTAGGACCGAAGTTCGATGGCACCCAGACCCGGCTCCAAATCGAACGTTTCCAGCAGGCGTCCCGTGCCATCGTAGCGATGCACGGTGACCGATGTAGTGGGCCGCAACCGGCGCAAGACATAAGCCGAACCAAAGGGCTGTAAGGCCCATGTAGGAACGGGATGTCCCTCTTCCAATCCCATGGCAGTGAGGGCCGCCGAAAAATTAGGAATGCCCCAGCCCAGGAGCGTGTCGGGCTTGCTCGCTTGGCTAGCGTTTTGCCGTACGGCGTCCAAGATGCCTTGAATGTCGTAGGTGCTTTGGTTCGCTTTCACCGCTTGGAGCAAGCAGGCCATGGCGCCACAGGTGATGGGCGAGGCGAAACTCGTTCCGCTTCCCGTTCCCACTTGGCCACTGCTCTTCATAATCGTTGCGGACACCCCACGCGCACCCAAATCGGGTTTGATCCGTCCATCCGCTGTGGGACCCTGGCTCGAGAAGCTGCCCCGCAAGTCCATGCCGTCCACGGCACCAATGGAGAGAATGGAATCGGCATCCGCGGGGCATGAAATGTACTTCCAGCTTGAGGCTCCTTCATTTCCTGCCGCCACGACCACGATCATGCCGGTGCGGGCTGCGGCCGTAGCCGCACGAGAAATAACGGTCGTTTTGCCATCGAGGTCCGCATAACTATGATCCCCGATGCCATTGTCAAAGGTGGTATAGCCCAAAGAGGTGTTGATGACATCCACCCCTAAAGAATCCGCCCATTCGGAGGCCACCACCCAATTGTCTTCCTCCACGAGGGTTTCGGAGAGTTCGTCTTCTGTCCGAAACAAGAAGTAGTTGGCCTCGGGAGCCGTGCCCACAAAGGTTCCATCCAGGTCTGCACATATCGTGCTCAGTACCGACATGCCGTGGCTGCCTACCTGAAAAACATTGGTGTCATTGTCGATAAAGTCATGCGTCAAAACGATGCGCCCTTGGCTCCAGGCTCCCTGAAAAGCGGAATGCACATCGGTCCCCGTAAACCCACCATCCATAAGGGCAATGTTGATCCCCGCGCCCGCATACCCTGCGTTGTGCAAGGGAATGAGATTGATCTGGTTGACTTGATCCAGACTTTGGCCATAGTTGTAGGATTGAACCCCTTCTTCTGGATGACTCGGCGGGGCTGAATTGGGGTGAATTTCTGCCACGGTTTGGGTGAGTTTTGCCACGGGTTGGATGTGAAGGACCCCTGGAAGGCTTCGCAACGCCTCCAACTGGGTGGGCGTGGCGACCACGGATACTGCCCGCAACCAACGCGAGGTTCGATAAATCTCCGCTCCCGTTGCACGCACCTCGGTCAAGGCCGCCGTGGACAAAGGATAATCCGTTGCGCGGATGGGAATGTTTTGTCGCAAACGACGCTCCACGGCCGCAGGCGTCAAGGAGGCTTGCCCGCGCTGAGGGGACCAGGTGGGTCCTTCAAATGCCGCCTCATGGAGAAATACCCAGTGCCGGGTAGTTGGAGCCGTTTGACCCCAAGCCATCAAAGCGCTAAGGCCTGCAAGAAATAAGAAGGTTTTTTTCATGTTATGCATGGATAATTCCAGAACCAATGAGTTCATCGCCCAAATACCAAGCCGCGAATTGGCCCGGAGCGACAGATTTAAACGGTGCGGTGGGCACCAAAGCTAGGCCGCTCTCCTCTGCGGTCAATCGGGCGGGCACGAGAGCCTGCCGGTAGCGAATTCGGGCCGACACCTCAAGGCTTTCCCCAGGCTGGAGTGCCAAATCAGGTCTTACCCAATGGACTTCCCCTGGCATCATCCATACACAAGGGCGGTAGAGCCCAGGATGGTCCTCCCCTTGCCCCACGTAGACGATGTTTTCAGCTACGTCCGTCGCCAAGACAAAGAGAGGCAAAGGCTTCCCTCCTACCAATAAGCCTTTGCGCTGGCCCACTGTGAAGAAATGCGCACCAGGGTGGCTTCCTACCACGGTGCCATGATCGGCCTTCAGGGGCCAAGGCTGGCCACAACTTGGTGCTTTAAAAACGTCTGAATCTCGCGAAACCTCAATGATTTGGCCGGTTTGGATGGAAAGTTGCTGCTGCAAAAAGTCAGGTAGACGCACTTTCCCAATAAAACATAAGCCCTGCGAATCCTTTTTCTCCGCGGTGACTAAGCCCGCTTCTTTCGCGATACGACGAACCTCTGGTTTCGGAAGGTGGCCAATGGGGAACAGGGCTTTGGAGAGTTGTGTTTGATTGAGCTGACAGAGAAAATAGCTTTGATCCTTGTTTCCATCGGCACCCGCTAAGAGGTGATGCATGCCGTCCTCGGAAGTGGTTTTTTGAGCATAATGCCCCGTCGCCACATAGTCTGCACCCAGCGAGAGGGCAGCCTCCAAGAAGAGATCGAATTTAATTTCTCGGTTGCATAGCACATCTGGATTGGGCGTTCGGCCTGCTTGGTACTCGGCAAACATGTAGTCGACAATGCGGGTTTTATAGGCCGAACTGAGATCCAAGACTTGAAAAGGGATGCCTAATTTTTCCGCGACGAGCAAGGCGTCGTTCGAGTCTTCAATCCAAGGACATTCCGCTTCCAGCGTGGGACTTTCGTCCGTCCAATTGCGCATGAACAAGCCAATGACTTCATGCCCAGACTGCTGAAGTAGGTGCGCTGCCACGGATGAATCCACCCCACCCGAGAGACCCACAACCACCCGTGCCATCAGTATTCGACCTCTTTGGTGATACGGCCCTCGTGGTACCAGGTGCCCTTCGAAGCTTTGCCCTCAGAAAACTCGAGCCATTTGCCCTCTCGCAAGCCCAGTTGATACTCACCACGAAGCGCGATGCGTCCGGTTTCATCGTACTCCACCCACAGCCCATGAGGAAGATCATCTTGGTATTCGGCACTACGCAACTTGTCCCCTGTTTCGGTAAACCGTATCCACGTACCGGTTTTGGCATCTGCGCGCATTGTGCCCGTTTCAACCACCTTCCCATTGGGATAAAATGTTTGGTACACGCCATCTAGAGCGCCGCCTGCGTAGGTTTCTATATTCAGAAGTTTTCCATTCAAATCATACACCCGCCAGGTGCTATCCTTGACGCCAGGAGCGCTGTATTTGCCCTCTGCGATGCGGACATTGTTTTCGGCATATTCCTGCACATAGCAAACCTGGGTTTGGCCTCGAAAAACCATCACGGCGCGCTTGGTTCCATTCGGGTGGTAGTGGGTAAAGGTGCCCACGGGGATTCCACGATCAAAGGTCCCCTCATACCGGAGCACCGTACTCCCTTCATAGCGCACTTTCCACGGACCGTGTTTCTTGCCGTCTAGTGTTTGGTTTTGAGCCCAAGCCTGCATCCCTCCCAGCAAAACCAAGAGAGTCAGAAAAATGCGCCAAGGTCCTGTCTTCATGCTGTTTCCGTTTTCACTGCCGCATGGAAATGCGACAAACTATCTAATTCCTCCAGCAAATGTCGGTCGACTCCCGTGGACCAATCCCGGCTGGGCATTTTGATCTGTGTACGGGTGACGGGATCCATGACGTGGAAGATGACTCGATTTTTCCCGGGATATTTTTTCAGGATGCCGGCCAGTTCAGCCCATCGTTCGGGCTGTACATCCTCGACGGCTGCAAAAAGGCTCAGTGAACGCGCTTCCCGTTCAAAAAGCTCATGCAGTAAAAAGATCTTGGATATGTCCGCAAACATCCGGGCATTGGCATCGTCACGGGCCCATGATTGTTTTTGGACCCGGCCGCGAACAAGCACCATCAAATCATTGACAAAGTAGGATCGAAAATCCAAAAAAGACTGACCAAAGAGTACGAACTCGCGGCTTCCTTCGTGGTCTTCCAACGTGAATGACCCCATTTCCTTGCCCGTGCGCGTGGTTCGAAGGTTGACGTTGGAGATCAATCCCGCCACCGCAAAGTCCCGGCTACCAGCCCCTTGCACAAACGCATCGAGGTCTTCAAGTTCGCTCACCCGGTTCTTCGCGAAGGTTTTGATTTCGTAGCGGTAGGTATCCAGCGGATGGGCACTGAGGTAGATGCCGTTGACATCCTTTTCGCGTTTGAGCAACTCCATCGTGTTCCATTCGGGCACTTCCGGCAGCTCGGGTTCCGGAATGTCCACCCCACTCTCCTCTCCAAAGAGGGAAACTTGGGCCGAATTCTCTTGATCCTGGAAGCCCTGGCCGTATCGGCGCACTTTTTCCAAGAAATTCTTCCCATCGCCCTGCTCGTCTGCAAAGAGCAATGCTCGATGCATACCTGGAAAACTGTCAAAGCCCCCACCGAGCGCCAAGGCTTCCCACGTGCCTTTGTTGACCACACGGAGATCGACGCGGCGGGCCATGTCAAAGACCGATTCATAGGGTCCTTTTTCTTGGCGGTCTTGAAGTAGAAATTCGACGGCGCTGCCTCCCACGCCGCGCATGCCTAAGAGGCCAAAGCGAACAGCCCCCTGCTCATTGACCGTGAATGTTGCATCGGACTCATTGACGTCCGGGCCCAACACATCCAACTTCATCCGCTTGCACTCCTCCATAAAGAAGCTCACCTGCTTGATGTCGTTCATGTTATTGGATAGCACAGCGGCCATGTATTCTGCCGGGTAATGCGCCTTGAGGTAGGCCGTCTGGTAGGCAATCCAGGCGTAGCACGTGGAATGCGATTTATTGAAGGCATAGGATGCAAAGGCTTCCCAATCTTTCCAAATTTTCTCAAGGATGGCCGCATCGTGACCACGCTCTGCGCCCCCCGCGACAAACTTGGGCTTCATTTTATCCAGGACGTCGCGCAACTTTTTACCCATGGCCTTCCGGAGCACGTCCGCCTCGCCCTTGGTAAAGCCTGCGAGTTTCTGGGAGAGCAACATGACTTGCTCTTGGTACACAGTAATCCCGTAGGTCTCCTGGAGATTTTCCTCCATGTCGGCCAAATCATACGTGATCTGCTCTACTCCATGCTTCCGCCGAATGAAAGAAGGAATGTATTCCAGGGGTCCTGGACGGTAGAGCGCGTTCATGGCAATCAAATCCCCAAAGACCGTGGGTTTCAAGTCCTTGAGGTGTTTTTGCATGCCGGGCGATTCGTACTGGAAGATGCCGACTGTTTCGCCACGTTGGAAGAGCTCATAGGTCCGCGTGTCGTCCATGGGGATGGCCTCCATGTCGAGTTCGACTCCGTGACGCTTTTTAACGAGGGCGACCGCATCCTTGATCAAGGTCAGGGTCTTGAGACCCAAAAAGTCCATTTTTAACAGTCCCGCTGACTCGACCACGGCGTTGTCAAACTGCGTGCACCACATTTCGCTGTCTTTGGCGGTCGCCACAGGAATCAACTCCCGAATGTCCGTGGGGGTGATGATGACGCCGCAGGCGTGGATACCCGTGTTGCGGAGCGAGCCCTCGAGGACCTTGGCTTTGGTCAAGGTTTCGCCGGAGGCATCTTTTTGAGCCATCATCGTCCGCAAGGCTTGGGCTTTCTCATAGTCCTCCCCACGGAATTGCTCACGCAAGGCCTTGTCATCCAGCCCCAAAATTTTCGCCAAGGACTGATTGTCTGGGACCTGTTTCGTCAAGCGATCGGCTTCGTCGAAGGTCAAGTCCAGGGCCCGAGCCGCATCCTTGATGGCAGACTTGGCCGCCATGGATCCGTACGTGATAATTTGCGCAACTTGGCTCGATCCGTATTTGTCGATGACATACTGGATGACCTTATCGCGACCCCGATCATCGAAGTCGATATCAATATCCGGCAGGCTCACGCGGTCCGGGTTAAGGAAGCGCTCAAACAGCAAATCGTAGCGGATCGGGTCGACATTGGTGATGCCAATGCAATACGCCACGGCAGATCCCGCGGCGGAACCCCGACCGGGGCCCACACTGACTCCCATGTCCCGCGCGGCACGGCAAAAATCTTGAACAATCAGAAAGTAACCCGGATAGCCGGTGCGCTCAATCGTCTCGAGTTCAAAGTGGAGTCGTGCTTCTATTTCGGACGTAATCTCCGTATACCGGCCCTTGGCCCCTTCAAAGGCCAAGTGACGCAGGTAGGCATTCTCTCCACGCTTTCCGCCATCCTGTTCGTCCTTGGGATCTAGAAAGGCCTCGGGAATGGCAAATTTGGGCAACAAGACTTCGCGCGCCAACGGGTAATTCTCCACCTTGGCACTGATTTCCGCCAAAGCATCAAGTAAATCGGGGGCATCCGCAAAGCGCTCGGCCATTTGCACGCGCGTCGGGAGGTAAAATTGGTCGTTCGGGAAACCATACCGGAATCCTCGCCCACGTCCAATGGGGGTCGCTTTTTTCTCGTTTTCCTTGACGCAGAGCAGGACGTCGTGGGCTTCGGATTCGGACTGATCAATGTAGAAGGCATTGTTCGCCGCAATAGCCCGAACTCCGTGGGATTGGCAAAAACGAAGAAGGACTTCGTTGATGACGTCTTCTTCTGGCAGCCCATGGCGGTTGATTTCGGCATAAAAATCCTCTCCGAATTGCTCTTTGTACCAGAGGAAGGCCTCTTCCGCTTGCTTTTCGCCCACGTTGAGGATGAGCGAAGGAACTTCGCCATACAGACCTCCCGTGGTGCACATCACGCCTTCGCGGTGGGCAGCTAAGAGGTCCTTGTCAATGCGGGGCACATAGTAAAATCCTTCGATAAAGGCGGAGGAACTGAGCTTGGCGAGGTTGTGGTAACCGGTTTTATTCTTAGCCAGCAAGGGAATTTGGTAGCCGTCGTCTTTCTGTGACTTGTCTGTGCGGTCCCGGCAGACATAGGCCTCATAGCCCACAATCGCTTTGAGTTCCGGTCTGGATTCTGGACGCGATTTGTTGTAGTCCGAGACTGCTTTGACAAACTGAAAGGCTCCCATCATATTGCCCAAATCCGTCAAAGCCACGGCAGGCTGGCCATCCGACACAGCTCGTTCCACCATGGCCGGTACTTTGGCCGTCGCTTGGAGTATGCTAAACTGACTGTGCGCGTGGATATGAAAGAAATGAGGGGCCACGCCGGGTTCGGCTACGCCATCCTGCTCTTCACCGCCTGGGTGACCCACCCTTGACCCTGCATCTGTTTCAACGGACGTCGCCTCGACAGCGGGTGCGGACGATGGCACTTCAGGGGGCTGGGGCGCAGGAGGCTGGGCGGTATTTGACGCTCCCCCTGCCGCAAGCCGGGCACTTTCTTCTTGCAAATTCCGGTGGGCCAGTCCGATCCCTGCGATGGGAGCGGGATGGGCCTCTTGGTAGGCTCGGAGCGTGGCGCCGTCCCATCCGATTTGCTCGGGAGACCAGTGGCCGCGTCGAACGAGCTCCCAAAAACAGCGGGCGGATGCCTCCACATCCGCCGAGGCATTGTGCGCTTCGGCAAAGTCGTCCGAAAAGAGGTGGGCATGCAGTTCGGTCAGCTTGGGGATTTTAAACCCACTCCCCTTTCCTCCCACGATTTGCGTGACTTGGGCCGTTGCCTGGGTGCAGGTATCCAATACGGGCAATTGAAGTTTGCCGTGGTTGCGCGTGAGCCGCACAAATTCAGCCCCCATGACCGGCAAGTCAAAACGCAAGTTGTGGCCAATCATGTAACGGGTTTGGGCGAGGGCCGCCTCAAAGGCGTCCAGCACCTCGGACATGGGATGCCCCTGGGATTGGGCTAACTGCGTCGAAATGCCGTGGACCTTTTGCGCCCCAAATGGAATATTGAAGCCCTCCGGGCGCACCAAAAAATCCTTGGCTTCCATCAAGGAGCCATCGGCCGCATGCAACTGCCATGCGAGCTGAACCACTCGAGGCCAGTTGTCTACGTCCTCAATGGGGGCATTCCATCGCTGTGGAAGACCCGTCGTTTCCGTGTCGAATACCAAGTACATGCGTTCTTTAAAAATACCGCATGACGCACGGATTCACGTGCAAAAACCGCGAAAGTTATTAACGGGTTTTAGACCAAAATCGCCTCCAAATCGTACTCTGAAGCCGAGGTGATTTCTACTTCGACGAAGGTGCCTTTTTTCAGGTGCACCTCCGGGGCGTGGATATGCACTTCGTTGTCCACATCGGGGCTGTCATGCTCCGTTCGGCCTACATAGGTACCGTCCGATTCAACCCGGTCAATGATGCAAACGAGGCGTTGACCTACTTTTTGAGCATTGAGCTCTTCGGATATGGTCATTTGGGCCTCCATGATGGCATCCAGGCGAGCCTGCTTGACCTCCGCCGGCACATCGTCTTCCAAGCCAAAAGCATGGGTATTCTCTTCATGGCTGTAGGTAAAAACGCCCAAGCGCTCGAAGCGCTGGGCGATCACCCAGTCGAGGAGCGTTTGAAAATCGTCCTCTGTCTCCCCCGGGTAACCGACAATCAGCGTCGTGCGGATGGCCATTCCAGGAACCTTGGTTCGCATGGCATCCAAGAGCCGATTCGTTTTTTCCATGGTTGTCCCACGGCGCATACTTTTCAGAACAGGGTCTGCAATGTGCTGAAGGGGAATGTCCACGTAGGCACACACCTTGGGGTTTTCGCGAATCACGTCCAAGACATCCTCTGGAAATCCTGTGGGGAAGAGGTAATGCAATCGAATCCATGCAATGCCTTCTACGCCACTCAAGGCCGTCACGAGGTCTGCCAGGCGTCGTTTTTTATAGAGATCCAACCCATAGTAGGTAAGATCTTGGGCAATGAGGATGAGTTCTACCACGCCTTTGGCGGCCAACTTTTTCGCTTCCAATACGAGATCCTCGATGGGGGTGCTCTTATGGCCCCCACGCATCAGCGGGATGGCGCAAAACGAGCACGGGCGGTCACAGCCCTCGGAAATCTTGAGGTAGGCATAGTGCTGGGGGGTGGTCGTCAAGCGCTCTCCCACGAGCTCTTTTTTGTAGTCTGCCCCAAGAGCCTTGAGCAATAAGGGCAAATCACGTGTCCCAAAGTACTGGTCAACATCGGGAATTTCCTTCTCCAGGTCTGGCTTGTAGCGTTCGCTGAGGCAACCCGTCACAAAGACTTGATCGAGATGCCCGGCTTTTTTGGCTGCCACCGCATCGAGAATCGTGTTCACAGATTCCTCCTTCGCATTGTCAATAAAGCCACAGGTATTGATCACCACGATGCGGCCTTCCTGCTCGTGGACTACGTCCTTGCCGGAGGCTTGAAGTTGCCCCATCAGGACCTCGCTATCGTAGACGTTTTTGGAGCACCCGAGGGTGATCACATTGATGCGATTCTTCTTCGCAGAACGGGTTCTCATAACTATACTAAAACTTCATGTGACGGACCGAAAGTCCCTCATTTTTAATTTCTTCCAATGCTTCAATTCCAATGGAAATATGGGTGTTGACAAAATCCTTGCTCACAAGGGAATCGCTGGCTTCGGTCTTGACCCCTTCGGGCACCATGGGTTGATCCGAAACCAACAACAAGGCCCCAAGAGGAATGCGGTTTTTGAATCCGGCCGAAAACAAGGTCGCCGTCTCCATGTCAATGGCCATGGCGCGAACCTCCTCGAGGTAGGCCTTAAAGGTTTCGTCGTGCTCCCAAACCCGTCGATTCGTGGTGTAAACGGTGCCTGTCCAATAATCACAGGCTCGATTCCGAATGACGTGGGACACGGCTCGCTGCAACGAAAAGGCGGGCAATGAAGGCACTTCTGGAGGGAAATAGGCATTGGAAGCCCCTTCCCCGCGGATCGCCCCAATGGGAACAATGTAATCCCCGATTTCGGTCCGCTTTTTAAGTCCTCCGCATTTCCCCAAAAACAATACTGCCTTGGGCCGAATAGCACTTAATAAATCACTGATTGTCGCGGCATTGGGACTGCCCATGCCGAAGTTGATCATGGTAATCCCTTGGCCTTGAGCACAGGGCATGGATTTCCCGGTGCCCACCACACTTCCTCCTGTCATCTCCGCAAAGCGGTGGAGGTAGTCATTAAAGTTGGTCAAGAGAATGTACTCCGAAAACTCATGGAGCGCCAAACCCGTGTAGCGGGGGAGCCAATTGGCTGTAATTTCTTCTTTCGTCTTCATGCAAATAGGGCATTGATGTACGCTATAGCATCAAAGGGAACCAGGTCATCTGCCCCTTCTCCAACGCCGACATAGCGAACGGGAATATGTAATTTGGATGCAATAGCCAGGGCAACCCCGCCTTTTGCTGTTCCATCCATTTTTGTGAGAATTAGGCCGGTCACTTCCGTGACTTTGGAAAATTCTATCGCCTGCTGGACCGCATTTTGGCCGGTCGAAGCGTCCAAAACCAAAAGCACCTCATGGGGGGCACCCGGTTGGATCTTTTCCATCACGCGCTTGATTTTAGAGAGCTCATTCATAAGGTTCACCTTGTTGTGCAAGCGGCCCGCCGTATCGACCAGAACCAAATCAGCCTGGCGCGCGACTCCTTCCTCCACCGCCGCATAAGCCACCGCCGCAGGGTCGGTGTTCATGCCCTTTTCTACGATGGGTACCCCAACCCGAGCGGCCCAAATTTTGAGTTGGTCCACCGCGGCCGCACGAAACGTATCCGCTGCACCCAGAATCACTTTTCGTCCAGCACGCTGATGGTAGGAGGCCAACTTGCCAATACTGGTCGTCTTCCCGACCCCATTGACGCCCACAATCAACACTACATGAGGGCCAGGGGTCACTATAGGCGCGGGGCCAGAAACTTGCCCGGCCATGGATTCCAGCAAGGTTTCCCGAATCATCGATTTGAGCTCTTCCTCGCCGAGGTATTTATCCCGGGCCACTCGCTCTTGCACCGCCTCCACGAGGGCCACCGCGGTGTCCACGCCCACATCGGCGCCGATTAAGGCTTCTTCGAGGGCATCGAGGGCATCCTCATCGATTGTGCTACGCCCCACGACAGCGCGGCTCAGTTTTCCCAGTAAGCTCTCGCGCGTTTTTCCTAATCCAAACAAGGCCATACTACAAGGTAAAAAAAAGCCGCTCGGTAGGAGCGGCTCTGTATTGAACGATGAATCGTCGCAATCTTAGCTGTTGAAGAAGTTGTTCACATCATCCTTGAGGATGATCTTCTCTTCGTAGGCGTAGGCTCCTTTAGAAGACTTTACCAATTTCAATGCCTTGGTGTAGCTGACACCACCGGCTTTTTTCAAGGTTGCTACTACTTTCTTTGCCATGATTACTTAATTTCTTTATGCACCGTCATACGCTTGAGGATGGGATTAAATTTCTTAATCTCCATGCGGTCTGGGGTGTTCTTTTTATTCTTGGTGGTGATGTAGCGTGAGGTGCCGGGTTGGCCGCTCTCTTTGTGCTCAGTGCACTCCAAAATCACCTGGATGCGGTTGCCTTTTTTTGCCATGATTACGTAAGATTAAATGGCAACTTGGCCGTTAGCACGTGCTTCGGAAAGCACCGCTTCAATTCCTTTCTTGTTGATCGTCTTCAAGGCGGCAGCCGAGATACGCAGGGTTACCCACTGGTCCTCGCTGGGCACGTAAAAACGCTTGCGCAACAGGTTCACATTGAACTTGCGCTTGTTCTTCTTGTTTGAGAAAGATACGTGGTTCCCGACCATCGCTTTCTTTCCTGTGATTTCACAAACTCGTGACATAGCTACTTAGTACTTAGTAAGACCGTTTCACAACGGGTGCGCAAAGATATACAAAGTTTCCCATAAACCACGGGGCTTTAGCGCGATTTTTCATGTCTTATTTCGGAGCCGCTGCCGCAAGAAGCCCCTTTCGCAAGGCATTCAAGCTAGCCAACACGGTTTTTTGGACGACCCTTCCACGATCACGGCCCATCTGGAAGCGCTCTGCCCACAGGTAGGACGGGCCGGCGACGGCGATCCAGACTGTGCCCACAGGCTTCTCTGCGCTTCCCCCATCAGGACCGGCAATGCCGCTCGTCGCAATCGCCCAATCGACCTTGAGCTGCTTGCGCAAACCGGCGGCCATTTGCTTCACGACGGGTTCGCTGACGGCCCCATGGACCATAAGATCTGCCTGATTTACGCCCAGAATTCCCTGCTTCACCGCATTGGCATAGGCGACTACGCTCCCTTGAAAGTAGGCGGAAGAACCTGCCACTGAAGTAATCCGCGCGGCAATGGCGCCACCCGTACAACTTTCTGCGGTCCCTAGACGATGACCCAGCGCCCGCAATTGCTGGCCAATGACTTCTTCCAATGGTGTCAGGGTTTCTGCATAGGCGTCCTCCCCGAGAAGCCCCTTCAGTTCTGCGGCCACCTCATCGATGCGCGCTTGGAGGGTTTTTTCCTCCGCCACCGGGCCCAAAATGGAGAGCCGCAACTTTACAAGGCCGGGCGAGGGCAAGTACGCCAAACTCACAGGTGGACGGAGTGCAGCCTCCCAACCTTCCAATCGCAAGGCCAAGTCCGACTCGGGTATGCCTTGGACCACGAAGTAGCGATGCACCATGATTTCGTTGCGTTCCGCCTTCATTCGGGGCAGGATACCCGTTTCCATGATATGTTTCATTTCGTAGGGTACTCCCGGCATGGCCAAAAACCGTTGACTTCCGCGCGTCCATAGCATGCCTTGCGCCGTTCCGACGGCATTGGAAACAATCTCGGCCTGAGCAGGCAATTCCGCTTGAGGTCGGTTCAACGCATTGGGCACGCGGCCCATGGAGGCAAACAAGGTTTCAATGTGGGCATACACATCTGATCGAAAAACCAGGTGATCCCCAAAATACGTGCACAAAACATGCTTGGTTAAATCATCTTTTGTTGGCCCCAGCCCACCTGTAAGGATCACCCAATCAATCGACGGCGGTACGGCATCCAGGGCCCGCACTATGGCCTCCGGCTCATCCGAAATGGAGGTGATTCGTTCCACCTGCACCCCGCTGGCATTTAGGTGCTGACCGAGCCACGCGGAGTTACTGTCGGTGGTTTGACCCAAGAGGATTTCAGTTCCAATCGTAATGATTTCTGCGCGCATCGCTCAAAGATAAGATGCCGGTCCGGCCTTTTTCCGTAGTTTTCCCCTCATTAATCTGCCCCATGAAGCATATCCACATTGAACTCGAGACCTATGACACGCTGGACACCCTTTCCCATGCAGATCGAGCGCTGGTAGAGGCGGCCCTGGACCGATTAGGAACCGGGCACGCTCCCTATTCACAGTTTCATGTGAGTGCCGCATGCCAAAGTGCCGATGGCCAGGTGTGGATTGGGACCAACCAAGAAAACGCCTCTTACCCTGTGGGGATTTGTGCTGAACGCGTAGCGATTTCGGTGGCGAACATGCAAGCTTCCGGCCAGGCCATCACGGCCATGGCCATTGTCTACCGGGACCCAAGCGGAAGACACCAAGACCCCCTCGCTCCCTGCGGTATGTGCCGCCAAGCTTTGAGTGAGCAATCGCAACGGCAACATGCGCCCATTCGCCTCCTCTTGGCCAATGAAAAAGGGGCCACCTGGGTTTGCGCGGACGCTAACGCCTTGTTGCCCCTTTCCTTTTCGCTGAAAGCGCTCTAACTTTATCCGGCAGACACTTCTTCGAGCAAGTCAAGGTATTCTTGACGCGTGAATTCCTGTACGTGGCTCACGCCGGATTCTTTGCTTTGCGTTCCTAAGAAGTACCGGGTTTCATCCCCTTCCCCCTGGAGGCGAATTCGGAGTTCAAAATCACTGTCGCCGTCTATAAATTGGGGGAAATAATACTTGAACATCTCCCTAGAGGCCTTGAGCAAATTCGATTTATACGGAACAAAGACCACCTCGCCCCCTAC
Source organism: Flavobacteriales bacterium UBA3431 (assembly GCA_002381225.1). Classification (GTDB taxonomy): domain Bacteria; phylum Bacteroidota; class Bacteroidia; order Flavobacteriales; family Schleiferiaceae; genus TMED14. The sequence continues at coordinate 19,386 of DFSS01000015.1, read as the reverse complement.
GTCTCCACCAAGGACGCGATAGAGGATGACATCCACGTCGCTATTGTAGTCCACACGGTAGCCCAATTGGCCTTCATCGGTTGTATCGATACTGTACGCGCGCTGCCCGGATTCAAGTTCCAGATTGGGGCCAAGTAGGTAGAGGTCTTCCGCCAGCAGAAAACTGTCGGCATCCGACCCAATAAAAGGCATCCATTTGCTGAAATCTGGAAGACGCAACTTGTCCGGAACCAAGCGAAATTCATAGCGCACCGTGTCCTTGGATCGATAGGTCTCCAATACCGCCGACAAGCCCATCGGGTGGGTCATGGGGTTGAATCCCGAGGTGTCGACGACATATTTTCCTGGAAAAGCTTTTTCTATCGCTTTTTGTTGCGCCTTGTTGATGGCTTCCACGTTGACCGTCGTGACACGGCGTTCCATGTTATCGCGTGAAATGAACTCCATTTCCGCGGTAATCACAAAGGGGTTGTAGGTCACTTGGAAGATATTGGGCTCCAATTGCAAAAAGGAAGGCGACATGGACCGAAGCCCCATGGAGTCTTGTCCCAATACGTTGTACGGAAGGTTGGCGATGGCCGGATCGACTTTTTGGGCTTGAGCGGCTCCACCCAGGAGCACAATGGCGGCGAGGAGGTAGTTCTTCATGATTCAAGTATACCGAATAATGTGCCATATTTGAAGAAGACATGGTAGAAATTTGTGCATTTCATCTCGAAGATTGCTACGAAGCAGTGCGCTATGGGGCGGAGCGGCTTGAGGTCTGCCAGAACTACGAAGTGGGCGGCACTACACCGCCCGAAGAATGGATCTTTGCCCTCCGACACAGTGTGCACGTCCCCTTGGTGGCCATGATTCGGCCTCGGGGTGGAGATTTTGTCTACAACCTAAAAGAATGGGAGCAAATGGGGGAATCCGCCATGGCCCTTAAACGCGCAGGGGCCCATCAATTGATTTTTGGAGGCATGACACCCAACGGTCGTTTGGAGATTTCCCGCTGCCGGGCCTTGATCCAGGAATGTGCCGTGCCCTGTGTGCTTCATCGGGTTTTTGACGCATTAGAGGACCCGTTGCAGGGGGTTGAAGATGCTATTTCAGCGGGTTTCACCCGAATTTTAACGGGGTATGGACAGCATGACCCGGCCCTACTTCAAGAAATCAAGCGAAAGGCTGCCAGGCGGATCGACATCCTTCCAGGTGGCGGCATCCGCTCGAGCAACGTACAAGACTATATCCGAATGGGCTTCCAACAAGTTCATAGCTCGGCCATCTTGGACCATAAACAGCGGGTAAACGGCCCAGAAGTGCAAGCACTTTTGGATGCGCTTCACAGAGCGTAATGGCACCCACAAGAGATTGAATCCCTGGCTGAATTGCCGTGGCCATCGCGCCGACATGAGGGGCTTCGTCCGGCAGAAACTACGATTTTAAGAGCGCCTGAACATCGATCAATTCCGGGTCTTCGCCTCCCCTAGCGACGGCATATTGGAATCCAGGGCGCAAGGCGTAGGCGCCCGTTCTGCCCCGCTTATCCAAAGCGATAAAGCCAATTTGCGTGTCTTGAATCCCCGCCTGGCGTCGCTCGAAGAATTCGTAAATCTTTTGGACGGCCCGTTCACAGGCCACTTGGGGGCTGAAGCCTCGTTCCATTTCGGAGACGACCCGGTAAGAACCCACCACGCGAATAACCTCTTCGCCATGCCCCGTGGCCGTCGCAGCACCAATGGCACCGTCTACATAAAGGCCTGCACCTATAATGGGGCTATCTCCGACTCGGCCGCGCATTTTAAAGGCCATGCCACTGGTGGTGCAAATTCCCGCAAGGCGACCTTGTTCGTCCAGTGACAATTGCCCAATGGTGTCGTGGTTTTCAATGTTTACGATGGGCTGGTAGTCCGATTTCTCCCGCCATTTCTCCCATTCGCGTTTGGAATCCGGTACCATTAGATCTTGGAGTGGAAAGCCCATTTCTTGGGCAAACTGGCGTGCGCCCTCCCCCACAAGCATCACGTGTGGGGTCTTTTCCATCACGGCCCGAGCCAACGAGCTCACGTGCACCACGTTCTCGACTGCGGCCACCGATCCGATGTTGCCCAAGTGGTCCATACAGCATGAATCCAGGGTAACAAATCCATCGCGGTCTGGACGCCCACCCAATCCCACGGAACGCTCCTTGGGGTCCGCCTCACAAAGCTTCACCCCGGCTTCCGTGGCATCCAGGGCAGATCCGCCAGCACGTAAGACCTTCATGGCCTCGGCCGTGGTCTCCAAGCCAAAGCGCCAGGTAGCGATGGAAACGGGTTCTATATACTCGTTAGAGCGTGCGGCATCCTTCGCGCGTAGGGTTGAGGGCAGTATGGCCGTCATGGCCGCCCCACCTCCTACAATCTTAAGAAAATCACTGCGCTTCATCGGTGGCTATTTTTTTGAATTCATAGGGTGCGTACTTCCAGCCCATGGCCTGGAGGCGTTGGATGTGGTAGTCCATCGCTTGTCGGAAGGCCGCATCTTCACCGGGGCGCTTTCCCCCAAGCCACAAAACTTCCGACAAAGCCGAAGCGCGTGGCTGAACCATGTGCTCGACATGGTCCGATGTTTCCATGTATTCAGTCCACACATTGGCTTGAGCGCCTAAGATGTACCGGTGGTATTCGGCCGGCACGCCGGCAACTGGATTGAATGCATAGACATCCATCAAGGAATTGAACCCCCCAATGGCTACCGGCTCTTCGCCTGGGTTAAACTGGTAATGGTCAAAATAGAGCGGCTTGCCAGGGGTCATGACCACCTCGTGCTCCATGGAGGCAGCTTGTATGCCTCCTGCCGTGCCACGCCAAGACATCACCGCGGCATTTGGGGCCAACCCGCCTTCTAGGATTTCGTCCCAGCCAATGATGTTTCGACCATGGGCATTGAGATAGCGTTCCATTCGGGTGATGAAATGAGATTGAAGCGCGTGTTCGTCCTTGAGTTTGTTTCGCTCCATCTCCAGCTGGCACTTGGAACAGGACTCCCATCGGGTTTTTGGGCACTCATCGCCACCGATATGAATCAAAGGCGACGGGAAGATATCCATGACTTCGTCCAAAACGCCTTCTAAAAAAGTGTACACCTCTGGGTTCCCTGCGCAATACACATCGTCAAAGACTCCCCATCCATGAGCCACTTCAATGGGACCTCCGGTACAGGATAGCTCAGGGTAAGCCGCCAATGCAGCTAAAGAGTGACCCGGCATTTCGATTTCTGGAATCACCGTAATTCCGCGTCGGCGGGCATAGTCCACTATGTGACGCGCTTCTTCTTGGGTGTAAAACCCACCATAACGCGTGCTGTCGAAACGCTGCTCGCTGTAGGCACCGGTTTGCGACGCTGAACGCCAAGCTCCTACCTCCGTCAACTTTGGGTATTTCTTGATTTCAATACGCCAGCCTTGGTCCTCTGTAAGGTGCCAGTGAAACCGGTTGAACTTGTGCAATGCAAGGTTATCTAGGTACTTCTCGATAAATTCAATGGGCATAAAGTGGCGGCACACATCCAAGTGCATACCTCGGTATTCAAAGGCAGGTTCATCCTCTATATGCACTTGGGGCCATGCAAATCCAAGCCGAATTGGATCCCCCTTTTTTTCAGGCCAATGGGAGGTGGGCACTAATTGCTTTAAGGTGGATAAGGCCGCATGCACCCCTGCATCTCCAGCTGCGAGAATGACCACAGAATCGGCAGAAATATCGAGCCAATACCCTTGAAGACTCAGGGCATCGCCTTCCTCTTTCCTCCAAATGATAGGTAAGCCATCCGCTGACTGCGGCCATTCCTCCATTTCGGCAAAGTCATCTTCTGGAATTCCAACAAACCGGACGGAGCCTTGAACCGCGGTAAAGCCTCTATCGTCGGGAACATCCATCCTTGAGGGAAGAGGCACCAGCGAATCCAATGAAACGGCTTCCGTGAGCTCGGGCGATTCGCAGGCCAACAGCAGCCAAAAGGCGAAAAGAGGCAAGAATTTCTTCATGGATACCTTGGGTTTCCCCTAAAGGTACACAGGAGAAGGCCTAGAAGGTGTAGCGCAGGGCCGTTTGAATGTTTCGACCAGGAGCGTTGATCCCAGAGGCAAAGGTTCGGTACTGCGTATCCAAAAGGTTGTAGACCCCTAATTGCATGGACAAGCCCTGTTTACTGGCAAAGGTCAAGGAGCTATTCCAGGTCACCCAAGCAGGCATTCCCTCAGGTGTGGCATATTGCTCATTGTCCTCACCGTTTAGTTGATATGCTTTGATGTGCTTCCATCCATTGCCTAAACCAAAGAATTCCCAAGACCAGGCTTTGTGCTGCCAGTTCAGGGCAAGCCTGCCTGAAACTGGAGGAATGTGGTCCAGGTTCCCCATGATCGGATATCCCAACATCCCCTGTGTCCCCTGCAGCACGCCATTCATCGTCCAAGGACCGCTCAGAACCACGTTACCACGAATGGAGTAACCCATAATGACCGCCCTCTGCACGTTTTGCTGGGCATAAACGCCTACCATGGCGCCGTCATAGAAGACAGAATCCGAACCATCTACACGGAAGGGCTGTACCATTAGGGCATCGGTCAACGAGGTCGTATACAGGTTCCATTCCAGGCTGTGGCCGGCTTTGAAAATTCGGATGTTCCCAAGTTCCGCAGTGAAAGCCTGTTCGGGACGCAAGTGCGGGTTGGGCACTATCAGCATGCCTGGAGCCATTTCAAAAACCTTGGAAAGGTCATCAATGTTGGGTACACGGTAGGCCGTTGAAACGGTGAAAGAATATTTGTTGCCCTCATTTGGGTTGTAGATCAACCCTATGCTCCCTGAAGCGACCGGCATCCGCTGGTAGATGTATTCAAAAGGAAAGGGGAAATATGTTTTATCCGTGAACTCGCTAAACAACACCGAATTGCCTACGCGAAAACCCTCTGTGATGGTCACTTCATCCGTCACACGGTTAATGTGGGTGGCAAATGCCGCAAGTGAATACATTTCATTCCGTCCACCGGGATAGCGCGAATCAATAGGGGTTTCTGGTCCACCGTTAAATACATCGGACTCCATACCTCTCGACTGAACGGTTTGATACCATCCATCGACGCCCGCACGCAAGGTATTGTTACCCCAGCGCTTCATTGCGTCTGAGTTAAAACCGTTTACCATGACATTCTCCACGCGTTGCTGAAGACTGGAGCGATTGAATTTTCGAGTCATGCGGCTTTCCTCTACATTCTGGTGGTACACCGTCACACTTACGCCATCAAAACCTAAGACGTCCAATGCCTCATGTTTGAAGCTCGCCATCAAGCGCTTTTGGGGTCCATAGTACCAATCTCCATATTTAAGCCCTGTGGTGGAACTGGGATCGGTCATTCGATCGTAGCGGGGAATATTGCTGGAGGTAGAGCCCTGAATATTTAGGGTGTTTCGGCGGTCGGAACGCGCACGATACAGCACTTTCTGAACAAAGTCGTATTGGGTGTACCCACTCCCCTTTTGAATCCACGGCTCTGGGTTTGCCACCAGGGAATCCCCCGATAAAGTTCGGACTGCATACACCTCGCGCATGCCATACAATTCACCGTAAAATGGGTTGATGCGTCGTCCGCCACGAAGTTCCCCAAAATTGGATTCCGTTAACGAAGTGAAAAATCCCCAGTGCAAAGATGTACCTGTAAGCTCCGCATGCTTCACCCAACTCTGAAGTGCGGTGCTGTATTTGGCATAGGCCTGGCCATGCAACTGCCTTTTTTGCGAGAACATGGGGGTCTTCGTCATGAAATGAATCACCCCACCCATAGCATCGCTACCGTACGCATTGGAGGTTGGCCCAAAGGCTACCTCAATGCGCTCTAAAGCCAACGGATCCACCGTAATGGCATTTTGCAAGTGCCCCGAACGGTAGATCAGATTGTTCATGCGCACGCCGTCCACCACGAGAAGCACTCGGTTCGCTTCCATGCCCCTTAGCACGATAGACCCCCCGCCCAATTGGCTTTTTTGAACGGATATACCCGCTTGATTGGCCAAAACATCCACTGTGGAAGCCGCCATGGACTGTTGAATGCTCTGTCGGTTGATTACGGCTATTTCTTGGGAGACATTCCGTTTCGCTTCCACGGAACGGTAGGCTGAAACCACCACTTCTTTCAAGGGATTGTAAAAGCTATCCAGGATAGGATTGGGCCGCTCAACTTTGGGACGAACCACCAGGAGCTCCACATGGTTATAGCTTTGTATTTGGCCTTGACTAGCCCATGCCACAACTCCAATAAGTACAACTGCGTACAAATGCTTCATACAGGGGTTCCAAATTTGGATGTCCTCATATTTGACCAAATCATGTGCCACTTTTCATCCGCCCTACCTTTATTCCCATGAAAATCCTGCTTTCATCCGCTAAAACCATGGGACATAGCTCCATTGCAGGCTCACAAATGCCTTCTTTTATGGAGGAAGCTATCAAGATGCAAGGCAACATGTCGAAATGGAGTTTGTCAAAAATTGCCTCATTTCACGGCACCTCCCCGGCCTTGAGCGCAAAAATAAAGGAGCGCTTGGCTGAGTGGAATGCCGACAGCCACCTGATGTCCGGCTCTGCCGCTTTGGGGAGTTTTCAAGGAGAAGCTTTTGCCAAATTCAATCTAGAAACGCTGAGCACTGAGGCGCAGGCAAGGGCCTTGGCATCGATTTACATCGGCTCAGGCTTGTATGGGGTTCTTCGAGGTTCGGACAGCATCCAGCCCTATCGATTGGACATGGACCAAAAATGGGGAGGCCAATCCCTGCGAAATTTCTGGACCGTAAAAATCTCTGCGTGGTTGCGGGAGGAATTGCAAAATCAACCCCTGATCAATTTAGCCTCTGCCGAATACTCAGAAGCCTTTGACCGGAGCGGGATGGAATGGATCGATATTGATTTTCTCCAAGAATCCGGTGGAAAACGGAAAGCCGTGTCCGTATTTAGCAAGCAAGCTCGCGGCCTCATGGCGCGGCATTTGTGCGAGCACTATGACCAAGGGGTACATGCCATCCCTCTTTTTACTGCTGAGGGCTACCAATTAGACACTGCCACGTCACACCCTAATCGCTTCGTCTTCGTTCGCTAACGCATTAGGTGGAGGCTTCCATGCGTGACAACCTCGCCTGGAACGTCTGAATTGCCCGCACGGACTACAATGAAGTAAACCCCGTCAGCCGCCTCTCCAGAGCCGATACGACCATCCCAGGGTTCAGTGTAGCTCGCACTTTCATATACTTTCTGTCCCCATCGAGAATAGATTTCCCAGTGCGCCCAATCCACATTTTCGAAGTGAGGCAAGAAACCATCGTTCGTTCCGTCTCCATTGGGCGTAAATACATTAGGGAGTGACACTTCGGGGGCAAAGCGCAGTGGAAAACACAACGAATCTCGGCATCCCCCAGGCACTTCGAGTTCGAAGCAAATTTCCGTTGGACGGTTGGACCATTGGACAGGGATGCTGCCAGAATACCAAGTCGCCCCCGGAGGTGTGTTTAGAATCCAATCCACTGAAGCCGCTCCGCCTGAATTGTATGTGACTGTGACTCGGGTGGAATCCGGAATGTTGGGGCCAAAGGCACCAAGGTTGATTCGGTAGAAGTAGCATGGTTCGGGCCGGGCCGGGTACAACACAGGGGGTTGGGCCAGCGGACTAGTCGGTAAAGCCGCACCCAAGCAACTCGAAGTGGAATCAAAGACCACTTCTAAGGTTGGGGGCGCGGCAATGGTGACCGCAGGCAAGTTCACCGTGTCGCGGCAGCCTTGGCTCGAAACCACCACCAGATTTCCCATGAACGTTCCTTCCGTTGCATAACAATGAACGGGAAAACGCCCGGTGTCCTGACTTCCATCGCCCCACGTCCACTGCCTCCAAATGATGTTGGCGCCGCTGCCGAGGATGGAGCTGTCCGCCCAGTTTACACAGAGTCCTGCACATCCCAGGCTATCTGAAGCGAAAGCTCGGGCCACAGGTTTGGCATATGGCTGAACATTTAATGTGGCGGAGGCTGTACATGAATAAGTGAACTGAATGTCGTCCAACCCAAAGTCGTTGCCCGCCAGTGCGGTGCTTACACTTTCAATGACCACCGCTGCATTGCCCGATGCTGGGACCACAAATGGAAAGGTATAATTTCCCCATACCCCTACGGTGGCCGGGGTCGTTTGGTTGGACCCGATCACCGTACCGTTGATTTTGACCCTGAATTGACCTGCCGGAGTGGCCAAGGTCAGCATCCAAATGGACAAGGTTGCGTTAGACCCCGCGGGCAAGGCGACTGTTTGGGACCAAATGGTTTTAATGCCATTGGTAGACCCATTGATAATCATGTAGTTACCAGTACCCGTGGTGTGATCGCCCCAGGCGGCAAAATTAGGGTGAACGGCATTCGCACTGGGACCCACCGCATACGTGCCTTCGTTCCAGATACTGGTGGCATTGTAAATGTATTGAGTAGAAAAGCCCGTGTTTCCGCTGGAAAAATTCCAATTCACGGCGTTCTGGTTCCCAGAGGTGCTCGAGGTTACCGTGTAGGACATGGCTGAATCCACCTGGACCCATGGATTGGCGCAGGACGAGCAGCTTAAACCCACTGACGGCGACCACGTGTAACTGGTTCCTCCTGTGACGTTGACTTGTACACTGTCACCTGGACAGGTGCTGGCGTTAGAAGGGGAAACGGTCAAGCTACATTGTCCATGCACCTTTGGGACGAAGGCGAGAGCCAACAGCAGCAGCAGCAGGGACCGTAGGACGTTTTCCACCACCCCAAAATACAACCATTTGGGCGGTGCATCGGTTGTATATTTCTAGCTCTAAACAAATCGAAGATGAATCGCCTCCTCCTTTTTGCCTCCGTCATCACTCTCAGTTTGAGCGGATTTGCCCAAAGCAATTTTGTGGTCACCTCGGCAGCAGCAAATTCGGTCCTTCATGGCGCCTTTGACCCAGCGGCGTATGCACTTGGGGGTACTGCCTCACCGCGGTCTATTAGCGCTGCGATTTATCAAGATTTAAACGCGGATAGCCTGAAGGCATACATTGTTCAGTTGGCCAGTTTTGAGAACCGCAATACCGGAAGCGATACCCTGTCCTCAACCCGTGGCATTGGTGCAGCGCGTCGCTGGGTCTACCAATCGTTTCAACGCTTTTCGAGCCAACAAAATGGTCGGCTTATTCCCTCCTATTTTCAATTTGATCAGGGAATTTGCGGCATGGGGCAGCATCGCAACATTTTGGCTGTTTTGCCCGGCACGGATACCGCCAACCACCAAATTATCCTCATTGAAGGACACATGGACAGCCGCTGCGACACCCCTTGTGATACAGCTTGCTTGGCGGAAGGCGTAGAAGACAACGCCAGTGGCACTGCTTTAGTCATGGAATTGGCGCGCATCATGTCCTCCCACGAATATCCCGCGACCTTAGTCTTTATGGTAACCATTGGCGAAGAACAAGGGCTCTACGGCGCAGGGGCATTTGCCCAGTATGCCGACCAAGAAGACTTGCCCATCACCGCCGTATTCAATAATGATGTTATTGGTGGAATTATCTGCGGCCAAACCTCCTCCGCACCATCTTGTCCGGGCGTGAATGCCATTGATAGTACTCAGGTCCGGCTATTTTCAGCGGGAAGTTTTAATTCCGCGCACAAGCAACTCGCACGGTATGTCAAACTTCAATACGAAGAGGAATTGAGCCCCATCGGTGCTGTTCAGGGCGGATGGAAGGGCGTGCCAATGCAAGTTTCGGTCATGGCGGCCGAAGATCGAACCGGGCGTGGTGGGGACCATATCCCCTTCCGCCAGCGTGGATTTTCGGCCATCCGATTCACCTCTGCCAATGAACATGGCAATGCGAGCAATGGTCCTGGTTATACGGATCGACAGCACACATCCGACGATGTGCTGGGCGCAGACACCAACGGCGATGGCGAGGTGGATAGCTTTTATGTAGACTTCCATTATTTGGGCCGAAATGCCTTAACCAACGCCAACGCA
>DFSS01000015.1:5428-9019 GCA_002381225.1 Flavobacteriales bacterium UBA3431 | reverse complement strand
CCACTACGGCCAACTTTGAAGTGTTTAACTGCTCTTATGAGCAAGAAATACGCGTGATGGTTCGAACGGCCTCGACCGAATTTGATACCATGACCGTTGCACTACCTAGCGCCCCGAACACTTTCGTCCGTGGAGTCCCCACGGCAAACGTTTACTTCATCAGTGCCTGCTCTGTTCGAACCTTACCGGATGGCCAAAAGCTAGAGAGTTTGTTCAGTGAAGAAAAAATGGTGTTGGCCGGCCAAATTGGCCTCGAAGAAGACCCAGCAGAATCGGACGCAAGCCCTTTTGAACTTATGCAAAACCGTCCCAATCCCTTCGACGAGTCCACATGGATAGGCGTTCATGTGTCAGCCAACCAGTCGAAGACCAAAGGGGAATTAGCCATCACCGACATGGAAGGACGGCTCATTGAGCTGATTCCCATCACTTTGGAGCCCGGAATGAATGAAGTCCTTTATCGCCATGGCTACGGTCAAGTCGGCACGTTTCTATATACCCTCCGGGTAGAAGGCCAATCGGTTGGGAGCAAAAGGATGATTTTTGCAAATTAGCCTGCCCTAAGCCTGTTTTTTTTGAAGATGACTTAAGTTTCTATAACTTAGGCCTTCAACACAATCACCTAAACGCTTCTTATGATTAAAAAACTAACTCTCAGCGCATTACTTTTAATGGGTGCGTTTGCGATGAACGCGCAAACCGTCATTTTGAACGTAATGAACCCGTCAACCATTGCGGGCTTGTATGACCACACCAACCAGGGCGATGGCTCCGGCTGGGGATTGGCCAATCTCTTAAATCCAGCCGATGCGGTCTTGGATACGCTTGTCATGATGGATGACGGCGACACGAATACGAACAATAGCTACGGATACAATTTTCCGAATAGCTACTGTGGCTGTGATTCTGTAGGCGTGATGAACTCTTCCGTAGATTTCTCCGGAAAGATTGTTCTGATTTCTCGTGGATCATGCCAATTCGGCCTGAAGGCATACCTCGCTCAACTTCGTGGTGCCGTAGGGGTGATCATCTACAATGCATTCTTGGATTCAGACCCATCTGGCGGCCTCACCAATATGTCTGGTGGCGACTATGGTATGGATGTCACCATTCCCGTGGCATTTGTAGCGAATGGAACTGGTCAAACCCTGAAGGCTCAAGTGGATGCGGGCACCCCCGTGGTTGCATTCTTGGGAGCTAAAGTCGGAGCCTTCTCCAATGACTTGGCGATGACCTCTGACAAGGTCTTGTCTCCTCCTCAAGCGGCACGTCCTCAGCTGATTTCTGCGGACTCCAACATGTACAAGGTGCCACTGGGCTTCTGGATGCGCAACGATGGTTCAAGCAACCAAACCTCAGCCTTCGCGAGTGCTGAAGTGACCTACAACGGCAACAGTGTTTACAGCAATACCACGAACACCTTTGGTCTAAACATTGGGGACTCAAGCTATATTTCCTTCCCTCCTTTTGCCCAGACCGCTTACCCGAATGGAGAGTATGTCTTTACATACACGGTGGGCATTTCTGGTGGAACGGATGACTTCCCTGCGGACAATGTGATTTCTTACACCGTGCGCGTTAATGATAACATCTTCTCCTACGCACGGGTGGATGCAGACTTCCAACCTATCGACAACAACTCTGTTCGCCCAAGCTCTTTCTCTTATTGGGCCCCCGCTTTGCATTTCTACCACAGTGATGCCTCTGAAATGACCTTGGATGGTGTCAAGTTTGCTGCCTACATGACCAATGGTGATTCCATTACGGGACGTGCGGTGGATATTGCGGTTTATGAGTGGGATGATTTCTTCTTTGGACTCAATGACCCAGGTATCAGCACGAGCACCTTGTCCAACAACCCCATTTTGTTGGAGTCATTCATGTTCATGGACGAATACCAGGACACCGCGGTGACGCACATGTTCGCAAGCCCCATCCCAATGGCTAACTACCAACGCTATGTGGTGGCGGTGGTTTCTGCTAATACGGACATGTACATCAACTTCTCGCGCGATCCAGCCTACACCTTTAACGACCAACAGTCAACGGCTCAGCCTGTGGATTTATTGATGGTTGATGGAACATGGTCTGAAAATGGCTGGGATGGGTATGTTCCCACGATTCAGTTGATCATGGGCCCCAACAACATCTCCGTGGACGAGACGAATGTGGAGATCAAGCCCTTCCCTGTTCCTGCCTCACACATCTTGAATGTGCCGATGGTGAACATGGTGAACGAAGGCAGCCTTCGCGTCTATGACATGGCAGGTACTTTGGTGTTGAGCCAAGATGAATTGCAGAAAGACGGCAACGTCCTAAAGGTGGACGTAAGCAGCCTCCCCTCTGCAACCTATGTCTTCCACATCCAATCTGTAGATGGACGTGAGTCGACCTTCAATGTAGTCGTGGGCCGTTAATACGCCCTTCGCTCAAAGAGAAACGCCCGGGGAAACCCGGGCGTTTTTTATTCTTCACATTTCGCTGCGGTTGAGTATGGCCAAAGCGGAACCCCCTCTAGAAATGGTAATCCACAATAAAGCTGGCATTGAGCATGTTCACCGTATTTACCTTGACATGGTCAGGTAACGTACGATCCTGGCTCCATTTGTAGGCGAACATCGTGCGAAGTTTCACTCCTTCCCAAAATCCGGCAAGGGCGTCCGCCCATTCAAGATAAACCTGGTTGTACGAGGGTGTTTGGTATTTATTTCTCGTGAAGTCGTCCCAAGCTGGCAGCAGATACCAGCCCGCCGCTGCAATCCACTCTTGGTGTTGGTGCTGGTAATCCCATTTCACCGTGGTGGCCCACATGTTCGATACGCCCTCATTGCGCTCCCTCGGAAGGAAGGTGAAGAAGGGATCGCGACCCCACTCACGAGGCATGAGGTATCGACCGTCATCGGTAATCCGAGTCCCATTCAACGTCCATTCTGTTCTGCTTTCACTGGATTCCTGGACAAGACCCAATCGCCCACTCCACACCTGGGCAAGATGATTCACAGGCAGGTAGGCCTTTACTTGATCTATATTGCCGCCATCCCCCATAGCTGTTTGCCGGTAATAGTGTAGCCCCATCAACAGGCCACCATCTATGGGCGTATGATCCAGCCCAACACGGTGGGTTTGAAACACCCCAGGGTACCACATGTGGTAGCCGTGGGTCGTCCACCCACGCCAAACCGGACTTTGAAAATGTAGGAGACCGATGGCTTTCGCTCCTGATTCTATGGCGATCTCATGCTTTTCCCCCGTCTCGGGATGACGGCCCGAGCCATATAGACCAATGGATTCAGAAAGACTGTACCACTCTACGGTAGAGCGCGGAGAAACCGCCCAAATCGCCATTCCCTCAGCCGTCCAGTTCCGGAACATTTTATGATACACCAATCCTTCTTCGGTCGTAGGCCGCATTCGTCCATCTTGCTTGTTGAAAAACGGTGTCTCCAACGTCTGTCGACCAAATCGAACGCCTTCAGACGCCCATTTCCCTTCGATATATAAATCTTCGAGTCGTTCTAACCCCACGGTATTTCCCCGGTTGGTTATATCATATTGACCAATTTCATACCGGTTTCTCAAGCCATCCACCTC
>DFSS01000015.1:0-5154 GCA_002381225.1 Flavobacteriales bacterium UBA3431 | reverse complement strand
ATCCACCTCCCAATGCGACTCCTCCTGGCCCATGGCTAGAAAAGCCTGAGCAAAAAGAAAAGCGGCTAGGCCGCTTTTCATACGATGTCTGCGTGCCATTTACACAAATTGATAATCTACTCCAGATACTTGAGTCAATAGTGTTTGAGGTGCGTCCAGAACTTTCGCCGCCATGGGAGGCGTGGGCGTTACGGGGCTATTGACTGCGAGGTATTCCTTGATGACCTCGTGCAAGGTAAAATCGCGCGTTTCCGCGTTTTTCACGCCTTTAATTCGGCACAGAATGTCATCGGGATCGCCATCGCGCTCACAGGCCGATAGCGTGTACATGCGTGACAACTCGATAGGCTCGCCGTGAATCAAGGCTTTTTTAACACGCTGCCCTTTGGGGGCAAAGGCCTCAAATTCAATGGTCATGCCTTTGAACTTGATCACCCATCCTCCAAAGCGTTCGGCCGCCTCCTTGGCAAACACGTTATTCAGTTCTTTTTCCAACCACTTCTTGATCTGCGCTCCGTTGGCCTGCGCCGTCCGAACATTGGAGTCCACCGGAAGCATGTCGTAGAGGTAGCCGGCCGTGATGGGGATATTCCCCGTCTCGTCCGGCGTCGTACGAGGAGGACAGAAGCGGAATCCGTTGGACAGGACCACGTCTACCTCTTGAAGTTTCCAATCCAAGGCATTGAGGATCAGGGTATCCATGGGGTTCTCAATGACAAAGTAGCGGTAGAGTGGCAAGGTCGAATATCCAACGATGGTTTCGATTTCGTCTTTAAAAGGCGCTTCGTTTTCCTTGATGATGCTCGCCATTTTGGCATCTGCCGGGTACTTTTCCGCATTGACCTCATCCAGGGTGTAGGTGTCCTCCACCAACTTTCCATGCTCAAAACGCATTTCCAAGCGGCCGACAAAAGAACCGAAGGCCCCTGGCTCCACAACTTTGGCATACTGGCACTGAATGGGCACGCGCACGCGCTCGTGGGTGTCGCCGCCCAAGATGTAGTCCACGCCCTCGCAAACTTCCAAATTGGCCAGGGCAATCTGCTGCGACAGCCCCATGTGGGCAATAACAATGACCGCCGCACACTTCTCTTGGTTGCGCAAGACGTCCACATAGTGCTTGGTGTTTTCCTCCGGCTTGGTGTACACAATGCCCTTGGAATAGTTGGGGCTTTGGCGCACCGGTACCAAATGGTCGGTGTAGCCCAAGAAGCCAATTTTCACCCCATTGACCGTCCAAATATGGTAGGGCGGAAAAATCAGCTCCCCCTTCTCCCCGTTTCCGGCATCGTGGTACATGTTCGCGCAGACCTTGGGCGCATGAAGCGAACCCAATAGTTCTTGCATGGCTTGCTTATAATAGACGACCTCCCAGTTGCCAGGGAGGTAGAGATCATAGCCCAAACCATTCAAAATGGGCACCATCGCCTTTCCGGTTGTCTTGACACTCAGTTCGGACCCTTGGAACATATCGCCCGTATCAATCAAAAAGCTGTGGGCATGTTTGGGTCGCTCTTGCTTGAGGTAATTAGCCAAATGCGCATAGCCGCCCGTTTTGCGGTACACGGCCTGTTCATTCTCCCAAAAGAGTTCATCGTGGGGGTGGACTTGACAGTGCACATCAGTGGTTTGAAGGATGGCTACGGTAGCATTGCCGCTGCCGTCGCCTTGATTGCCCGAATGGCTTCCAGTGTCCTCGTTGGAGGCGTCGTCTAAGAGGGTTTGCAAGCCTTTAAAGGCGGCTACAGAGCCCAGTGCACCGGCACCAAGCAAGAAGGATCTGCGTTTCATCGTATGAGGTTCGTATCGTTCGTATAAAGGGAAACTGCTCAGGGTTGACCGTTGGCCATGGATTCGAGTTTGGCTTTAATCGGGCCAAAGGGGCCAAACTTGTGCTGCTCTTCCGTGAATCCATCCGCATAGGGCCCAAAGGGGTGATCAAAGGGTTTTTTTGAAATATCTGGCCAGTCGTCCGAAAGATCTTTGCGCGGACGCGGCTGTGTGTTGACCCAGGCCGCCACATCCCACGCTTCCTCATCCGTCAAGTCCGGGTCATCATGGTTGATGCCCAAGGGCATATTCCACTTCACGTATTTGGCGAAATTGGACATCCGGTACAAGCCCGCACCATCGTTGTAGGACAAGGGGCCCCACAAAGGTGGATAAGTATAGACCCCCTGCGCGTCCTTTAAACCTTGGCCATCTGCCTGGTGGCAGGAAACGCATTTTTCTTCGTAGACCACCTTCCCATGGACTGGGTCAATGGGGCGATTGAGAAACGTGAGCTCCTTGAATCCTGAACCCGCCGGCTTCTCCCCTTTGGGCACGTCCTTGCCCAAAAACTGAATGTAGGCCGCCATGGCTTGCATTTCTGGGGAGTCTTTGTCCAGTGCCGTGCCGTTTAAGCTGCGTTCGAAGCAGTCGTTGATGCGTTTGTACACATCTTCGACTTGGCCGGAGCGCGCACGCATCTTGGGATAGGTCGCAGCGACGCGGGAGTAATTGTTTCCAAACACTTTGGTCCCAGCATCGAGGTGGCAATTCTGGCAATTCAAGCCATTGGTCTTATTCGCTTCGATGGCCCCCTCAGGACCAAAATATTCCGCGGTGTGCGCCACCAACTCTTTGCCGTAAAGTAGCTGAGCCCGCTGCGCCGAATCTCCAACCGCCATGATATCGGGGGCTGTCCAAAAGGCCTCCACCTCTTCATTCGGCAACCCTGAAGGGGCGGACGTATTCACCTCTGCACTTGACTTTGCGAGCCATGCGCTCCACCACCCTTGAGGCTGAGTGAAGTACGCGATGTACCCCAGAAGCATCAGACAGAAGAGCGTCAGAAACCCCGCCAAGGCCAGTAGCTGCCGAAGCAGCTTTTGGTACGCTACAGGGATAGGCGATTCAGGCGATTTCATGGGCGATTAGTGGGGAAGCTTATCCCGCAAAACACCGTATGCATAGGTTCCCAACACGGCAAAAAACAGAACGACCAACATCGAGGTCACACCGTAACCAACATTGACCACAATGGGACCGGGGCAAGCGCCACTCAGGGCCCAACCCAAACCGAAAAGGGTTCCGCCGAGGATAGACTTCAGCATTTTAGGCTCCTTGGCGGCAAACTCAATGGGTTGGCCGCTCAGGTCTTTGAGATTGAATTTCTTGATCAAGAATACGCCTATCACGCCGAGCACGACGGCCGTTCCGATGATTCCATACATGTGGAAGGATTGGAAGCGAAACATTTCTTGAATGCGGTACCAAGACATCGCCTCGGATTGGGCCATGATGATCCCAAAAATGGTTCCGGCCAAAAGGAATTTGAAAAATTTCATAGGACGTGTCGTTTTAGTAGATGTATGGGAAAAGAAGGTGCGTCATCACGAGGCCCCCGATAAAGAAGCCGATGACTGCCACCAAGGAGGGCAACTGCAAGTTGGAGAGTCCCGAAATGGCATGCCCCGAGGTGCAACCCCCGGCATAGCGGGTACCAAAACCTACAAGAAATCCCCCTACAGCTAGGACCAAGAATCCTTTGAGCGTCATGAGTGAACCCCACGAAAAGACCTCTTCGGGCTGCATTCCCGTAGGAGCTGCAAAGCCTAGCGCGTCTAGATCCCGAAGGGTGGCTTCTGAGAGATCAACGGCGATTCCTCCGTGCATAAACTGGTAGGAAATCCAACCGCCCAGCGCGGCCCCTACCAAGAAAGTCAAGTTCCAGGTATTCTCTTTCCAGTCAAAATCAAAAAACTTGACACGGCGTCCAAATGTCATAGCACAGATCGTGCGCAGATTGGAAGAAAAGCCAAAGGATTTCCCAAAAAAGATCAGGGAAAACATCACCGCGGAGATCATGGCACCAGAAAACCACCAAGGCCAGGGATTCAGTAAAAAATCAATCATGTTCGTTGCGTGTTAAGGTTTGTATTAGGTTGTTCTAAAGTAGGACCCAAAAGCGGGCAAGAAGGTGATGTTGGTCACACGGACAAGTTCCGGTGCCGCATTAAAACAAAACTAAAGGCCTGGACTCCTCCACTTGGGGTATGGTGGATGGGTTCATCGGATTGAATGAGGACATAGTCTTCGCGAAATAACGCAGCCAAGGACTCTGGGCTGTAGCGCCGAACGGGAAGTCCACTGCATTTTTCGGGGCCCTTGGTACTGAATGTGCCGATCAACAGATAGTCGGGAGCCATTTTTTGAAGATTGCGCACATAGCCCTCCACTTCTGCCGGGTCTGTGAGAAAGTGAAAAACTGCCCGATCATGCCAAAGCCCAATGGGTCGTTCCATGGTGTACTGCAAGACATCGCAGACGCGATATTGAATGGCCTCCCTTGCTTCCGGACTGCGCAGTTCACTTTTGGCTTGCGCCATGGCCCGCATAGAAATATCAAAGACCTCGATGCACGTATGTCCTGCCTCAACCAAGCATTCCGCCAAAGCGGAGCGACCTCCACCGCTGTCTACAATGCATGCCTTTGGATCCAATGGCAGTGTACGTATCCAGGAGAGGCTCGGCTCGGGGGATTCTTGGGTCCAAGAAACGTCACCAGGTGTCTTCGACTGATAAATCTGCTCCCAGTGCTGGCGAATTGTTTGGGCTTCAATCATATATCAAACTTGGGGCTAGTCTTCGAAATGCATCGTGATACAGGTCACATTTGTACTTTCAAGCGATGAATCTGCTCCCCTACACCCAACCCGCCGAATCCCGAATTGGTCACGTTCACCTGAAAGTCAGTGATTTGGACCGATCGATTGCATTTTATGAAGAGGTGATGGGTTACACTTTAACCCAACGTTTTGGGACGCAGGCTGCTTTTTTATCCGCAGGTGGGTACCACCACCACATTGGGTTGAATACCTGGGAGAGCCGAGGCGGAGCCCCTGCTCCTAGCGGCCATCCGGGCCTTTACCACGCGGCCATATTGGTGCCCACCCGGGAAGACTTAGCCGAATTTCTGCGGCACACTATCGCACTGGGCTATCCCTTGGAGGGGGCTGCCGATCACGGCGTATCCCATGCACTGTATCTGCGGGACCCGGATCAAAATGGGCTGGAAGTCTATTGGGATGTGCCGGAAGCACTCTGGCCCCGGGATGCGGCTGGCGCGCTTCAAATGTTTTCGAAGGGCTTGGATCTTCAAGCCTTGGC
>DFSS01000023.1 GCA_002381225.1 Flavobacteriales bacterium UBA3431 | reverse complement strand
CTAGCTAACTAGCGCGAAGGCGAAGCCTGAGCTCCCTAGCCCACCTCGCCACAAAGCCAATTTTCCCCTATCTTCCCGAACCTAAACACACACACGTTAACTAAGAACCCCTTTTTGACATGGCAACGACCGAAAAGATGACCCACCCGCGCGGCCTCTATTCCCTCTTCTTCACGGAGATGTGGGAGCGTTTCAGCTACTACGGCATGCGCGCGCTGTTGGTCTTGTATTTAACGACGGAATACACCAATGGTGGCTTTGGACTTGAACGCGCCTCCGCGCTGGAGATCTACGGCATATTCACCGGACTCGTGTACCTCACCCCGATTGTGGGCGGTATGCTGGCGGATAAGATTTTGGGTCAACGTCGCGCGATTTATGCGGGAGGCATTCTCATGGCTCTGGGACAATTCGGTTTGGCTGCATCGCATATCTACATGGCGGATGCGGGTCAGCGTGAATTCCTGTTCTACATGGGCTTGGGATTGCTCATGGTCGGCAACGGGTTCTTTAAGCCCAACATTTCGACAATTGTTGGAACCTTGTACACGGATAATGATCCACGAAAGGACTCCGCGTTCACTATTTTCTATATGGGCATCAACTTGGGCGCCTTCTTGGCTCCCATCATTTGTGGTACCCTTGGTGAACAAGTTGGCTGGAAATACGGCTTTGGAGCCGCCGGTGTTGGGATGCTCCTAGCCTGCATCTGGTTCTACTTTGAAGAGAATAAATTGGAGGGTCAAGGCATGCCCCCAGGCCGAACGGGCGAAGCGCGTCTCGTGGGCAAAGATTTTGGCGTTGTCGGTGCCTACATTGTAGGAAGCGTAGCCTTGGTCTACGGATTTTTGGCATTGCAAGCGGGCATCTCTGAAGCCGCTTTGTCGACGGTCATTCAAGTCGTTGCGGTAGCCGGCCTCTTGGGCTTGGCCTACGTTATTTACAACGGCACGAGTGGTTCCGAACAATGGTCTCGTGTGGGCGCCATCTTCATTTTTGCGGTGGCCAACATCTTCTTTTGGAGCGGCTTTGAGCAAGCGGGTGGCACGTTCAATCTTTTTGCTGCGGAAGAAACGAACCGTAACATTTTCGGCTATGAAGTCGCCGCGTCGCTCTTCCAATCCATCAATGCCTTGGCCATCTTCATCTTTGCCCCGGTCATCGCCTCTTTCTGGGTCAGCTTGGCCCTGCGGAATCGAAACCCATCGACGCCTGCTAAATTTGGCTTGGGCCTCGCCCTGCTCTCTTTGGGCTTTGTCGTGATGTCACTGGCCAGCTTTGCGGCAGAAGGAGAAGCATTGGTGAGCCCCATGTGGCTTGTGGGCGTCTATGTCCTCCATACGTTTGGCGAACTCTGCCTCTCTCCCATCGGTCTTTCGATGATCACCAAATTGGCCCCTCCCAAAATTGTATCCGTCATGATGGGTCTTTGGTTCGCCTCCATGGCCTTGGCCAATTACATGGCTGGCATCATGGAGTCCTTGTTGGAGAAGATCTTCCCCGGCATGAACCTCTTCGTCTTCTTGACCATCACGGCTGCAGCGGGCGCCTTGCTCATGTTTGCCCTGACGCCATTGTTGCGCCGCTTGATGCGCGGTATCCACTAAGCGACGGCAGAACGAAAAAAGGAAAGGGGCGCCCGATGGGCGCCCCTTTTTGCTATCTGCTCACACGCTCGCGCGCTTATTGGTAGACAAAATCGTATCCCTTCAAGGTCAACGTGCGGTACTTCTTTTCATTGAATTTATAGAGGCGCGATGGCCGCTTGGCCCGTTCTGAGGAACGAATAAATTGATCCGTTTCCAGAAGGAGCTGGGACTTGAGAAGTTTGCGTCGGAAATTCCGCTTATCAAAGGTTTTGCCCAAGGCACATTCGTACAAACGCTGAATGTTGTTCAGGGTGAATTCGGCCGGCAGCAAGCTGAAGCCAATCGGACGACGCTTAACGCGGCGCTTGAGACGTTCCTTGGCGTATTCCATGATTTCATTGTGGTCATAGGCCAAGCGGGGAATCGCATTCGATGGAACCCATGTATAGCCCTCCTTCTTCAAGTTGTGCTCCAAGGCTTCGTCCAAACGAATCGTACAGTAATAAGCGATGTTGATCACCCGGCCTACGGGATTGCGGTAGGGCTCGGCAAATCCATTGAGCTTCTCCAACATCCAGTCGCTTTGGCCCGTGATACGCGTCAAAAGTTCATTCGCCACATAGGCGGGATCTTCGGTCGCTCGCACAATACAAGAGGGAATGATCCACGCCCCCTCAAAGGGTTGGCCCATTTTTTTTGCCACGAGTGTTTTTAGATTTTCCCCGTCAAAGCCAAAAACGACCACGGAGGTAGCCAAAGCCACCTTAAATTCATCGGGAGAAAACTCAACACGCATTTTTCTTTCGTTTAGTATTGCAAAGTTCTCAATTTTAAGCAAAAAGAATGCCCCAATTTTGAAGACCTTTCAGTTAAATCTACCTATCGCCGAAATGCCTCTCCTTTCTCCCTCCCATTGGGAACAGCAACGTCCTTTGGCCCACTACGACCTCCTCGTTCTCGGGGCCGGCTTTGTGGGATTGTGGACAGCCTTGCATTGGCTCAAGCGCCACCCCACGCACCGCGTTGCCCTCGTGGATCCGCTTCCGGCTGGTCAGGCTGGCGCCAGCACACGAAACGCGGGGTTTGCATGTTTTGGCAGCCCCACCGAACTTCTGGATGACCTTCGCCACGAACCTGAAGAAACCATCGTTGCGCGGCTTCACGACCGATATGCCGGTCTGCGCCAATGGCGAGAAACCTTTCTACCGGAAGAACTGGATTGGCACGAGGCCCCGGGGCATGAGGTCTTCACTCCCTCCCAAACGGGCAGCTACCATGAAGCGGTCGATTCGCTGGACCAGTTGAATGCGCTCGCGCAACGTGCGGGAATTCCCGGCGTGACCTACCACGTTGCAAAGGGAATTAGTTCGGCACTGCCGCATGCCCTATCTATTGCCCACGAGGCTGGCCTTCATCCTGGAAAAGCCTATGCCTGCCTAACCCAAGCCCTGACCCAAGCCGGCGCCCACCTCCATCGTGGCGTGGCCCTGCCACCCAAAACCACTTGGACCAAACAGGCCAAAGGGTGGCAGATTCCCAGTTCCTCTGGGACCTGGACGGCGGACCACGTGGTTGTGGCATCGAATGCCTGGGCCAAGGAATGCCTTCCTGAATTGGATATTGTACCCGGACGGGGGCAAGTGTTGCTCACTGCACCCATTCCCAACCTTTCCTTCCAAGGCACCTACCACGCGGACGCGGGATACCTCTATTTCCGCAATGTGGGCGATCGCCTCCTACTCGGCGGAGGTCGAAATCAATTCCGTGCTGAGGAAGAGACGCATTCTGGGAACATCACCTCCTCGGTTCAGGACTATTTGGAAGACTACCTCCGCGAAATACTGCTCCCCGGCTTGACTGTATCCATCGAAGCCCGCTGGGCGGGAACCATGGCCTTTTCAAGCGATGGAAGCAAACAGGCCTATGTGATGAACTTAGGCGACCAAACCTACGTGGCAGCGCGCATGGGCGGCATGGGCGTGGCCCTATCTCCGGAGCTTGGTGCGCGCATGGCCGCCATGATCCCATCCTAGATTTTCCGAGCACGTAACCGAGCAAGGACTGCAGAAGGCATGCCTGCAGGGCGGGTACATTTCCAAACTCGGGGCAAAAGACAAGGGCGACGCCCGTAGACATCGCCCTTTCACGTTCCAGTTTCCTGGCATATGACATCCCGTAGGATGGTCTCCCGGTGAAATTTCCAGATTTTACTCTGTACTCGTGACGCCTGTTTCATCGTCCGTTCCAGCCGGTAGTTGCCGCTGGGCATACACTCTGTCCGCGTGGGTTCAGGGTGCCGACCTCTGTCTCAAGGCCGCGTTGCCACAATGGCTCTGCGCTCACCCTGCCTAAGCTGGGCTCCTGGCACTCCAGGGGGTCCTCGGAAAGCCTTTCGGCCTCTTCGGTTCCTTTGCAGGCAGCTCCGCGCCGAGGCGCTTCGCTGGGGCGACTGATCCACTGCCCTTTCGATCAGTTTCACAGCAGCGCTGCTTGGGGTTACTTCGTCGTTCTCCTTTCGGAGTTCCACGCCAGGTCTCTTTCGAGTCCCGGGAAGAACCTTCCGATTCTTCGTACGTCCTCTCCACCTTTGGTTGCCCATCATTGGAGACTCTTCCAAGCAGTTCTCAAAACCGTCTTATTTCTAGGACTCACTCTCGTGCAACGCGCATTCTTTTTGGTACATTAACCTCCAGTTAGCTCGCTGGTTCTGAGACACATCCCCGGGCCCTTTCGCACCCTGGGACCAGCAGTGGCCGTTGCCATGTTGCTGTTGTGCCTTATGAAAGTAGATATCCTAGAAAACAAAACAAGGGCCTGTTAAAAAGTTTGTTCAAAAATTTATTACTGTATACAAAATGCTGTTTTTCAACATGTTAGAAATATTAGATTTTACATGTTTAAACATTAAATGAATTGACCCTGCCTCTTCAAGGGTTCTGATACCTACCCAAAAAAGCCAAATGACCGCCCCATCTCGGCCTAGGAGTGGTCCATGCAGCGCAAAAGCCTAGGGAAAATCCTCATCCCAAACCATCACGCAACACCCTGTTATGAGGCCTTTTACCAAAAAAAACCCGCATCTTTCGATGCGGGTTTGGGGTCCTTTGGTCGGGATGACACGATTCGAACGTGCGACCACACGCCCCCCAGACGTGTACTCTACCACCTGAGCTACATCCCGAGGAGGGCGGCAAAGATATGCAAAAGCCAGAAAGTTTGCACCTACTCAAGGGCACAATTTGAGCGGAATCAGGCCCTATTTTTGCCTCACTATGGAACAAATCGAATGCCTCATCATCGGATCCGGACCTGCCGGATATACTGCCGCCATCTACGCTGCGCGTGCTGACCTTCACCCCGTCATGTACGTTGGCCTGCAACCCGGAGGGCAGTTGACGACAACCACCGAAGTCGACAATTTCCCCGGCTATCCAGAAGGCGTCGACGGAAATGCCATGATGGAGGATTTGAAAAAACAAGCAGAGCGATTTGGCACCGATGTTCGCTGGGGCCTAGTCAGCGCCGTAGACTTCAGCGAAGAAGTGGGCGGATGGCATACGATCACTGTCGATGAGACCACCCAATTGCAAGCTCGAAGTGTGATCATCTCCACGGGTGCTTCAGCCCAATACCTAGGCCTTCCATCCGAAGAAAAATTTATGGGCTTTGGTGTGAGCGCCTGTGCGGTCTGTGATGGCTTCTTCTACAAAGGACTCGATGTGGTGATTGTGGGAGGTGGCGATACCGCCGCCGAGGAGGCGACCTATTTGGCCAAACTCTGCCCGAAAGTCACCTTGCTTGTCCGCCGCGACGAAATGCGCGCTTCCAAAGCCATGCAAAACAGGGTGCTCAACACGCCAAACATTGAAGTTTGCTGGAATACTGAAACATTGGAACTCCTTGGCGACCAAAGCGTCGAAGGCGTCAAAGTGCGCGACCGAATCACGGGAGAAGAGCGCATCATCCCCGCAAAAGGTTTCTTTGTGGCCATCGGACACAAGCCCAATACCGACATTTTCAAAGGTCAATTGGCCATGGATGAGACCGGCTACTTAATCACAACGCCAGGCAAAACGGAAACCGTTCGACCTGGCGTGTTTGCTGCGGGCGATGTCCAAGACAAGGTCTACCGCCAGGCGATTACCGCCGCGGGGACCGGTTGTATGGCCGCGCTGGAGGCCGAGCGCTATCTCGGCGCCCTCCACTAAATCCGCCTTTCTGGAAACCACCTGGGCGACCGCTGCGGCCGCGCATGCGGCTGCCGTTGTCGTCACGTGGGCGGTCGTAACGGCCAACATGGTGCTCTACGGGGTCAAGCTTGACGCGAATGCCATTGAATTCGGACTGCTCCATAGCAGTACGGACTTCTTCGGCGCGTCCTGCCGGAACCGTAAAATAGCCGTGAGCAGGGCCCACGTTTACTCCTTGAACATCAAAGTCCCCTAAGCGGCCTACTTCGCGGACGAAATCCTTCAACAAAGGCCACGTAAATCCGTGCTTTTCGCCGAGGTTAATCCAGAAGCGCTGCTCGTCGGCGCGGCCAGCATGGCGCGGTCCGCGGTCTGAATCTGCGTCACTCCGTTCAAAATTGTCCCCGCGTTCGTTGCGGCGACGCTCATTGCGGTTGAGGTCGAGGTCCACGTGCTCCGCATAGTGGCGGAACAAGACATCAAATTCAGTCGCCAAGAATTTAGAAACCAGTTCCTTGGTAGAAAGGCCTTCAAATAAGGGCATCAGAGAAGCCACATGCTCTTCGACGAGCTCCATGCCTTCAGACTGAGCAGCCACTTTTTGAGCGAAATACTGCAGCTGTCCTAAGACCACATCATTGCGTGATGGGAATTGGGCACGTTTGATTTCGCGTTTGATTTCGCGCTCCAAGGCGGTGAGCTTGCGCGCTTCGGCATTCGTGACCATCGCCCAAGAGATGCCCGTATTTCCTGCACGGCCGGTTCGGCCTGAGCGGTGGTTATAGCTCTCCAAGTCGTTCGGCAGGCGGTGGTGAATCACGTGGGTGATATCCTTCACATCGATACCGCGTGCGGCAACATCTGTGCACACCAACAAGCGAACTTGCTTGGTACGGAACGCATGCATGACTAAGTCACGTTGCTGCTGAGATAGGTCCCCGTGCAGGGCTGCAGCCGTATACCCATCCCCAATCAAGGCTTCAGCCGTCTCTTGGGTTTCCACTTTCGTGGTGCAGAATACCATAGCATACATACCGGGAGAACTGTCAATCAGTCGACGCAAGCCCTTGTAACGATTTTCACGGGTAGTCAAAAATGCAAAGTGTTCTACCTGAGTAGATGCCATATTGCGCTGACCAATTTGGACCCGAATGGGATCCTCCATGAATTCTTTGGTGATCTTCTCGATAGGCTTGGGTAGGGTGGCACTGAACAACCATGTATTCATACCATCTGGAGCCTGCTCCAACACCTCTCGGACATCGTCCAAAAAGCCCATGTTGAGCATTTCATCGGATTCGTCTAGCACCAGAGTTTGCAGGGCGTCAAATTGAACATCGCCACGGCGGGCCAAATCCATCATACGACCTGGGGTAGCGACTAGAATGTCCACACCTTTCCGCATGGCGGTTTGTTGGGTACGAATACTCGAACCGCCATAAACGGCCAAAAGCCGAATGTGACGCATGTTTGCGGCATACTTCTCCATTTCGCCGGCAATCTGAACACAGAGTTCACGCGTGGGGGAGAGAATCAGGACGCTGGGCTTTTTGGGCTCAGCGCCACGTTGGCCATCCAAAATTTGTAATAGGGGCAATCCAAAAGCGGCCGTTTTACCGGTTCCGGTTTGGGCCAATGCGATCAAATCGCGTTTTCCCTCGTCTGCCAACAAGGCAGGAATGGTCTCAGCCTGAATCGGCGTGGCTTCGGTAAAGCCCAAAGCGTCAATCGCGTCAAGCAAAGGCTGGTTGAGCCCGAGGGTGTTGAATAAAGTCATAGGGAAATTTAAGTGTGCAAAGGTAGGCGGCTTTTCCGAGCCAAAGTGAGAAAAAAACGTACAGCCGTATAAGCCGGATTCTGTCCGTGCCGAAACACGTCCTTGTCATTGATCTAGGCAAGCAGTCACCCACTTGCTCCATCTGCCTACCCTCCGACATTGGGCGAGCAGCCCTCAAGCATCGGTCTACGTGGCATTTCAACCCGCGAGGTTTACCAAGCCAGCCTGATTACCCAAACTGCTGGTGGGCTCTTACCCCACCTTTTCACCCTTACCACGTTGCTCGATCGATGCCTCGTGGCGGTTTCCCTCTCTGCGGCACTAGCTGTCAGACTCCCCTTGCGGGTCCTCTGCCTTCCTGTTAAGAAGCGCGGTGCTCTGTGTTGTCCGGACTTTCCTCCTTGAAAATCAAGGCGACAAGGCCGGCTGTACGCAGCGACAAAGGTAGTCTATTTTGACCGGTGCAAAATTTCCACCTCCAAAGCCCCCTGCCCAAAGAGTTGGTACGAGGCATCGAAGTAGCGTAGGCCGGCATCTTTTCGGAGCATTTGCTCCAGCTCATGGCGAAGCCGGCCACTTCCGTTTCCGTGAATTAAAACTATTCGTCGATCCCCTCGACGCCTGGCTTCTACGATGGCCCTTCGCGCATGGTCGAGCTGATGTAGCAGTTTCTCATGGGCCGTGGCTTCTCGATGAAGCGGGGGCAGTTCATGCAAATGGAGGTCTTTTTCTAGGGGGCCTAGTTTGGCCGGCTGGCTGGATGCCAGTGGCATTTCTGCATTTGGTCGAACGTCCAAATCCTTTTGCTTCACGGGCGCTTGGGCCATCTTTCGAACCGCTTCTTCATCCCGATGTATGAGTTCGTGAGCCTGAAACAGCCGGGTAAATTCTCCCGCGAGAACCTCCACATCTTCTCCGCGCACAGTAATGACCTTCCCCTCCCCGACTTCATCGAGAAAGGTGACCCAATCGCCCACTTGAAACAGATGCCCCATGGGCCAAAAGTACGCGCCAAAAAAAAGCCCCCGGCACTGGGCCGGGGGCTTGTATGGATAAAAAATCCGTCTTTCTGGCTTATTGCAGCACCACGCGGAGGTTGCTTTCGCCTTGCTCGCCGCTCAAGCGGATGGTGTATACACCCTTCGGCAAGTTGCGCAGATCCATCGGGATCTCTACAACGCCATCCTGCTTGGCTACGGGCTCATTCACGAGGATCTGGCCTACGCCGTTCACCACTTGAATCGAACCTTCGAAGGCTTCCGTGCCGGAGATGCTTACAACCACTTGACCATTGGATGGGTTCGGGAAGGCACGAACCACTTGGTTCAAGCCGTTCTCACCAACGCTAATCGTAGAGGTTACTTGGAAGCTCGTAGAGTCTGACGTACCACAAACGGTATCCGTCACGACCAAGCTCACCGTGTAAACTCCGGCCGTACCGTAGTTGTGCTGGGTCATCATGCCCGTACCCGTCGCACCATCGCCGAAGCTCCAGTTGAATACGTGGCCGTTAGAACCCGTCGCGTCAAAGTCAAACTGACCCGTAGCAGGGTTGGTCTCTACACCACTGCCTACCGCCACAGCTGTGTCGGTGTTGATGGCGAAGCTCACTTCGGCACGGATGTCCGAACATCCGGCAGAGCCAAAGAAGACCTGACCGTTCCAACAACGTGGGCTGTTGAC
>DFSS01000007.1:34295-34827 GCA_002381225.1 Flavobacteriales bacterium UBA3431 | reverse complement strand
TCATAAAATCATCAATGGCCGCCCCTTCTTTCAAGAATTCCGGGTTGGACGCGACGTCAAAGGCTAGGGTACTTGCTCGCGCGTTCAGGGCTGCCTGAAGTGCCCCTCGTACTTTTTCGGCCGTTCCGACGGGCACCGTAGACTTGGTGATAACTACGAGATAGTCTGTCAAGTGCTGACCAATTCCTTCCGCCACAGCCAAAACATACTGGAGGTCCGCGCTACCGTCCTCCCCTGGAGGGGTTCCTACGGCAATAAAGGCCGCTTCAGAGTCTTGGATAGCCTCCTCCAAAGAAGTCGTGAAATGCAAGCGATCGGCTGCCACATTGCGCTTGACAATCTCTTCCAATCCAGGCTCGTAGATGGGAAGAATGCCTTTGTGGAGATTGGTAATTTTTTCAACGTTGACATCTACACAGGTAACGTTCATGCCAACATCAGAGAGGCAGGCTCCTGTCACAAGGCCGACATAGCCTGTTCCTACAACAGTGATTTTCATATGTGGTAAAAAGATTGGATGGTGTGTATAATA
>DFSS01000007.1:20311-34179 GCA_002381225.1 Flavobacteriales bacterium UBA3431 | reverse complement strand
GCATCGCGTTGGCCGTTCTTCACTTGCAACGTGTACTGGTGGAAGACATGGGTGGAGGCGGAAGTGCGCGCGGGAACAATCACGCCTTCAATCTGGCTTAGGCCTGCATCGTAGTAGGCGGCGGCTTCCTGGCGTGCCTGAATGTAGGCGTTGAGGTGGGGCAATTTGACACGCAATACCGCGGCTTGCAATGTATCCAACCGGCTATTGCAGCCAATGACGTCGTGGCGGTACTTGACTTTTTGGCCGTGGTTGGCGATCATGCGCAGTTGCTCCGCCAAGGCAGCATCCTGTGTATACATGGCTCCGCCATCGCCCATGCATCCGAGGTTTTTTGAAGGGAAAAAGCTCGTACATCCGATGTGCCCTATGGTCCCGACCTTGGCCTTTCGGCCGTCCGAAAACGTGTAGGTGGAGCCAATGGCCTGGGCACAATCTTCCACGACAAAGAGGGAATGGTCTTGGGCGAGCTGCATGAGGGCCTCCATGTCGGCGGCTTGGCCGTAGAGGTGAACGGGTACGACAGCCTTGGTTTTGGGGCCAATCGCGGCGCGCACTTGGTCCAAATCCAATGAAAATGTATCCGGCCGAACATCCACCAACACGGGGGTCAAGCCCAAAAGCGCCATCACTTCAGCGGTGGCAACATAGGTAAAGGTGGCCGTGATGACTTCATCTCCGGGTTTCAATCCCAAGGCCATCAAGGCAATCTGGAGCGCATCCGTCCCATTGGCACAGGGAATGACATGGGCCACATCCAAGTAGTTGGCTAATTCCGTGGCAAAGGTTTTGACCTCAGGGCCTTGGATGTAGGCGCCTGCATTCGCGGCGGACAATAGCGCCGCATCGAGCTCGACTTGAATACGTCCATGTTGGCCCGCCAGATCCACCATGGGCAGGGGCAAGGAAAAAGAAGGAGTTGCGGGCATATCCAATGAAACGGGTCTTCTCCACAAAAATACCCCTTTTTCCTTGGCAATCTTTGGTTGGAATCTGCGTTCTACCTTCGCATCATGCGCATTTTATCCCTCCTCTGGGTCGTTGCCGTCTTCCTCTCTGCCCATTCTGCGATGGGTCAAGGGGCAGGTTTGGCCCGGCCACGCCGAAGCACCCCCGTACCGACGGAGATTTCCAGCCAGAAGGGCGGAATGATTTATGTCGGATTGGGCGGCTATGTGCCTTCGGGCTACTGGCGGCAGCGCTACGGCAACCTCCTGGATATTCAAACCGGCTACACGTGGCTCAACGGATCCACTCTTCTCGGGCTCGAAGGCGGAGCGCTCTACAGCAGCCAGGTCAAAGGACTCGACCAAATTCTTGACTTTTTAATCACCCCTGAAGGAGAGATTCTTGGCAATGACGGGAGTTACAGCAGCCTTCGGGTCGAAATGCGCGGTTGGCAGCTCGGGGCGCATGTTGGCCAACGCTATGCCCTCAACGATCTGGGTTCAGCCAAGAGCTCATGGTTTTGGAAGCTCAAAGGCGGCATGATGCAGCACAAAATGGCCTTTATGTCCTCGGGGGGAGTGCCCATGTTGGCCGCACCCTATACCCATGCCATGGACGAACTAAATCGCGGCGCCTTCCTTGGCGAGGAACTAGGCTTTATGCACTTGGGTCGGGTTGCCCCCCATTTCCAACTCAGCGTGTTGGCCTTTCAAGGCTGGATGTGGCCCGTCCGTGGCTACACCTTCGTCCTAGATGGAATCCAAAAAGAGCCCCAATGGAGCATGGGCTGGGGAGTGCGCGCCACGTGGATTCTCCCCTTGCTGCAGGAAAAATCAGCCATTCGATTCTACTACTAATGAAGTGGTTGCCCGGAGCACTCTACGGGGCTGCCCTGCGGGGCGCATCGATGGCAGGACACAAAAAGGCTCGGGCCATGCTCACCCAGCGTCGAGACCAGGCCATTCCGGAAGGGCCTTTTGACCTCTGGGTTCATGCCGCATCCTTGGGGGAATACCTGATGGCCCAACCGCTCATCCAACGGGCACACCAGGCGAACCTTCGCGTTTTAGTCACCTTTTTCTCCCCCTCTGGAGCCGACATTGCCCGGCGGAATGAATCCTATTTTGCCTTCGTGCCCTTGGACCGACTCCAGGATGTGGCGCATTTCTTGGCACGCACCCAACCCCGCCAGGCGCTTTTCATGAAGTATGACCTTTGGCCCGGTACGACCGCCATGCTACGGAAACACCATATTCCCTATGCCGTCGCCTTTGCGCAGGTCAAACCGGGTGCCGCCAAGCTCTGGCCCTGGAATCCATGGGAGCGTCCTTCCTGGTCGGGGGCCAGCCACGTCTTTCACCAAACCGAAGAAAGCCTCGCGCTGTGGACCCGGGCGGGCTACCGAAATGGATTTTTGGCGGGGGATGGACGATTTGATCAAGTAGGGCAGCGCCCGGCGCCCGAAGGCTTAGAGGTCTTCACCGATCACCGCCCGGTCTTGGTGGTCGGGAGTTCCTGGCAAAAGGAGGAAGCCTTACTCCTCCCCTTGCTCATGCGCTTTCCTGAACTCAAGGTCATCCTGGCCCCCCACGATGTGTCCCGGGTCGACAGTCTGGATTCCCAGCTCCCTGTCCCACGTGTTCGCTGGTCCAAATTCGAATCCTATACCTCCGAGAGCCAGGCCGAAGCACGCGTCCTCTTGGTTGACAGCCTGGGTGACTTGCCCGCACTCTATGCCTGTGGGCACTTGGCCCTCGTAGGCGGCGCCTTTGGGCCTGGGCTGCATAATATTTTGGAACCACTGGTGCATGGCCTGCCTGTAGTCTGTGGCCCCAAAGTCCAAGGGCATTGGGAAGCCTCTGATTCGGAGGCGCCTGTCACGATACTTCCCATGGATGCAACCCCAGAAACCTTGGCCACCTGGATCAAAAAACGCTTAGAAAACCCTCCCCTACGATTCAAAGAAGCGGAACAAGCCAAAATCTTCATTGCAAAGCATCGCGGGGCAAGTCAGCGAGTCTGGGAGGTGCTTTCTTTGTGAAGTTTAATTGATTGTCCCTTCCAACAAGCCTAGGAAAAAGGCATATTCCATGGCCGTCTCTCGGTAGGCTTCATACCGCCCAGAGGCACCTCCGTGGCCGGTGTCCATGTTGCAGTACATATAAAGTGGGGCATGATTGCTTCGAAGAGCCCGAAGTCGAGCAATCCATTTCGCGGGCTCCCAATATTGCACCTGACTGTCATGCAATCCCGTGGTTATGAGCAGGGGAGGATAGTCCAGCGCCGCCACGTTATCATAAGGAGAATAGCCCTTCATACGGAAATAGGCCTCTTTTTCATTGGGATTGCCCCATTCGCTGTATTCGCCTGTTGTCAACGGAATGCTCTCATCCAACATGGTCGTCACAACGTCGACAAAAGGCACCGCCGCAATGACCCCGGACCAAAGATCCGGACGAAGGTTGAGTACGGTGCCCATCAAGAGTCCGCCAGCACTGCCGCCCATGGCATAAAGCTCAGACGCTTTGTGCTCATTTTGTAGGAACTCCGCACAAGCGATAAAGTCTGTAAAGGTGTTCGTTTTGTGCTCCATGCGGCCTGTTTCATACCACTCGCGGCCGAGGTATTCCCCGCCTCGGATATGGGCAATGGCATAGGCCATGCCTCGCTCTAGCAAACTCAAGCGCGCAATGGAAAAAGAGGGGTCGATGGTGATTCCATAGGATCCATACCCATACAAGAGGGTGGGTACTGGGGTGTTTTCTGCCTCCTTGGGACCTACCCACGACATGGGAATGCGGGTGCCGTCAGATGCCGTAGCCCAGAATCGGCGGGTTACATACTTTGACGCATCGTAGCCACCCATGACCTCCTGCTGTTTGAGCAGTCGGCGTTCCCCTGTCCGCATGTTGTACTCAAACGTGGAGTTAGGCGTCACCAAGGAGGTGTAGCCATAACGCATCCACTCGGTATCCTCGGTGGGGTTGCTCCCTGCATACAGGCTGTAGGTCTCCTCCTCTTGGACAATTTGATGGGGCGTTCCGCCGTTCCAAGGACGAATCATCAATTGCACCAAGCCCTGGCTGCGCTCTTCTGTGACGAGGTAGTCCTTAAAGAACTCGGCCCCTTCTAGTAAAACATCAGGGCGGGCCTCCAAGAAGGGTGTCCATGCGCTGGGATCGCTCAATGGGGCTTTGAACAAGGCATAATTTTTCCGGCCGCCCAGATTGCTTCGGATAAACCATGCATCGCCAAAGTGGCTTGCAGAATACTCCACGCCCAGTTCGCGTGGACGCAGTACGGTGAAATCTTGGGTGGGTTGACTCGCATCCAGATACCAGAATTCATCGACATCCGTAGCTCCGGTAGCGATATGAATGAATTTTTTGGACTTTGAGCGGAACACCCCACAAGAGAAGGTTTCGTCGGTTTCTTCATACACCAATGTGGGCTCCGCCGAACTACCCAAAACTTGACGCCAAATCTTGTCTACCCGCAACGTAACGGGATCTTTGGTCGCATAGAAGAAGGTCTCCCCATCGGCGGCCCAGGCAAAACCTCCGGAAGTTCCCGGCACCTCATAGTCCCAGGTCGTATTCGTTGCGAGGTCAACAAAACGCAGCGTATAAAGACGGCGGCTCACAAAGTCGACACCATAGGCCATACGTTGGTGGTCAGCCGTCAAGTGAATGCCGCTGACTTGGCAGTAGGCTTGGCCCTCTGCGAGGAGGTTTACATCCAAAATGCAGGTTTCTGGCCCATCGATGGCCCCTTCTCGGCGGTAGTACCGCGGGTATTCGGAACCTTTTTCGTAGCGCGTTTGGTACCAAAAACCATCCATTTGCACTGGCACGGAAGACTCATCCGGATTGAGCCGGTTGGTCATCTCGGTGAACAAGACGTCTTCGAGGGCCTTGACCGGCTGCATCCCTTCCTGGCGGTAGGCATTTTCCGCATCGAGGTAGGCAATAACCTCGGGATTCTCGCGGTCGTTTAACCAGTAGTAGGGGTCTTGGCGAACATCCCCATGCATTTCCATCGCATGGGGTTTGGGGGTAGCTTTAGGTTCCATAATGGATTCAGTGGACGCACATCCCACCGTGAGGGCCAGAAGCCAAAATCCGAGGGTGCGCATTATTTCTGCTTTAAGACGCGATTGAGGCCCTCGCGCGAGGGGCCATGTTGGGGATTCAGCGACAATGCTTGGCGGTAATCCTTTTCTGCATTGGCGGCATCTCCCCCACGTTCCCAGGTAAATGCCCGGCCATAGAACGCGCGGTAATTGATCTCCCGCGCTTGAATGGAGGCGGTAAAATACTTTCGGGCCTCGGCCAAGAGATTGAGCTCCAAATGGATGTAGCCCAAGTTGTAGAATGCCTCGGCGTCCGTGGGATCGAGCTGCACACATTGGGTAAATGCTTCGATGGCTCCATTGTAGTTGCCAACTCCCAGATGAAACATACCCACTTTGTAGTAGGTCCGCGCGTTGTCGGGCTGCAGTTCAATCAATCGGTTGTAATAACTCAAGGCCAAGGGATTGCCCTGGGCGGCAGTCATAACCCCAGCCATGTCCAAAGCGGCCTCGTAGTTCGGGTTGAGGTCGATCGCCTTCTGGATATAACTCAGTGCGAGCGTACTGTCTTGCTTACTATCTCGAATATTCAGGCCCTTGATAAAGTAGGCGACCGATTCGGTCGGCTCCAACTCGATGACTTTGTTCACGAGAGATAAGCTCTTATCGTAGTCCATGATGACGCTATAGAGCTCCGCCAGCTTCAAGCGGCATTCGGTTTCCTCGGGATGTTCTTCGATGCAGCGTAGCCAGGCATCCTTGGCCACCCGGGAAGTATTCGTGAGGTAGTTGCCTTCCCCGTAGATCAACCACGCGTCGTGGTGGGTTGAATCGATTTCCAAAATGGCCTGGGCGTCGGCCAGGGCATAGGGAATATTGGCCCCATTCATGTGCCGACGAGCGCGAAGCGCTAGGGCTTGAACGTCATTGGGATGTTCCGCAATGTAGAGGTTCAGGCTGTCGCCATTCACCGTTTGCGCATCGGCCACGGTTTCCGTTTCCGCTACGGGGCCTGAACAGGACAGCAGCACCCAACAACCGAGGCCAGCAAAGAATTGCTTAGCCATTTTGAAGCTTTGCAATAATCTTCTGTTCGATTTCCTCCGCCAATTCAGGGTTGTCCTTGAGAATCGCTTTCACTCCCTCGCGGCCTTGGCCCAATTTGGTGCCGTCGTAGCTAAACCATGAACCGCTCTTTTGGATCACTTCGTACTGGGTTCCTAGGTCGATGATTTCGCCCATTTTGGAGACTCCCTCACCGTATAAGATGTCAAATTCGGCGACGCGGAAAGGCGGCGCCACTTTATTCTTGACCACCTTCACCTTAGTGCGGTTGCCAATGACATGTTCCCCGTCTTTGATTTGGGTTGAACGGCGGATATCGAGGCGCACCGAGGCGTAAAACTTCAAAGCATTACCCCCTGTGGTGGTCTCTGGGTTGCCAAACATGACCCCAATTTTCTCGCGGAGCTGGTTGATGAAGATGACCGTACAATGCGTCTTCGAAATGGTCCCCGTCAATTTGCGCAAGGCTTGCGACATCAAGCGGGCATGGAGACCCACTTTGCTGTCGCCCATGTCACCTTCAATCTCCGCTTTGGGGGTCAAGGCTGCCACGGAGTCAATAACGATTAAATCAATAGCTCCTGAGCGGATTAAGTTGTCCGCAATTTCCAAGGCCTGTTCGCCGTTATCCGGCTGGCTAATGATGAGATCTTCCGTTTGGACTCCCAACTTCTCTGCATAAAAGCGGTCAAATGCGTGCTCCGCATCAATGAAGGCAGCAATGCCTCCCGCCTTTTGCGCCTCCGCAATCGCATGCAGCGTCAAAGTAGTTTTACCGGACGATTCGGGGCCGTAGATTTCAATCACTCGACCTCGTGGGAAGCCACCAATGCCCAAGGCAACGTCCAAGCCTAAAGAGCCTGAAGGAATGACCTCCACTTCTTCCACCGCATCATCCCCCATGCGCATGACCGCCCCTTTTCCATAGGTTTTGTCCAATTTGTCCATGGTGAGTTTGAGGGCTTTCAATTTGGCTTCTTTATCCGAGCTCATGGGGTGGTAATTTTTTACTTCGACAATGGGGTATGCATGACATAGGCCATGACTTCAAATGTACAGAACAGTCCGCAGCCTACCCGACCTTAAACGACTAGAAACGGGTAAAAATGCCTGCTTTCGGACGGCCTGTTGAAAAGTTTATCCGTTCAAAATTTGGCCGGCGCTGTCCTTGGTGTCCACCTTGTCGAGGATTCGCTCGATCCGGCCGTCGGTGCCGATGACAAAGGTTTCGCGGTAGACCCCATCGTATTCGCGGCCCATGAATTTCTTTCGGCCCCAAACACCATAGGCATCAATGACTTTGCGGTCCTCGTCGGCAATCAAGGAGAATGGCAAATCATATTTTTCGACAAACTTGGCATGCTTCTTCACCGGATCGGGGGAAACACCCACTACGGCAAAGCCCGCATCCAACAGGTCTTGGTAGCCATCCCGGAAGGAACAGGCCTCTGCGGTACACCCAGGGGTGTCGTCTTTGGGGTAGAAATACAAAACGATTCGCTTTCCAACGAAGTCGTCCATGGAGATTTCAATGCCGTGTTGATCGAGTCCAGAAAATTCGGGGGCGAGGTCGCCGACCTTTAGATGTGTCATGGGGAGAGAGTTTCTATGAAGTTGTACAAATTCCTTGCAATCTAAACGACATAGCCGTTTCCTTTGTTCCCTATGACGAAAAAAGAAAAAGCCGCCTACGTGATGGCGGAGCTGGAAGCCCTCTATCCCGAGACGCCCATCCCCTTGGACCACAGCGATCCATTTACCCTTTTGGTGGCGGTGGTGCTTTCGGCGCAATGCACGGATGCTCGCGTGAATACGGTGACCCCTGCCCTTTTTGCCAAGGCCCAAACGCCCCAAGCGATGGCAGCCCTGAGCGTAGAGGAGATTGCGGAGATTATTCGGCCTTGTGGCTTGACTCCCATGAAGTCAAAAGGCATTTATCAGTTTTCCAAAATGATTTTGGAGCTACATGGTGGCGAGGTTCCACAGAGTTTTGAGGCGTTGGAGGCCATGCCCGCCGTCGGCCACAAAACGGCAAGTGTGGTCATGAGTCAAGCCTTCGGGGTACCGGCCTTTCCGGTGGATACGCACATTCACCGTTTGATGTACCGCTGGGGCTTAACCAATGGCAAAAGCGTGGAGCAGACCGAAAAAGACGCCAAAGCGCTCTTCCCCCGCGAAAGTTGGAACAAACTTCACTTGCAAATCATTTTTTACGGCCGGGAGTACAGCCCCGCCCGTGGCTGGTCCTTGGATAAGGACTTCATCTCTGCCCGCATTGGGCGCGCCTCGCTCATCAAAACTCTACGCTAATTCCGCCTTAAGCATCCCCCCGCGCCATGAAGCGGGTGCATAAAAAAAGCGGCCCGTTTCCGGGCCGCTTCTCGTTTAGGAAGGTCTAAACTCCTTAGAGGACAGACAACTTCATGGTCTTCACATCGTCACCCTTCTGAACACGTACCATGTACATGCCAGCATTGAGGTCACCGATGAACATCGATACATTCGCATCTGCACGAACGATCTCAGACTTCATGACCTTGCCAGTCAAGTCTACCACGGATACGTTGTAATCGCCTACGGCCATTCCAAAGTCGAGGTTAATAAAATCGTTTGCAGGGTTGGGAGAAAGAACGATTTGGTTCATTGCTTCCTCATCTACGCCGATGCCCATACAAGCGGCAGCAGAAGATGCGGGGCAGTGAATACCGCGTACCCACAAATTGTTGAAGCTCAAAGAGCCGGAGTAACCAGAGTACCAGCTGCCCAAAGCGGCCAAGTACATGTAGCCCGAACCCGCTGTCTTCGCCCAAGTCTGGTCGTTGCGGATAGCGAGGTAGTTCGCACCTTGGTTGTTGTACATCGTCAAGTTGTAGAAGTAGGCACCCTTAGAGAGCTCCAAGTCAACTCCACGGCCCGTGTTGGGGTCGGTGAAGTCGAAGCGCACAAAACCTTGAGCCGTATCCGAAGTCGAAATGACTTTTTGGCCATAGGCTACCAACTTGTTGGCATCCCAACCACCATTGTTGCCCAAGAACGCGGAAGAGTCGTAGACAGACAATTCGAGGATTGCACCAGAACGGGTCAATGAGCTCAAGTAGACTTTGGCCGCGAACAACATTTCGTCGTCAACCAGGTCGTGGCGGTTACACATCTGGGCACCGTCACCCCACTGCGTCGTGTTGGTCGAAGCACCGATGCTGTTATCCCAGCTGTTGAAGTCCATCGACATCAACGAGTCGTTCACGAACATGGTGGTGGTATCCGAATACACAGAGACAGAGTCCGAAATCAATCCGTATACCACATTGTAGGAACCGTTCGCTGAAGGCGTCCAGGCCGTTGCGTAGGTATTCAAAGCATTGTAGTTCGCTGTGTCGCCAGCAGGCAAGCTGGAGATGGTCGATGAGTTGATCGTTTGAACCAAGCTCGTACCGTTGTAAATCTTCATCTGAAGCTTCACGTTGGTTTGAGCGTTGGTGCCCGAGTTGATGGCGTTGCAATCAAAGGTGACACCGCGAGTCTGCTTCAAAGTTTGGATACCCATCTTGGAAGAACCAGAAGCACCTGGGCCAAAGATGATGTCCTGAGCCGGAGCACCTTGCCAATCGGTGAAGGCCAAACGGTTGGGAGGTGTATTGACGATAGAAATATCGTCGATGTTCCAGAAGTAGTAGTCGCCGTCAAAACGGAAGCGGATCTTCACGTTGGATTGGCCACCGATGTAGCTTCCCGCTTGGATAACCACCACGTCGTTGGTCGCCGTGGAGCCGTTGACCGCCACACCGCTATTCAAGGTTACAGAGTTGCCCCAAGTCGTTCCGCCATCTGTAGAGAAATCTACATAGGTAGCAGGCACGGCCTGTGAACCACCTGGACCGGCAAAGCGGCGGTAGTATTGGGTGAAGATCAAATCCACTACAGAGTAGCCCGTCAAGTTGATCGTTTCCGTGATCAATTCTGCCACGTGGGGGGCCGCAGCGATACCGTTGCCGAAGTTTCCGGCGATACCTGCGTTGTCCAAGAAGTCAGAGTCAAATACCACAAAACCATTCGAAGCAGTTGCTGAAGCGATGGGGGTTTGTGCAGACAGGTAGGCACCGCGTGAACCCACCGTATTGTTGGGGGTCGTGCTGGGGCCACGGTATTCCCACTTGGCATCTGGATCCGACGTACCGTTTGCGGTACCGTAGTTCAACCACGTGGTAGGGATGCCGTTGGCGAAGTCTTGCGACCAAACGGGCGTTTCAGCGCCGTAGAAAGCCGACAACTGAGCAGGATTGAGGTGACGCACAGGCGCATCTTCGTTCATGCGAACGTTGGGGGCTGTACGCTCCACATTCTGACCGAAAGCGGCCACAGAAAGGGCAGCAGCAGCGGCAAAAAGCGTAAGTTTTTTCATACTAAGGAAGAATTGTTGTTGTGAAGAGTCAATATTACGGCATAAAACCTGAAAATAATCACGCCGAATAGGCTTCGATGGGTGCGCATGTGCAAACGAGGTTTCGGTCCCCGTAAGCGTCGTCCACGCGGCGGACGATGGGCCAGAATTTATTCTCCATGAGCTCAGGCAGCGGGAAGGCGGCCATTTGCCGCGAGTACGGCATGGTCCACTCGTCGTTCGCCACCATAGCGAGCGTGTGCGGGGCGTTCTTAAGAGGGTTGTCCTCTTTGGGAAGTGTCCCATCAATCACTTGGTCAATTTCGGCCTTGATGGCCAACATCGCGTCGCAAAAGCGATCGAGTTCGGCCAAAGATTCGGACTCCGTGGGTTCAATCATCACCGTACCAGCCACGGGAAAGGATACGGTGGGGGCATGGTAGCCAAAGTCCATCAAGCGCTTGGCAATATCGGTGACCTCAATGCCGCCATCACGCTTGAACGGGCGGCAATCCAAAATCATCTCGTGTGCACAGCGGCCGTTCTCGCCCGAATACAGGACGGGGTAGGCATTTTCCAGGCGGCTCTTGATGTAATTCGCATTGAGGATGGCATATTTCGTGCTATCTACGAGGCCTTTGGCTCCGAGCATTTTGATGTAGCCATAGCTAATAAGCAGCACCAGGGCAGAGCCGTAGGGCGCGGCAGAGACTGGACCGATGCCTTTTTCGCCACTCGTGGCGTGCACGGGGTGGCTCGGCAAGAAGGGGGCCAAATGTGCCTTGACACAGATTGGACCTACTCCGGGGCCGCCGCCGCCATGGGGAATGGCAAAGGTTTTATGCAAGTTCAAGTGGCACACGTCTGCACCGATGTTTCCCGGTGAGGTGAGGCCTACTTGGGCATTCATATTCGCCCCGTCCATGTACACTTGTCCGCCGTGGGCATGGATGATGGCCGTGGCTTCTTTTACACCCGCTTCAAACACCCCGTGGGTCGACGGGTAGGTAATCATCAATGAGCTGAGGGTATCCGAATACTGTTCGGCCTTCGCGCGGAGGTCAGCCAGATCGATGTTTCCTTTCTCATCGCAGGCCACGACGACGACATCCATGCCCGCCATGACGGCCGAGGCGGGGTTCGTTCCGTGGGCGGAAGAGGGAATCAACGCCGTTTTGCGGTGGTAATCGCCCCGGCTGTGGTGGTAGGCGCGGATGACCAAAAGGCCGGAGTACTCGCCTTGAGCACCCGAGTTTGGCTGCAAGGTGGTCGCATCAAAGCCCGTGACCACCGCCAAATCGCGCTCCAAACTCCGAATCACCTCCATATAGCCGGCCGCTTGGGAAAGCGGTGCGAAGGGGTGAATTTGGCCAAAAGCAGGCCAGCTCAACGGCAACATTTCTGCAGCAGCATTGAGCTTCATCGTGCACGACCCCAGGGGAATCATCGAGTGGTTCAGGGCGATGTCCCGGCGTTCCAATTTCTTGATGTAGCGCATCATTTCAGTTTCAGAACGGTAGGAACTGAAAACGGGATGCGTCATGTACGCTGTTTGACGCGCCAGAGAACTGGGCAGGGCCATTTCACCCAGGGCAAAGGGTACCGTGGCGGCGCCTTTGACGGCCGCCAACGCGTCCACGAGGGATTGGGCATCCGCCGTGTTCATGACTTCGTGGGTAGAAATCAAAATGCCCTGTTCCGTATAACCCACGTTGATCTGGGCGGATTCGGTAGCCTCACGAACCGCAGCTTTCAAGGATGCATCGGCTTCGACGTGGACCGTATCAAATACATGGGTATTCAGCGTCGTGTAGCCCAAGGCCTTCAACGCCGCCGTCATACCTTGTGCCTTGCGGTGCACGTCCGTCGCGATGCGTCGGAGGCCCTCAGGTCCGTGGTAGACTCCGTACATGCCGGCCATGACGGCCAAGAGCACTTGGGAGGTGCAGATGTTGGAGGTCGCTCGGTCGCGCTTGATGTGCTGTTCACGAGTTTGTAGGGCCATACGCAAAGCGGGGCCGCCGTCCGTATCGATGGTGCGGCCGATGATGCGGCCGGGCATGAAGCGTTTGTAGTCTTCTTTGGAGGCAAAGAACGCCGCGTGTGGCCCACCAAAGCCCATGGGGATGCCAAAGCGTTGTGAGGTGCCCAACACGACGTCTGCACCCATATCGCCGGGGGCCGTCAATAGGGTCAAGGAGAGCAAATCTGCTGCAACCGCCACGCGGATTTCGGCGTTTTGGCACGTTTGGATGAATCCACGGATGTCCTCAATCTGGCCCACCGCATTGGGGTATTGACAGAGTGCGCCAAAAAACTCGGGGCTCGGCTGAAAAGACTCCATGTCGCCCACGACGAGCTCGATGTCCATAGGCGTGGAGCGGGTTTCGAGGAGCCCTCGAGTCTGAGCAAAGACTTGGCGGTCGACAAAAAATTTGTTAGCGCCTCGCTTTTGCTGATCTCGGCTGCGTGCGGCCATCAATAAGCTCATCGCTTCGGCGGCAGCGGTCGCCTCGTCCAATAAGGAGGCGTTGGCGATCT
Source organism: Flavobacteriales bacterium UBA3431 (assembly GCA_002381225.1). Lineage (GTDB taxonomy): Bacteria > Bacteroidota > Bacteroidia > Flavobacteriales > Schleiferiaceae > TMED14. The sequence goes on along the minus strand of DFSS01000007.1, from coordinate 21,175 downwards.
CCATGCCAGTGAGGTCGATGACCATGGTTTGGAAATTCAACAGGGCTTCAAGACGGCCTTGGGCAATCTCAGCCTGATAGGGCGTGTAGGCAGTATACCAACCCGGATTCTCCAGAATGTTGCGCTGGATCACGGCAGGGGTGGCCGCAGGGTGGTAGCCTTGGCCGATGTACGAGGCAAACACTTGGTTTTTCTGGCTCAGGGCATACACATGGCGCAAGTAGTCACTTTCACTCATGGCTGGAGCCACATCGAGTGCCGTTTCGTTGCGGATGGCATCAGGAACCGTTTGGTTGACCAATTCGTCGACCGAATCGACGCCAACAGCAGCCAACATGTGGGCTAGATCCTTGGATTGTGGGCCGATATGACGCCCGGCAAATTCTGCCATCATAGCACGAAGTGGATTAGAATGAGGGGACAAAATTAGGCCCCATAGTTCCTACCTTGCACACTATTCTTTTGGTTTATGAACGCCTTTTTCCATATTGACCAAGCACGTCGTCTGGACGCTGCGGACCCCCTCGGACATTTTCGCCGTGCGTTCCATGTTCCCGTGTGGAAGGGCGAGGAGGTTATATACCTGACAGGCAATTCGTTAGGGCTTCAGCCCGTCGGAGTTTCCGAAGCGATTGCCCAAGAATTGCACGACTGGAAAACGCTTGGTGTCGAAGGGCATTTTCACGCGAAAAATCCGTGGATGCCTTACCATGAATTTTTGACTGATTCGCTCGCCCGCCTCGCTGGGGCAAAGGGGACCGAAGTGGTGGCCATGGGCAGTCTGACCGCCAACCTCCATTTTGCGATGGCCTCCTTCTACCGACCCACTCCCGAGCGCCGGGCCATTCTTTGCGAGGCCAAAGC
>DFSS01000007.1:1526-20012 GCA_002381225.1 Flavobacteriales bacterium UBA3431 | reverse complement strand
TCCGACCTCATCGAAGTCAGTGGCTCCGGAGCCGATGGGGTTCCCACGGATGAGGATCTTATCGCCGCCATCCAAACCCACGGTCCCCGCGTAGCCACCATGCTCGTCGGAGGCGTCAATTACTTCACTGGCCGCGTCTACGACATGGCCCGCATCACGGCGGCAGCCCGCGCCCAAGGCATCGTAGTGGGCTGGGATTTGGCCCACGCCATGGGCAATGTCCCGCTATCTCTACACGACTGGGATGTCGACTTTGCCGCCTGGTGCTCCTATAAATACCTCAATGCCGGCCCGGGCGGAACGGCCGGGCTCTTTGTCCACCAACGCCACCACCACGCGGACCTTCCGCGCCTCGCGGGTTGGTGGGGACACAACAAAGAGAGCCGATTTAAAATGGGTCCCGGTTTTGATCCCATCCCCAGTGCCGAAGGATGGCAGGTTAGCAATGCCCCAGTCCTGAGCATGGCGGCACAGCGTGCATCCTTGGACCTGTTTGACCGCATGGACTTGGCCCAACATCGCGTGAAAGGTTTGGACCTGAGCCGCCGGTGCATGGAGATGCTCGAAGCACTTGCCGAGGAACTGAACGAACCCATCCGCCTGCTCACTCCCCGGGAAGATGCCTCTAGGGGTTGCCAAGTGTCCGTGCAATTCAGCGCCCGCGACCGCCGCTTCTTCGACCAGCTTGTGGAACGCGGGGTGGTTGCCGATTGGCGGGAGCCAGGCACCATTCGCATGGCCTTCATTCCCTTCTATTCTAGCTATGAAGATCTAGCCCGTCTGGAGCAGATTCTTCGCCAAACCTTGTCTTCATGAAACACGTCACCGTCGTCGGAGCGGGCCTTGTCGGCTCACTTTGGTCCATCTATCTCGCCCAGCGCGGCTACCGTGTTGAGGTCTTTGAACGGCGTGCGGACCCGCGAAAAACAGGGATCGCCGAAGGCCGGTCCATCAACCTCGCCTTGAGCGATCGCGGGTGGGCCGCGTTGGAAAAAGTAGGCATGGCGGATGCAGTACGTCAAAGTGCCATCCCCATGTACCGACGAGTCATGCACGCCGTGGACGGCGCCCTCAGCTTCCAACCCTACGGAAAGGAAAACCAAGCCATCTACTCCGTGTCGCGGGGGGGATTAAACCGTTTGCTTGTGGAGGCAGCGGAAGCCCATCCTCAGGTAACCGTACATTTTGGCCACCGCTGCGTCGACGCAGATGTCGAACAGGGCCGGGCCACCTTTGAATCCGCGGAGGGAACTCAGGACTCCAACGGCGAAGCCCTTTTTGCCACCGATGGGGCCTTTTCCCAGGTCCGCGCCAAAATGCAACGCCGCGATCGGTTCAACTACGAACAGGAATACATCGACCACGGCTACAAGGAATTGCACATTCCTCCCGGCGCGGATGGCCGGCACCAACTCGAGCGGGAGGCCCTGCACATTTGGCCTCGGGGACAGCACATGCTCATTGCCCTGCCCAATCCGGACGGCAGTTTCACCTGCACGCTCTTCTTCCCCATGGAGGGAGCGGAGAGCTTTGAAGCCCTGCAAACGGTGGAGGCCGCCCGCGCTTTCTTTGCCGCCCAGTTCCGCGACGCCTTGGACCTCATGCCGGATTTTGAAGCCCAATGGGCCGCCAACCCCGTCGCGAGTCTCGTGATTATTCGCTGCTCCCCTTGGAATGTTGGCGGAAAGACCGTTCTCTTTGGCGACGCCTCACATGCGATTGTTCCCTTCTACGGCCAAGGCATGAACTCCGGGTTTGAAGACTGCCGGGTCTTTGACGCGGTCTTGGAAGCCCATGGCGACGATTTTGAACACGCCTTTGCCGAATTCGCCCAGAAGCGCAAACCCGATGCGGATGCGATTGCCGAGCTCGCCATGCGCAACTTTGTCGAAATGCGCGATTTGACCGCCCAGCCGGAATTCTTGCTCCAGAAAAAGATTGAAGCCCGCTTCAGTGCGCTTCACCCTGGACAGTGGATGCCGCTTTATTCTCAAGTGACCTTCTCGCACATCCCCTATGCGGAGGCCCTTGCTGCAGGAAAGCGGCAAGATGCCTTGATGGCGCAGATTTTGGCCCGGCCAAACATTGCGGAAAACTGGGAAAGCGAAGAAGTGATGGCTGAAATGCGGCGCCTTCTGGAGGCGACGCGGGCTTAGGCCTTTTTCAAGGCGGCGCGCAATTTCTTGAAGAGATTGCTTCGGAAAACATATTCCACAACGGCCGAATCATCGGAATCCATGACCTCCTCCATGGTTCCTTCCCAGGCCTTGACGCCCTTTTCCATCAAGATGACGTGGTCGCCAATCTCGAGCACCGAGTTCATGTCGTGGGTATTGATGACCGTGGTCATGCCAAACTCATGGGTAATCTCATGAATCAGCTGATCAATGACAATGGCCGTTTCTGGGTCCAAGCCCGAGTTGGGCTCATCGCAAAACAGGTACTTCGGATTTAAAACAATCGCCCGAGCAATGGCCACACGCTTTTGCATTCCTCCGGAGAGTTCTGCGGGCGTTTTGGAAAAGGATTCGGGGTCGATGCGAACGCGTTCCAGGCAAAAACGGACGCGCTCGTCTTTTTCCGCCTCCGTCATATCCCCAAAAAAGTCCAGGGGTAAGCGAACGTTTTCGGCAATGGTCAAGGAGTTGAACAAGGCCGAGCCCTGAAAAACCATCCCCATTTCCTGGCGCAGGACTTTGACTTCTTTTTTGCCCATATCGCCAAGCACCCGGCCATCGAAGGAAATCGTCCCTTGATCCACGGAATGCAAGCCGAGGACGGACTTCAAAAGAACCGTTTTCCCCGATCCACTCAGACCAATAATCAGATTGCATTGGCCCTCGTGGAAATCCACATCGATGCCGCGCAGGACATGCTGCTCGCCAAAGGATTTATGGATGCCACGAACTTGGATCATTGCAGCAGGAGATCAGTCAGGATGTAATTGAACAAAATGATGGTGAAGGACATGGCCACCACAGATTTGGTGGATGCCTTGCCCACCTCTACGGCCCCGCCCTCCACATTGTAGCCAAAGTAGGCCGAGACGGTCGCAATGATGAAGGCGAAAACGGTGGCTTTGGTCAAACTGTAGACGATGTAGAAGGGGTTGAACTCCATAAAATACCCCGATAAGAATACTTCCGTGTTCACCAAGTTGAGAAAGTCCCCTGCATAGTAGCCCCCTACGAGGCCCAATGCCATGGAGAACACAATGAGAATCGGATTGAAAAGCAAGCATGCAAAGAGTTTGGGCAAAACCAAGTACGACGCCGGATTGATGCCCATGACGCGCAACGCATCCATTTGCTCTGTTACCCGCATCGTCCCTAAGGTCGATGCAATGTTGGAGCCTACTTTGCCCGCCAAAATCAAGCTGACAATGGTGGGGGCAAATTCCAACACAATCCCCTCCCGCACAGCGATCGCGATGTAGCTATCCGGCACGAAGGGATCATCGAGGTTGATGGCCGTCTGAATGGTCAGGACAGCGCCCATGAATACCGAGATAAAACTGACCAAGGCGATGGACGAGAATCCTAAGAGCTCGAGTTCGCGAAAAAATGACTTGAGGTATTCCCGCCCATGTTCCGGTTTATGGAACACTTCGCCTAAAAAGAGGAAGTAGCGGCCTAAGCCATCCAGGAAGCGGTAAATCATGCCCCGAAAATACGCTAAATTCGGGGCCTTATGAGGACAAAAATATCCTGGGTTCGCATGGGCCTCTTTCTCTTCATTCTCGCCGCTGCCTGTTCCTGTGGTACCCGAGAGAAATGCAACTGCCCCCACTTTAGCGCCACTTTCGGCCCGGCTTCGGCCTTGGTGACCGCATGAATAACTGGGCGATTGTTGCGCCCAAGGTGCCCCCAGCTGCCTATTCCGGTCTGGAAAAAATCGTCCGCGCCTACCAAGGCCACATCCGATTGGCCCCGCCGCGTCGCAGCAAGTGGGGTGATTTTCGTTGGAAGGCGGGCGGACCATCCCGCATTTCAATCAACCGCGATCTCGCACCCGAGGCCTTTCTCATCACCCTCTTGCACGAACTGGCGCATGCTCAAGTGCAGGCTTGGGACGCGCGGGACCATCTCCCCCATGGGGCAGAATGGCAGCGCCGCTACCGCGACCTTCTTCGCCCCTTTTTGGACCACGATGTATTTAGTCCTCTCGTGGCCACCGCCCTGCGGCGGAGCCTCGGCCAGCCCAAGGCTTCTTGTGGGGCGGACCCAGAACTCCTCAAAGCCCTGCAAGCGAACCAGCCCGCCTCCGGACCGACGGTCACCAGCTTGCCTTTGGGCAGTTCCTTTCGAACGCGGGATGGCCGCGTTTTTCGCAAAGGCCCCAAGCGACGGACCCGCTTTGAATGCGTGGAAGTTTCCACGGGCCGTACCTTTGCAGTGCATCCGCTGATGGAGGTCACCCCAGTCCCAACCGCCTAAACCCCCTCGCTCATGACTTCGGTCTTTTCGAATCCCGATTTTGAAATTGCCCTTCTTGGAGGAGGCCAACTTGGAAAGATGGTTTTGGCCGAAGCGCGTCGTCTCGACATAGGGGTACGCGTGCTGGACCCATCGTCGGATGCACCCTGCCGATTGGGTGCCCAACAGTTTACTCTAGGCTCCTTCCAGGATTACGACACGGTCCTCGCATTTGCCCAAGGGGCAGACGCCGTGGCTATTGAGATTGAGAGCGTGAATGCAGATGCCTTGGAGGCACTGGAAGCCCAAGGCATCCCCTGTTTTCCCCAAAGCCATGTACTGCGGGTCATCCAGAACAAAGTCGCTCAGAAGCAATTCTATGCCGACCACCAGCTCCCCACCTCCGAATTCCAACGTTTCGCATCTAAAACCGACCTTTTGGCCGCCATCGAAGCCGGCACTTGTGCGTATCCTTTTGTTTGGAAACTTGGAGAAGGGGGCTATGATGGATTTGGAGTCTCGGTAGTTCGGAGCGCCGAAGATGCCGCCGCCCTAGCGGAAGGCGAGTGCATCGCCGAAACCCTGGTTGACATCGCCTGTGAAATTGGCGTGGTCGTGGCGCGTGCCTTGGACGGGAGCTCCCAGGCCTTTCCAGCGGTAGAAATGGAGTTCCACCCTACCGCCAACCAAGTAGAATTTGTGGTATGCCCCAGCTCGCTGCCCGCAGCCGTTGTTCGCGAGGCCGAAGCATTGGCTTTGGCGGTCTCCGAGGCCTTTCAAGCGCAAGGACTGCTTGCGGTGGAACTCTTTTACACCACCCAAGGCACTTGGCTGGTCAACGAAGTGGCACCGCGCCCCCACAACTCGGGGCACCTCACCATTGAAGCCTGTCCTACCTCGCAATTTGAACAACTTTTGCGCTGCATGTGCCGCCTCCCATTGGGGGACAGCCAGCTCAAGCAGCCCGCCGCCATGGCCAACATCGTTGGAGCGGATGGCTACAGTGGACCCGTGTTCTACGAAGGCCTAGACCAGGCCATGCAAACGCCCGGTACGGCCTTCCACATTTATGGAAAGTCGCAAACCCGCCCATTCCGAAAAATGGGGCACCTCACGGCCGTGGGACAGAGTGTGGATGAGGCCCGTGCCCGAGCAGCCGCAGCCCGCGACGCCCTCACCGTTCGGACCTGAACCCATTTACTGCAACCGTTCTAGGAAAAATGTACCTTTGTCCCATGGTAGGAATTATCATGGGCAGCGAAAGCGATTTGCCCGTCATGCAGGCAGCCGCAGACCAATTGACGTCATTTGGCGTTCCGTTTGAAATGACGGTGGTTTCGGCACACCGGACCCCCGAGAAAATGCTGGACTATGCGCACAGCGCGGTTCAGCGCGGACTGAAAGTGATCATTGCAGGGGCAGGCGGAGCCGCCCACCTTCCGGGCATGGTTGCCGCGGCCACCTCGTTGCCCGTGATTGGCGTACCCGTCAAAAGCAGCAACTCCATCGATGGGTGGGATTCCGTCCTAAGCATTTTACAAATGCCCAAAGGGGTGCCCGTCGCGACGGTCGCACTCAACGGGGCTGCGAATGCTGGCATTTTGGCCACCCAGATATTGGCGCACAGCGACGCCGCATTGCTCGCAAAGCTGGACGCATTCAAAGCGGATATGAGGGCCCAAGTGGACCGCATGGCCCAGAATGTGGCAAGGAAATCCTAAGTACGGACTTTAAAGCGCTTTCAAGCGCGCCACCAACGTTTCTTTCTTTCGATTGGCGACCGGCACATGGCTATCGTCTTCAAGGATGACGTAGCCGCCCTCGGCGGTGACGTAGCGCTTCACGCAATCCATATTGACCAAATGCGACTTGTGAATGCGCTCAAAATGATGGGGCGTGAGCAAGGACTCATATTCTTTCAATGTTCGGGAGGCCAAAAGCTTCTTGCCCCCACGGAGAAAGAACTGCGTGTAATTGCTCGTCGATTCACAGCGCATGATGTCCTGAATGCGCACAATGTGCATGCCCTCGCTGGAAGCAATGACCAGCTTTCGGTCGCGGTCCTTTAAGTGATCCACAAGGACCCCAAGGCTCGGCGCTGAGGAGAGTCCCTCTTCGGCTTTTCGAACGGCTTTAACCAATTCTTCAGGGTCAACCGGCTTCAGCAGGTAATCCAAGGCTGAAAACTTGATGGCCCGCAAAGCATAGGCATCGTGGGCGGTGACAAAGATGACCGCCCCGGTCCACTCGGGCTCATCGGACGACAAACGTTCCAGCAAATCAAAGCCCAACTCCCCAGACAGGTGGATGTCCAAGAACAAAAGGTGTGGTTTGTGCCCGAGCAAAAGCTCCCAGGCCTCATCTACCGTCGAGGCCTCTAAAATGGGTTGTACTTCCGGACAAAATAGGGCCAGTTTGCCTTGCAAGGCCTTTCGGCTTTGCGCTTCATCATCGAGTATCAGTGCGGTAATTGCCATCCTCCCAAGTTAATCGTTCTCATCCCATTCATGGTGCAGCGGTAGCACAAGCGTCACACGCGTTCCTTCATTCAAATCCTCCACCACGACCGAATGGGGCCTTCCTGTTTCGGCCTGCATGGCACTCAATCGACTCTGAAGAATGCGTGTGGCCGCCGAGCGCTTTTCGCCTTCGTCGCCACTTTTTTGCTTTTTGGCTGCTTCCCGGCCGACGCCGTTGTCTTCGACGTGAATGCAGAGGGTTTGGCCCGGAGCATGTTGACCCATGAAGATTTTGAGCACACCGTCGGTGGCACCCGCTTTGATTTTGGGTCGCAATCCGTGCAAGATGGCGTTCTCCACCAAGGGCTGCACCAGCATGGGCGCAATCATCACGGAGTGGGGGTCCAAGCCCTCTTCGACCTGAAAGACGGATTGAAAGCCTTGGTCAAAGCGCATTTGTTCGAGGGCCATATAGTTCTCCAAGGCCTCCTTTTCACGGACCAAGGTCACATAGCGGTCCTCCGCGCTCTCGAGGGTGTAGCGCATCAAGCGCGAGAATTTGTGCAAATAGGTCACGGCCTCCTTGGGCTGTTTTTCGAGGATAAATGCCGAAATAGATTCCAGCGCATTGAAGGTGAAATGGGGGTTCATTTGGAGTCGTAAGGCCATGCGTTCCAATTCCGCCTTCTCTTTGATCCAAACCGCGCGATCCCGCATGCGGCGCCATGCAATGATGCCCGCGACGCTCAAAAGCAATAGCATGAGGGCCATGGCAGGAATCCAAAAAGTGGGGCGCTTCCATGCTGCGGGCAAGACCTCTACCGAAATGACAGGCTGTCCCCAGCGTTCCATATTCGGTCCGAGGGCTCGGAAGCGAATTCGATACGTAGCTGCGCGAAGGCGTTCCAGCACGACGCGCCGGCTTGACCCCATGAAAATCCATTCTCCCCCATCTATTTGGTATTCCAAGGGGATTCCCGCCCCCGCTTGTGGCAGGCCTCGAAATCCCACCTTGATGACCACGGGATCGTTTTCTTTTTTTGTGCGGCGCTCCACTGAACGAATGAGCAGCGCTGGAGCAAGGCCTTGGCCAATGGAGCGATCCGAAGCTTCAATGGCCAAACCATAGACATCCTGAATCCACCGGGGCGAACCTTCGATCGGCGAAACCGACGGCACGCGATTCACCGGCTCAAAGCGGGGTATCCGCGGCCAGGATGTGCCCATCCACTGTCCCTCCCGAAACACATACAAGCTGTCCCCGTGAAGGCGTACATCCGTGACCCATCCGGTTTTTCCCACTGCTTCCCACCGCTTGGCATGGTAGCGGCGCAAACCAAATTCGCCATAGGCCCAGGCCCCCTCGTGAAGCAGGATGCCCGAAACCAATCCCGGCCCCGGCTTTCCATGGTTTCGAATTCCTCGCGGGCCCATCGAGTAAATGCCCGTGGTGGTGGCCACCCAACACGAATCCGTACCAAATGGGGCTAAATGGGAAATGGGGCCAATGCGGAAAGGAAGGGTGCGCAAATCAAACCAGCGCTCCGGGGAATCCATGCGGAGCAAGCCTTTCTCCGTGGCGATAAAAAGTCCCCCTGCGTCGGAAGGGATGCCTTGGCGCAAGGTTTCAAGCTCAAGCCCACCTTGGGTGTACAAGCGCGCAGTGAGGCCATCTTGTCGAACATACCACAGGCCGGATTCGCCCATGAGCCAGGTGTTTTGGCCATCTGCCGTGACCACAAAGCTGTGGTACCCCCGAACCATGGGTTCCATCAACGTCCAGCCATCTTCGCCCAATATTTTGAGCCCCGAATCCGTGATGGCCATCCAGCGATTCCCCAGCGGCATAGCGGAGGAGACGGGTTCGTCGAGCAACTGGGTCCACAAGCCACTTGGACTGCGCATCCACAGGCCACTTTCCGAGGAAATGAGTAGAATCCCCTCTTTTTGGGCTATTTGGTAGGCCCCCGAAAGCCCCGGAACAGATTCCTCGGTCCAGGTATCCTCACTCAAACCTCGGTAGTAAACACGCGAAGGACTCAGGGCATAAATGCGGCCCATTCCGGTATTGAGAAGGTCGACGCAGGAATTTTCCGGGTAGGTGCTGCGCTCCCAGAGCTCCCCTTTCCATTGGTAGACCCCATTGCCACCAGCCAACCACAATCGGGGGCGAAGCATGCAAATCGACGTGTAATAGCGCTCGTCATCCGGATTTTGAGGCGCGCGATCCATGCGGATGAAGCGCTCCCCGTCGTAGCGGAGTATGCCTTCATTCTCCGTGGTCACCCAGAGCAGGCCGTTGGTATCCAAGGCCATATCCGTAATCAAGTGCCCATCCGTGTTGGCCAGCATCGACTCAGTCACCACCGCATACATCGGGGCTTGAGCGCGAGCCCAGGCACCTGATACCAGCAGGAGACACAATACGAATCGACGAAGCATGGGGTGAAAATACCGCCTTTTTTCGGGATGTATCAACGGAAACACGGATCAGACCATGGGATCTGTAGGTAGTCGCTTGTTCCCGATTACCTCAATGAGAAAGGCGCACTTTGTGCAGTGCGATGGCTTATCCTATGTTTCCCTCTCCCCCTGCTGGCGCAGGTACCTCTAGACCCGTGGTCAAGCTGGGACAACCCCTCCCCGACCTGGCAGGTCTTTGCCGAACAGAGTGGCCCCAAACCAGGATGGTACGCATTGGGAGCCCAATGGATTCGCCCTCAATGGGCATTCCATGGGCTCTTGGGGCCGACAGGACCTCCATCTGGCCTCCTTTTTTCCCGGCTTGCATTGGGCCCACAGCACCCGCTTCTTTTGGGGTGGGGACTAGAACACGGACGCGGGGCCCTGTATGGCCAAGCATCCTTCCCCCTTCCCCATGGTCGAAGCAGCACCATTCGGGCCCATTGGAGCTCGGGCAGGGGGCTAGAAGCCATGGCGTCACTGACGCATTGGACAGAATGGGGTTGGTACGTATCCATGTCGGGGCTGGTTTCGACCAAGCAGGGGGTCGAGTTTGTCGTGCACGCGCGTCCGGCCCAGCACCCCCATTTTCGTGGAATCTATGCCTCTACCTCTGGCCGATGGCGCGTCGAATGGGTCAGCAAGTATGGGTCCGTCGTATTTGGTGCGGGGCCCTATCCTTACTCTCGCTGGGCCCTGCATTCGCCCAATCTGCCCTAGTTACGTGGGCGGAGGAGGAATTCGCCCTCCGCTTTCCCGGAAGTGATTTGGAGGCCCGGGACTCCGTCCGGGCCCTGCTCGAAGCCTGGGAACGGCGGCCCGCCTACATCAACTCCTGGCCACGGGATGGCCTGGAGGACATCCCCTTTCTCTCGGCGGCGGGCGCCTTTCAACTTGGGCGCTACATCGCGGACCAAGGGGAGCTCATCGATCCGTTGGAATGGAGGGCCATCCCCCTGGACTCGATGGAGCGAAGGGGGCTCCAAACTTTTTTTCAGGTCGGATACCCCGACCGACAGACTACCGCTCATCCTCCCTCGTGGCAAGTAGGCCTCGCCCGAAATGCCTCAGGGTGGGGACCCTATGTTCACGGGCCTGGGTTCAGGTGGACTGAATGGCCAAGTCTGAGCGTCCTTCCATGGTTGATACATCGATCTCCGGGGACCCAACCCTTTATGCGGGGCCGAACGGCGCAATCCTTCTTGGCTTGGTCTCCCCAGCGAGGAGGCTGGGGCCGTTGGGCCCTTACCTCTCATCTGCACCTTGGCGGGGGGCGGATGGATGACCGCTGGCTACTTTCTGCCTTGGTGCAGTACCCACGGTGGCAATGGCAGACCTTGATCGATGGCGGAGACCGCTGGGCCACCTCCTGCTCGCTGCGCTGGCCCTCCGGCATGACCGCCCAGTGGACGGTCCGAAGCGCCCAATGGGTACTATCTACCTCCTGGCTGCCTCAAGCTATTAGCCCTGGATGGTCGTGGCGTGTGCCCTATGCGCGAGGCTGGCTCGAAGTGGGCCATCGCGGAGCGCGCCAATGGATACGTTGGAACGATCGATCTGCCAGCCTTGGGTTAGACCGATGGAACCACCAATGGCGCGTGGATGCGTCGCTTTTTTTAACTCCCCGGATCGAAGCATGGGTTTTTATCGCGTGCTCGCCCCAGTCCCCGCATGCGCTCGGATGGCGATTCATGGCCTCTGAATCCGGACCTCCCATCCGATGGACGGTGGGATGGATGGGTGCAGGGGACTCCTGGGCGCATGGCACCTCTTCGCTGCGGATGACAACGCCGGGTCCTTACATGGAGGGACAATGGCGTCCACAATGGACCTGGCATGGCCGATCACACCAAGGCGTGATCTTGGTCAAAATTCGCCCTTCAGGCATTCTGTGGACCGGACGCTACGCGTTCCAGTCCGCCCAAAAATGAGGATAGCTCTTGGAAACCGTGGCTTCGCCGGTCCACTCCAAGGGTTGTTCCAACCCGATGAGGGCCCAAAAAAAGGCCATTCGGTGGTCATCCTGCGGATCGACTTCGAGTATATGTTCGCTCGGATTCCACGCACTTGAGTCAAAGGACAGGGCGCGCGCTTCGGGAGCTTCAGAAGGGATTCCCAAGCTCTTCAGGGCTCCCACCAAAGCGTCCAATCGCGGAATCTCCTTGCCATTGAGTGTTTGCAAGCCCGTGATTTTGACTGGTCTGCGCATTAATACCGCCGCTGCGGCTATGGGCTGTGCCAAATCGGGACAATCTTTCAAATCCAAGACCAAGGGGTCTTTGGGTCGGCTGGGCAGTCCCCGAATCACCAACCCTTGCGCTTCGTACGACGCACTGAAACCCAAGGGAAGTCCCCAGCGGGACCACAGCGCATCTCCTTGAATGCTGCGTCGACCTAGGCCCTGAAGGCAAATGGATTCCCCGAGGCACGAAGCCCGCAAGGCCCAGACAATGCCCGCGCTCCAGTCTGCCTCGACCGGCCATTCCATATCCTGTTTCACCCGCTTTGTCATCTCGATGTAGGGCGCACTGACGGGCTCGCCTTCGAGGGTGAGCTCTAAGGGCGCCGCCATACAAGGCTCCACTAGGTGGAGGGCCGAAACAAATTGAGAGCTGACCGTGGCGTCGATGGACAATGCCCCGCCACGTAAGGCCTTTCCATTGATTTTCCATGAACCATCGGACTTTCGTTCGAGGTCTGCACCCAAATCTGCCAAGGCCTTGACGAGCCCATCGATGGGCCGTTCGAGCAAGCGCGGGGTTCCGGTAAGGTGGATGCTCTGGCCTGCTTGGGCCGCCCAATACGCCATGCCAAATCGAAAGGCTGTCCCCGCTGCACCCGCATCCCCATGGCCGCGCAACACGCGGTGCATCGCGCGCATGTCGTCTGACCAGGAATCCTCCGGCTCAGGCAAAGGTTTCCCTGCCACCGCGAGGGCTACAAGGGTTCTATTTGCCAGGCTTTTGGAAGGAGGAAGATCAATGAGACGCATAGGAAGAAAGGGCGGATTGAATATGAGTATCTGAGACCTCGATCAACGTGACCGGGGCTCCAGGGTTGCCAGGCAGGGCCATGCGGACCGCTCCAGCATGATTCTTTTTATCGGCACGCAGTCTACCAATGAGATCGGCCGGGAGGGAGCGCCTTTCGGGCCACCAGGTGTCCAACAAAGAATGCATGGCCATTTGGTCTGAAGCGTTACAGAGGCCTAGCGAATGGGCGATGTGAAATTCCACCCACATGCCAAGCGCTACGGCGTCGCCATGCAGCAAGTCTGAACCGAGGGAGGCCTCCGCAGCGTGGGCAATGCTGTGGCCCAAATTCAGGGCCTTGCGCTCCAAACCATGCTCGTAAGGGTCCGCTTGGACGCGGAGGATCTTCGCCTCCATGAAAGCAGGAACCAATGGGCCTAGTTCGCTCAAATCAGCCACTTGGTGAACCTCATCCCACAGCGTCCCTCCTTGGAGGTAGGCATGTTTGATGCATTCAGCCCATCCGGCGCGCCAATGCAGTTCGGGGAGGGTATCGAGCAACACAGGATCCACATAGACCCCTTGCGAAGGGGCAAACGTTCCGAGGAGATTTTTGAACCCTTCGAGGTTAATCCCCGTTTTTCCGCCTATGCCCGCATCCACCATAGCGAGGAGCGATGTGGGGACCGCAACGTGGTGCATGCCGCGCATGTAGGTGGAGGCTAAAAAGCCCCCAAGGTCCGTCACGACTCCCCCGCCCACGGAGATCAGCAAGCTTTGTCGGTCCGCCCCCGCTTCAAGCAGGGCCAACCACAATTGGTGCATGACTTCAAGGGACTTACTCTCTTCTCCGACTTCCACTTCGAGCACGGAGGATTCCCCCAAATATTCGAGGCTACCAAGTACAAATGGGAGGCAGGCCTCATGGACCTGTCCGTCGGTTAAAATGTGGACTTGGCTGTAGGACGCACGGTGGGTTTGTAACCAGGCGTCAAGGGCTTGGAGGGCGTGATCCCCGGCAATGACGGGCCCGAATGGAGTATCCCAGTGGCGCATTCCCTCAAAGGTCGGAAAATTACTTGGCATGGCCTCGTCACAGGCCTCCTGGACTATCTTTGAGGTCCATTTACATCGGTTCAGATGCCCTTGAATTTTCGCGATACGGCCGTTGCCTTTCAGTCCCACGATGACGCCTCATTGCGTCGCAGCTATTTGCTTTTCAAGACTTTAGCTTCGCCAGCTTTGGTCCGAATAGGCCAAAGCATCACGCTCTGGGCACTCTCCTGGCGCCTCCCCATCAAAGGAATCATCCGGGCCACCGTATTCAAGCAATTCTGTGGGGGCGAAACCGTGGCGGATTGTAAACCGGTCGCCCAACGCAATTGGACTTTGGGAGTGGGCAGCATACTGGACTACTCCGTCGAAGGCCAAACAGACCAGAAAGCCTATGATCACTCCACGGACATGACTTTGCAGACCCTCGCGCTGGCCGCCAACGAGCCGGGCATCCCTTTGGGGGTTTTCAAAGTCACGGGACTGGCAGATACCGGCATGCTTGAAAAAGTGAGCCGCGGGGAGGTCCTTTCTGCCTCGGAAAACGAGGCCTGGGAGCGCGCTCAAGCCCGAGTGGATCGCATCTGCCACTATGCCCATCAGGTGGGAGTTCCCGTCATGTTGGACGCGGAAGAGACGTGGATTCAAGATGCGATTGATCACTTGGCCTACACCGCCATGTCCCGCTACAACCGCGAAAAAGTTATTGTTTTCAACACGATCCAGTGCTACCGGACCGGGCGTTTAGCCGCGTTAGATGCCGCGCTGGAAAATGCGCAAAAAGAGGGCTATGGCTTGGGCATTAAGTTTGTCCGCGGGGCATACATGGAAAAAGAGCGCGCCCGTGCCCAGCAGAAAAACCTCCCTTCCCCCATCCAGCCCACCAAGGAGGCGACCGATGCCGAATTCAATGCCTGCGTGGCACGGATGATTTCGGTCCTTGGCCGCCCGGAAGATGGGCAGAAATTGGCCTGCATGATTGGCTCCCACAATGAAGACAGCGCGTCAATGGCCGCCGAATTATTGACGGCCCAAGGCTGGACGCCGGAATCAGCCCCCGTATGGTTTGCCCAGCTCTACGGCATGTCCGACCACATCAGCTTTGTTATGGCGCATCATGGGTTTCGCGTGGCGAAATACTTGCCTTTTGGGCCCATCGAGGCCGTCATGCCGTATTTATTCCGTCGAGCCGAGGAAAACACGTCTGTCAAAGGCCAAACGGGCCGGGAACTCGGCTTGATTCAAACCGAACAAGCGCGCCGCTCGAGCGCAAAGCGGGGGAAATAATCAACGGGTTTGCGGGAGGACTTCCGTCCTGCCGAGCGAATCCTCTAGCCCAAGGGGCCCATATGATGTCAAGCCTTAAGGGGCGAGGCGCTCCAGCCGCATCAACACCGCACTGTCCGTACGCCGTTCCCACCAACCCTGGTAGGATTGATCCTGCCATTCCAAGGTGATGGGATAGCTTGAATGCTTCAGGCCCTCCTCCCGGGTGGTCACCTGGGCCTCCGAAAAGTCAATTTCTCCGCGCATCAAGAAAGCCTCCAAGAAGGCAGAGTCCCCGGCGCATGCCTGCTGCCACCGGTCTTGGGCCTCTGGGGCCACGGAGCGCACAGGCTGGTCATGTAGGTCCACCAGCACGCGGTTGTTGGGCAGGTATGTGCATTGAAAATCACGGCCCGAAAAGAGAAAAATAACCAGCAGGGTGCCCAGGCCAAGGCCTACGGCATACCAGCTGAAGCGCTGCCAAAAGTTCATAAGAGGAGATCCAGGTCGGTGAAGGGCAAGTCAAAGGGTTCGGCCAGCTCCCGATGCGTGAGAATGCCGCGGTGCATGTACACCCCAGCGCGCCAATGCGGCCGGCGTCGCAGCGCTTCTTCCATGCCTCCGTCGTCCGAGAGCGTTTGCAAGAATGGACTAGTTAAATTATTCAGGGCGAAAGAGGCCGTTCGAGCCACGCGGGAGGCCAAATTTGGGACACAGAAGTGCGTCACCCCATGTTTGGTGTAGACGGGGGCATCCCAGGTGGTCACTTCGCTGGTTTCAAAGCAACCACCGTGGTCAATGCTCACGTCGACCAGAACGGTTCGCGGTTTCATCTGGGACACCATGGCCTCCGAAACGACCACGGGAGTCCGGCCATTGACTGGACGCAAGGCCCCAATGACCACGTCACAGCGTTCGAGGGCCTTGGTTAAGATTTGGGGCTGAAGGGTACAGGTATAAACATCGTGTCCAACCACTTCGCGCAACCGCTGGATCCGTGTCAGGGAGGAATCAAAAACCTTTACCGTTGCCCCCATGGCCATGGCTAGGCGTGCAGCGACGGTGCCGACCGTCCCCGCACCGAGAATCACCACTTCCGTGGGCGGGACTCCGGTGACGGCGCCCATGGCATAGCCCTTCCCATCCGCCCAGGTGCTCAAATACTCCATGGCGACAGTCATGGCTTGGGATCCGCCGATTTCGGCCATGCTTCGCACAAAGGGGGCTCGGCCGTCCTCGTCAAGAATTCGGCCATAGCTGAGGGCCGTGATTTTTTTCGATTGAAGGGCTTGGATGTACGCCGCATCGACTGTGTTAGGTTGCAAGACCGATAAGACCAGTTGGTTGGGCGCCATGAGAGGCCACTCTTTGGGGCTGGGAGGTTCAACCTTGACCAGGATGGGGCATTGAAAGACCTGGGCCCGGTCTTCCGTGATTTGCCCCCCCGCTTCCGCATAGGCGTGATCGGTGTAGCGGGCGGCGAGACCCGCCCCGCGTTCCACGAGGATCTCATGTCCCTGCTGAACCAATAAATGGACGCCTTCGGGGGTTAACGCCACACGGTTTTCAGCCCAGGTAGACTCCAAAGGCAAACCAATGCGCAAGGCTTGGCGCTTGGACGACACCATCAGGCGTTCTTCTTGGGGGATGTAGGCGGGTTGATCCATGGGCAGGGATTAGGATTTCGTCTCGAGGGTCACTTTTCGACAGCCATCTGCTTGAACGTCAATTCGTAGGACGGCCATTTCTTCGGGCAATAAGTTCGTGATTTTCTGGGGCCATTCCATCCACATGGGCTGCCCAGAATCAAAAATCTCGTCCAGACCCAAGGTTTCGGCTTCGGCGACGTCCTCCAACCGGTAAAAATCCGCATGGTAGATCACCCCAAGGGGGCTGTCGTAGGGCTGAATGAGGGTGAACGTGGGGCTGCTTCCTGCATCGGGCGAACCCAAGGCCTGCAGCCAGTGCTTCACCGCGGTCGTTTTCCCCGCTCCCATGTCCCCGACAATGGCCACCGGTCCCAGCAACGCGGCCTGGTGCTCTCGGGCCCAATCCAACCAATCGGTGGGGTGACAAATAAAATCCGTGGTCTGCATCGCCCTCAAAGGTAGCGGGGTTTAGGCACCCCGGGGTTTCAGATGTGCAAAGGGGATGATGATTTCCTCCAAGCTGATGCCCCCATGTTGGTAGGAACCCTCAAAGCGCCCGGCAAACTGGTGGTACTGATTGGGGTAGATGAAGTAGCCTGCTTCACCTGCCAGAACCATTTTATCCCCCAGCGCCACCGAGGGAAGACCCAATTCCTTGGGCTCCCGGACGAGGGCCACATCTTTGGGGCCGTACTCCAATCCCCGCCCCACCTTGTAGCGCATGTTGGCGGTGAGGTCCCGAGAACCTTTGATGTGGATGGGCTTCTTGACGGAGATTGTCCCATGATCGGTTGTCACAAAGAGGTCAAACCCCTCCGCGGCCAGCCCATCTACCCAGGGGCGCAGAGGCGAATTTTTCCACCAGCTATGGGTCAAGGCACGGAATCCGCGGTCATCGCTTGCTATGTCGCGTACGATACTCTGTTCTGTTTTGGCGTGCGAAATCATGTCCACAAAATTGACCACGACCACGACCAAATCGGAGTTCTTCACCTGCGGCCAGTGGCGTACCCACTTTTGTTCGGATCCGAGGTGCGTGAGTTTGGCGTATTCCACGGAGGCGATGCCTTCCCGCTTCGCCCAATCCTGGAGCAACTGAGCTTCAAAGCCATTGCGCTTACCCTCCGCGTCCAAGGTGTCCGGCACCCAGTCCTTGGGGTAGCGGTGGGCGATTTCGTCGGGCAAAGCGCCCGCTAAGAGGGCGTTCCGTGCATATTGTGTGGCGGTGGGGAGAATACTTGCGTAATGCGCATCCGTGGCGACACGGAATTGCGCCATGAAGAAAGGCTGAAGTTCGAGCCATTGGTCCAACCGAAGGTTGTCAAACACAAGCAAGACGGATTTTTGACCGGACTTTACCACTGGCGCCACGTGCTTTCGGAGCATTTGGTGCGAAAAATGGCAAGGTGCTTCGGGGTCAAAGAGCCACTCAGGGTAGACCGCGGCCCACCAGCGAGTAAATAAGCGATTGGCTTCTTCTTTTTGGTGGTCTAGCATGGGGCGCATCCCTTCCGCTTCGGCCCCGGATAGTCCCGAATCAAAAGAAATTAAGGCGCGGTAAATCGCCGTCCAGGCCTCCCATGAATCCGCTTCACTGATTTCTTGGGTCAAGGTGCGGAACTGGGCTTGGTATTTACTCACATTTCGGTCCGCAATCAGTTGCCGGGCGCCCAAAACACGGGTGAGGGAGGACAAGACTTGCCGCGGCTGAACGGGCTTGAGCAAATAATCGGCAATGTCCTCCCCGATGGCCTGCTCCATAACGCCCTCCTCTTCGCTCTTGGTCACCATAATGACTGGCGTAGTGGGGCGCAAAGCCTTAAAATCGGGCAGCGCATCGAGGCCTGAGCGGCCCGGCATGTGCTCATCCAGCAAAACGCAATCGACCGGATGCGCCGCCATATGGCGCAGGGCATCGGCGGCATTCGTCGCGACGTGTACCACAAATCCCTTGCCTTCCAAGTAGATGACATGTGGGGTGAGGCTATCTACCTCATCGTCGACCCAAAGTATGCGTGCTTTATCCATGTGATATGGGTTAAATTTACGGCACCTATTCGACCTACATGGCTGCCGGCACCGAAACGAACAAGTTCAAACTCTTCAACGATCCGATTTACGGTTTCATTGCGATTCCGACAGAACGAATTTTTGACCTCATTGAGCATCCCTACTTCCAGCGATTGCGCCGTATTGGTCAGCTGGGCTT
>DFSS01000007.1:0-1156 GCA_002381225.1 Flavobacteriales bacterium UBA3431 | reverse complement strand
CGAGCGAAGCCGAATCGGTACAAATTGCCATCCTCCTTCACGACATTGGCCACGGGCCATTTTCGCATGCCTTGGAACACACGATGGTGAACGGTGTGTCCCACGAGGCCCTTTCAACCTTGCTTATGGAGCGCCTCAACCACGAAATGGATGGCGCTTTGACAGAAGCCTTGGAAATTTTTCATAACCAGCACCCTAAGCGGTTTTTGCACCAACTCATCTCCTCGCAGTTGGATATGGACCGCATGGATTATTTGCGTCGAGACGCCTTCTACACCGGGGTCGTGGAGGGCGCGATTAACTCCGAGCGCCTCCTATCCATGCTCAATGTCGCCGATGGGGAATTGGTTCTCGACGGCAAAGGCATCAGTTCGATCGAAAAGTTTTTGGTGAGCCGAAGCCTCATGTATTGGCAAGTCTACATGCACAAGGCCGTTTTAAGCGCGGAATACATGCTCGTTCAATTGCTACGACGTGCCCACGAACTTGTCCAGCAGGGCGACACGTTATTTGGCGGGGCCGAATTGCAACTCTTCCTACAAAAGCGTCCTACGATGCAGGATTTTCAGCAAGATCCCACCATCCTCGCGGCGTTTACACGCCTGGACGACGCCGATATACTGGGCGCAATGAAGCAATGGACCCAACATGCCGACCCGGTTCTCCGCGAATTGGCCGATCGTCTGCTCAACCGACGTCTCTTCCGAATTAAATTTTTGCCTGCAGCCCTGACGGCGTCTCAGCGGTCTGAATTGGAATCCAAAGTGCATGAAACCTGGGGCTATCCCCTCGCAGATTGCCGCCATTTCGTTCTGGAGGGCCTGGCCAGCAATGCCACGTACAAGTCGGACAAGCAAGAAATCAAAATCCTCAAAAAAAGCGGAAAAGTGATTCCGCTCTCAGAGGCATCCGAAATTCTTCCTTTGAGCGTTTATAGTCATACCATCACACGCCCATTTGTGTGTTGGCCCAAAGGAATCGAATGGATCGACTAAACGCAACACGCATTTCCCCCCAGGCCATTTCTGCCTTGGCCGCCGCGGTAGGGGCCGAGCTGGATGGCCCGTGCGCCCAGGATATTACCTCGCTATGCACCCTGGAACCAGGGTATCCCGGGGGCTTGAGCTTCTTAGCCCAAGGCACCTATGCCAAGCAT
>DFSS01000053.1:11118-16140 GCA_002381225.1 Flavobacteriales bacterium UBA3431 | reverse complement strand
CCCAGCGAACGAGGTAGAGGCCGGCGGGTAGGGCAGGGAGTTGAAGTTGGCGTTCCGTGACGGGGCGAGAGAGTACCGTTCGGCCCAAGGCATCGAGGACATAGACTTGGCCATTCGCGCTGGGGAGGCTGAGGGTGCTGCCGCCCGCGCTTGGGTTGGGAGCCAGGATGAGCTGCTGCGAAGAAAGTTCTTCTTCGCCCACCGTCGTACTGAAGGTGACATCGTCCAGGTAGACATTGTTGCCGCCGCCACTAATGAATTCAAATTTGATCATCACCGAAGAGGCATTGTTCATGCCCGTGAATGTGATGGTCGTCTCCTTCCAATCGCTCGCAATGGGAACGTACAATGTATTGGGGAAGTACGTGGCAGACCCCAATTGGAAGGCGGGGATCAAACGTTGAAGTGCCCATGTTTGGCCGCAGTCCGTGCTGGTAAAAATCTTCAGTTGGTCGTTGTCAGACGAGGTTTTGCGGGCAAAGGCATGCGAGAAGCGCAATTGCTTCGCGGTCATGTTGCTCACCGAAATGGGCCCAGCAATCAGGGCATCGCCGCCACCGGTTCCGGCTACATTGAAGTTGTCCAAAACGTAGGAGTGGGTGCCCGATTTAGCCGCTGCACTGGTGCGCACCCATTGGATGTTGTCCCCGTTGTTTTCCACGGTCCAAATTCCGTTTGGCAACGCATCCTCCATGGTCGCGGAGAAGAAGGGGCTATAGGTGGTTCCTCCTGCGGGCCGAACCGTAATCAGCTGGCCGTACTGCTTCATGCTATTGCCTGCGGCGTTCTGGATCTCCAGTTTCACATCATATACCCCCGGAGCATTGAAGGTGAGCAAAGGGTTGGCGGTGATGATGTGCTGCTGGTTGCCGTTGTTTTGGTCCGCGATGGTGTAATGGAAGCTGGTGAGCGTTTGGTACGCGGACAAATCTGTGAATTGTACTTGCTCGCCGGTGCACAAGAGCGTTCGATCTACGGTGAAATCCGCGACCGGGGCGCAGTTGACGGGATTCCCGTCCACCCCCGTGAAGGCCAAATTGCCCGATGTGCACAAGTTGCCGCGCAGGTTGAGGCTGTTGAGTACGGATTTGGCACGTGACTTTTGGTTCTGCGTGAACGTATTCATGCAATTGTCATCGCTGTAGTCCATGTAGTTCTCGACCATATCCGGGAGGTCGGGGTTATCGTTGCTGCAGGTGTTCTGCGTGCTGTTGTTGCACCCGTTGGATGAAGAGGAAACGGGCGGGGTATCGTAGCAGTTATCGCCTTGGCTGCAGCCGCCTTGGAATGTGTGGTAAAGATTGAGGTAGTGCCCGACTTCGTGGGTGAGCGTTCGATGGCGCGTGCCGGCCGAGGTGCCAATGCTGCCCAAATTGTCGTGCCGAATTACAATACCATCCTGGGTAAGCGGAATGCCATTGTAGGGAAATGCCGAATAGCCCAATGTGATGGACCCAGGGCTTGTCCCAGATAAGTTGATCTGCCGAACGACCCAAATGTTCAAGTACTTCGTGTTGTCCCAGCCGATGAGTGACTTCACGTTGTTATTGGCGGCCAGACTCAAATTGGTCTGCGTGCGGGTCACCCCATTTGTGCATCGACCATTGGGGTCTTTTTTCGCGATCCGAAATTCCACTTCCATATCCGCTGCCACAGGTTTAAAAATGGCCCGCAACAAACCCGTGTCGGGATTCATGCGTCGCATATCCTCATTGAGGATGTCGATGGCGTCTTGCAATTGGGCCTCCGAGATATTGTCGCTCTGATCGTACCACATGACATGAAAAACGACCGGGATGATTTGCACGACCGATTCCGCGCCGGAAGCGTCCTGGGTCATTTGCGCTTCCATGATGGCCTCCGTCTCGGCCAAAAGGGCGGCACGTCGCGGATTATTTTGCATCTCCCACGCAAGCTGTTCATCCGCGCCACAACGCTGTATGGTTTGGGCGTGAAGCCCTGAAAAACCTAGGATGAAAGCGGAAAGAACAGGGAAGATGACAGGAAAACGAAGCATGATTCAAGCGTATTTTTGCGAGCCCCTAAGGTACTTTGCATTTAGAGGTCCTTGAACCTTTGGCTATTTGCAATTAATGTGCGTATCTTCGCAGCCCCAAAAAATATTGCTGAAAAGTGGATACGCTTAGCTACAAAACAATCTCTGCCAACAAGGCAACCGCCCAGAAGACCTGGATCGTTGTTGACGCCAATGGTCAATCATTGGGTCGCGTGGCCTCCTTGATCGCTAGCCGCTTGCGCGGTAAGCACAAGCCCAACTTCACTCCCCACGCGGATTGTGGAGATAATGTCATTGTAATTAATGCTGCGGCTGTTACGCTTTCTGGTTCCAAAATGGAAACGAAGCAGTACATCCGTTACACAGGCTACCCCGGTGGTCAGCGTTTCAGCACGCCCGCCTTGGAATTGGCCAAGAACCCTGAGCGCGTTTTGGAAACAGCCGTTCGCGGTATGTTGCCCAAGAATCGCCTTGGTCGCGCCCTGTTCCGCAACATGCATGTGTATGTTGGTGCGGAGCATCCCCACGAAGCGCAACAGCCTGTATCCATCAACGCTTAAGATCGGTAATCTATGTCTACCACTTCTACTCACGCCATTGGCCGTCGTAAAACGTCTGTCGCACGTGTCTACATCAAAGAAGGATCCGGAAACGTATCCGTGAACAAGCGTGACCTGAGCAACTACTTCTCAACGGCTCAGTTGCAGTACAAAGTAAACCAGCCCTTCTCCATGACGGAGACCTTGGGCAAGTATGATGTGAAAGTCAACGTAGAGGGCGGTGGAATCACCGGCCAAGCAGAAGCTATTCGCTTGGGCATCTCTCGTGCGTTGGTATCGATCAACCCTGACTTCCGCGCGGTGTTGAAGCCTGATGGCTTGATGACCCGTGACCCACGTATGGTCGAGCGCAAGAAGTTTGGTCAAAAGAAAGCGCGCAAGCGTTTCCAGTTCTCCAAGCGTTAATCGCAGGAGTATTTGGTTTAGTATCCAAACTGGACAGATCGCTTGGCGCTACTGTCTGGTTGACTTAAGTGAACGTAAACCCCCACTCAACTATGGCTCAAACGCCTGACATTCAACAACTCCTCGACGCCGGTGTCCATTTCGGTCACTTGACGCGTAAGTGGAATCCCAACATGGCTCCGTATATCTACATGGAGCGCAATGGTATCCACATCATTGACCTGCAAAAGACGCAGCGCAAACTTCAAACGGCTACGGACGCCATGGCAAAGATTGCCGGCTCTGGCCGCAAGATCTTGTTCGTTTCTACAAAGAAGCAGGGCAAGGAAATCGTAGCCGACACAGCCAAGGCCTTGAACATGCCCTACATCGTAGAGCGCTGGCCCGGTGGTATGTTGACGAACTTCGTCACCATCCGCAAAGCCATCAAGAAAATGACCAACATCGACAAGATGAAGGAGGATGGCACTTTCAACACCTTGTCTAAGCGTGAGCGCCTTCAGGTTGACCGCGTTCGTGCCAAGCTCGAGAAGAACTTGGGTTCCATTGCGGACATGAGCCGTCTTCCCGCCGCGTTGTTTGTTGTAGACATCATGCGTGAGCACATCGCAGTAGAAGAAGCCCGTACGTTGGGTATTCCTGTCTTCGCGATGGTGGACACCAACTCCAATCCCAACTTGGTAGACTACGTTATTCCTTCGAACGACGACGCCTCTAAGTCGATTGCTGTAATCATGAACTCTGTATCCGAGGGCATCAAGGAAGCCTTGAGCCAGCGCAAAGCAGAGAAGGAAAAGGCCGGAAACGAGAAGCTAGAAAAAGCTGCTGCGAAAGTTGCCGAATAATAAAAACACCGGGGCAACAGCCCCGGTTTCTCTTTACAAACCGATTAAATTTTTACAATCATGGCAATTACTGCTGCAGATGTAAACAAACTTCGTCAAATGACCGGAGCAGGCATGATGGACTGCAAGAAGGCGTTGACGGAAGCCAATGGAGATTTCGAAGCGGCGATCGACGTTTTGCGCAAGCAAGGTCAGAAGGTCGCTGCCAAGCGTGCTGACCGTGATGCTACGGAAGGTGCCGTGATCGCTATGACCAACGCCGACCAAACGCGTGGTGTGGTGATCAGCTTGAATTGTGAGACCGACTTCGTCGCGAAAAACGAAGGCTACGTGGCCATGGCTACGAAAATGGCTGAAGTGGCTCTTGCAGGCTTCCCTGCGACGAAAGAAGACTTGTTGGCTTTGTCCTTCGATGGTTCTTTGACGATTGCCGACAAATTGACCGAGCAAACGGGAGTTATCGGTGAGAAAATCGAGATTTCCTACTATGAGTCCATTGAAGGCGCTTGTGTAGCATCCTACATCCACGCTGGAAACAAATTGGGTACGTTGGTCGCTTTGTCTGCCTCAGCTCCTGAGGCCGGTAAGGACGTTGCGATGCAAGTGGCAGCCATGAACCCTGTCGCCTTGAACAAGGACGAGGTTCCCGCAGCAGCGATCGAACGCGAATTGGAGATTGCCCGCGAGCAAATCCGTCAAGAGGGCAAGCCCGAAGAGATGGTAGACCGCATTGCACAAGGCAAATTGGGCAAGTTCTTCAAAGAGAACACCCTGGTTGAGCAGGATTTCATCAAGGACAGCAAGCAATCTGTAGCAAGCTACTTGAATGGCGTCCAGGCAGGCCTCGTGGTCACCGGCTTCCGCCGTGTGGGCTTGGGTGTCTAAACCTAATTCAACGATGATACCGGCGCCGTGCCGAGGGCAACCTCCGCACGGCGCCTTTTTTTGTGCCGTATTCCCACTTGAGCCCTCGGGTCGAGCGCACTATCTTTGACAGAATCAAGCATCCCATGAAGTACAAACGCATCTTACTAAAACTCAGCGGGGAAGCCCTGATGGGGGATAAATCATTCGGTCTGGACCCCAAGCGATTGGCGGATTATGCGGCCGAAATCAAAGCCGTCGTCGCCCACGGGGTGGAATTGGGCATTGTGATTGGCGGAGGAAACATCTTCCGCGGCCTGCAAGGAGCGGG
>DFSS01000053.1:8784-10779 GCA_002381225.1 Flavobacteriales bacterium UBA3431 | reverse complement strand
CTAGAGTCCATGGGCGTGCAGACGCGTTTGCAATCCGCCATCGAGATGGACAAGGTCTGTGAACCATTCGTGCGCCGCCGAGCGGTCCGCCACCTGGAAAAGGGCCGTGTGGTCATCTTTGCTGCGGGAACGGGTAACCCCTACTTCACCACAGACACGGGGGCCACGCTGCGGGCGATTGAAATACAAGCGGACGTCATCCTGAAGGGGACGCGTGTGGATGGCATTTACACGTCCGATCCTGAAAAAGATGCGACAGCCACCAAGTATGAAACGATTTCCTTCAAAGAAGTCTTCGATAAAGGCTTGAATGTGATGGACCTTACGGCCTTCACGTTGAGCAATGAAAACAAATTACCCATCATCGTTTTTGACATGAATAAGCCCGGCAACCTCTTGAAATTGGTGCAAGGCGAAAGTGTTGGAACCCTGGTCACTCAATCTTAAGCGAGTAGCTCCCCGATTCCCATGGAAGAAGAAATTGAATTCCTCATTGACAGTATCAAGGAAGACATGGATAAGCCCTTGTCGCACTTGGATAAGGCCCTCCTCAAGCTTCGCGCTGGCCGGGCAAATCCTAGTATGCTCGATGGCATCGCGGTAGAATATTACGGATCCATGGTGAAGTTGACCCAAGTGGCCAACATCAACACCCCGGATGCCCGCACCTTGTTCGTTCAGCCCTTTGAGAAGACGATGATTTCCACCATCGAAAAGGCCATTTTGAACGGAAACTTGGGCTTTAACCCCCAAAACAATGGGGAGATGGTCATCATCAACATTCCGCCTTTAACAGAAGACCGTCGCCGCGAATTGGTGCGCATGGCCAAGGCCGAAGGGGAAGATGCCAAAGTAGGTATTCGAGCCATCCGCAAAACGGGGATGGACGAGGCCAAGCGCATGGAAAAAGATGGCCTGAGCGAAGATGGCCGCAAATCCTTGGAGGACGACATTCAAAAAATTGTGGATCAATACATTGCTTCCGTGGATGCCAAAGTGGCAACCAAAGAAGAAGAAATCATGAAGGTATAAGCCCCCCATGAAGAGCCTGCAGGAGGAAATTCAGCAACGCAAATGGCAGAACGACCAGCAGCTCGCCTTGGTGAATGTCCTTTTCACCTACCATTGGCTTAAGGACCGCATGTCCGAAGCCTTAAAGCCCTATAAAATCACGATGCAGCAGTACAATGTGCTGCGCATTCTCCGCGGTGCGCACCCGAAGGGGATGGCGGCTGCCCGCATACGTGAACGCTTATTGGACAAGACCAGCGATGTGTCACGCCTTTTGGACCGCCTTGAAAAGCTAAATTTCGTCGAGCGCCAAAACTCCCCGGAAGACAAGCGGGTTACCGAAATCTTTTTGACTCTTCGGGGCTTGGAAATTTTGGGCCAAATCCGTTCTGTGGACAAACTCCACAAAGAGCATCTCCCCAAAGTCCTATCTGACGAGGATGCCCAATTGCTTAGCGCCTTGCTGGATAAGATGCGGGGCTGAGGTCGCTTTGCTCCCGCTAGAGGGCTGGAGGGCTCGCGCTTCGCGCTGTAGCTAGAGGGTCCCGATTACTTGCAGGTGGCCGTATCGTGCCCCTCCTTCCAGAGATACCCGGTGTATGGTCCTTGGAATTGGTCAGAGGTCCAGGCCATGACGTTGCAATCGCAGGAGAATTCCACGTACTGCTTGGAAATGTTTCCAAAATTTAAATCGATCACGATGCTATCCCCGTCCATGTACCACGTGTGGGGATTTGGAATGGCGTCCGCAATGCTGCCGAAAGCCCCATTCGAAGAATAGATGGTATACACGAGACTATCGGCTGTAAATTCATACAGCGTAGTGGGCATAAGGACCCATCGGCCCGTCACCGTGCATTCCACGGGAGGGTCCTTTTTTTCGCAGGATGTGAACGCGATGGCCACCAAAAGGGCCAACCCTGAGAGGAGAAGGAGAGGGTACTTTTTCACTTTATCGGGAAGCTGTTAGGTTCTGACGATAAA
>DFSS01000053.1:7861-8469 GCA_002381225.1 Flavobacteriales bacterium UBA3431 | reverse complement strand
GACTTTACGTGCTTCAATAAGGCCATCGTAGAAGAGTCGTGTGCGCCTAGCTCACCGTCGCCTTCCAATTCGGGAAGGATGGCATTGGCCATTTCCTTGCCCAGTTCTACGCCCCACTGGTCGTAGGAGTACACGTTCCAAATCACGCCCTGGAAGAAGATTTTGTGCTCGTACAAGGCGATTAAGGCGCCCAAGGCATACGGAGTCAGGGCGTCAAACAATAGTGTACTCGTCGGGCGGTTGCCTTCAAAAACTTTGTAGACCGTGGCGGCTTTTGGTCGGCCGATGGCGAGGGCTTCCGTTTGGGCCAAGAAGTTGCTGAGCAGCTTTGCATGGTGGGCATGCAGGGGGTGCTGTGGCTGAACGGAAGCGATGAAGTCAGCGGGAATGAGTTCCGTGCCTTGGTGGATGAGCTGGTAGAAGGCGTGCTGGCCGTTCGTGCCGGGCTCCCCCCATACCACAGGTCCCGTGGGGTAGGTGACGCGCTCGCCGTTTCGGTCCACGTACTTGCCGTTGCTCTCCATGTCGGCTTGCTGCAAGTAGGCCGCGAAGCGGTGGAGGTATTGGTCGTAGGGAAGGACTGCGTGGCTTGCGGCATCCATGAAGTT
>DFSS01000053.1:835-7506 GCA_002381225.1 Flavobacteriales bacterium UBA3431 | reverse complement strand
CCAATGGCAATGCACAAAGGCATGCCGATGGCGCTCCACACGGAATAGCGACCGCCAACCCAATCCCAGAAGCCAAAGGTGTTTTTTTCAGAAATGCCGAAGGCTTTGACCTTTTCCAGGTTGGTGCTGAGGGCCACAAACTGCTTTTGCGTACAGGCGGCGTCACCCAATTGTTGGATGAGCCAGGTACGCGCAGCTTCCGCATTGGCCATGGTTTCCTGCGTGGTGAAGGTCTTGGAGGCGACGATGAAGAGGGTGCGCTCGGGGTCGACTTGGAGGAGGCATTCGTGAAGGTCCGAACCGTCCACATTCGCCACGAAGTGCATTTGGATGCCGCGATTGCTGAAGGGCTTCAGTGCTTCAACAGCCATGCGGGGCCCTAAGTCGGAACCGCCGATGCCGATGTTCACGACGTGGGTAAATTTCTTGCCGGTGAAGGACTTTTTGCGGCCGTCGCGGATAGCTTCGGCAAAGGCAAACATGCGATCGCGTTCCCCTTTCGCCAAGGCACGGGCGTCCTCACCGTTGACGAGGAGGGCTTCGGTGCGGGGGTCGCGCAGGGCGCTATGCAGGACCGCGCGGTTTTCTGTTTGGTTGATGGCCTCCCCAGAGAGCTGGGCGTGGAGGGCTTCTGGGGCGCCACATTCAGCAAAAAGCTGCTCCAAAAGGCCCAAGGTCGTCTCGCTCACGCGGTGCTTCGCGTAGTCAAAGAGCAGCAAATCCTCTACGCGAACATGCATGCGTTCAAAGCGGTCGGCTTCTGCGGAAAGGAGGTCGCGCAAGTGCCAATTTTTGGCTTCGACGGCATGGGCTTCTAAGGCTTTCCATGCAGCAGTAGTAGTAGGGTTGACCGAGGGGAAGGACATAGACTTAGGGATTTTCGGGCGCAGGGGCCTCAAACCAGGAGGCGTACATCACGTAGTTCGTGGCAATACGTTCGACTTCGCCCTTCGTGAGTTCGGGGCTAATGTCTTTGATTTTTTTGGCGGGAATACCCGCGAAGATGCTGCCGGCGGGAACGTGGGTGCCCGCAGTGAGCACGGCGCCGGCGGCGATGATGCTGTTTGATTCCACGACGCAACCGTCCATGACGATGGAGCCCATGCCGACCAGCACGTTGTCGTGCAGGGTGCATCCGTGCACAATGGCGTTGTGGCCAATGCTCACGTTGTGGCCGATGGTTGTGGGAAACTTCTGGTAGGTGCAGTGGATGACGGCGTTGTCTTGGACGTTGACGCGGTCACCCATTCGGATAAAGTGTACGTCGCCGCGCACGACGGCGTTAAACCAAACGGAACACTCTTCGCCCATCTGAACGTCTCCCACTACCGTGGCCGTAGGCGCTAAAAAGCAGCTGTCAGGAATGTTCGGAGTATGGCCTTGGACGGGGAGAATGGTCGGCATAGTCCCAGAAAGTTAGACCGGAACGACGTCATCCACCAAGGTAGGCAGCATGCGCTGCAGAATGTTCTTGATGCCTTGTTGAAGGGTCAGGGTAGAGCTCGGACATCCGGCACAGGCGCCTTGAAGCTGCACTTTGACCACTTTGTTTTCGTACGCGACAAAGGCGATGTTGCCCCCGTCTTGGGCGACCGCAGGCTTCACAAACTCCTCCAAAATGTCGACGATGCGCAATTCGATGTCGCCCAAACCTTCCAGTGGATCCACGGCGGGCGCCTCTTCGGATTCGGCTGTTGGAGCTCCTTTTGGGGTGCCCGTGAGGACGGGTTTACCGGCTTGGATATAGTCCAGAATAAACTGGCGGATCTCCTGAGTCACCGTTTCCCATTCCACCACATTGTACTTCTGAATCGCAATAAAATTGCTCGACATAAAGACCTCTTTGACAAAGGGAAAGTGAAAGAGCTCGGTGGCCAAGGGAGAAATCGCCGCCTCTTCAATGTTGTGGAATTCCACATGATCGACATCGACCACCATTTTGTTGGCGACGAACTTCATGACTGCCGGATTGGGAGTCATTTCCGCATAAACACTGACGGGAACGCGTTGAATTTCCATAGGACAAAGGTACCGAATGCATTTGGCATTGGCCCGCGGTTCCGGCCTTATTTTTGCTCAACTTAGTAGGATTCTGACGCGCAGGACATGGTTTCTGTCTCAGACGCCCTCAAAACAGACATATATGCTCGATTTTCTCCTTTACTACCTGGTTCTCAACCTCTACAGTTCGTTGATCACCTGGAAATTTTTTACGGCAAACGGCAAACCTGCCTGGTCTGCCTGGGTCCCGATTTACCGTACCTATGTCTTGACGCAGCTCGCGGATCGCCCTCGTTGGTGGACCTTCTTGTGCTACATCCCGGTTGTGGACAATGTGATGTCCTTGATTTTGACCTACGAATTGCTGCATATGCATGGCTATCGGGAGAACAAGCACATCTTCCTGAGCATCGCCACGTTGGGCCTCTATGTGGGCTATTTAAACTATTCGGCCGAATTGAAGCCTGGTACGCGCGATGATGCGGAAATCCGCCGCCGTATGCCCGCCACGGTCAACCACATTTTGTTTGCCGTTGTGGCGGCTGGCGCGATCCGAATGACCACCTTCGAGGCCTACAACATCCCCACCGGGTCCATGGAAAAGACGCTCATGGTGGGCGACTACCTCTTTGTGAGCAAGATGCACTATGGCTTGCGTCTGCCCAACACGCCGCTCAGCATCCCGTTGATGCACAATTTGATTCCTTTTACGCAAGCCCCGAGCTACCTCGATTGGATTGAACTACCCTACACCCGCATCCCGGGCTGGACCCAACCCAAGAAGGGCGATGCGGTCGTCTTCAACTTCCCAACCGACCCCGATCGCCCCGTAGACAAAAAGGAAAACTACGTCAAGCAATGCGTCGGCACCCCTGGAGATACCCTGAAAATAGTCAACCGCCAGGTCTACACTAATGGCGAGGCTCAGTCCTTTGGCGAGCGCAGCAACCCGCAGTGGAGCTACTACGTTCGGACCAATGGCCAAGGCTTCAATCCGGCGGCCCTCAAGCGCAATTTTGACATCAACTACCTGGACAACCGCTTGATCAACAACCAAAATCGGTCGGACGTCATCCAAATCACGGAAACCGAATACTTCATCACCATCTCGCAAGACATGCTGGCGGCCTTCTCTGCGCAGCCGAACATTGACACCATCGTCGTGATGAATAGTCCTGGGGACAATGTCTTCCCAGAACCTACGCCTCCGGCCATCGTGTGGTACAACGAAAATGTCGTGGCCCCCGGAGTTATGTTCCCCAATCCCGACGGCCACCAGGACAGCATCGTCTTCCCATGGTCGCGTGACAACTACGGCCCCATTTGGATTCCTGCTAAGGGCCAATCCGTGGAGCTCAATTACCAAACCGCCCTGATTTACGGCCGCGCCATCCGCGAATACGAGGGCCATGACCTTGCGTTGCGCGACGGTGTCTACTACGTGGACGGCGAAGCGGCAAGTTCCTACACCTTTGGGTTGGATTACTACTGGATGATGGGCGACAACCGCCACAATTCTTGGGACAGCCGATACTGGGGCTTTGTGCCCGAGGACCACATCGTGGGCAAGCCCGTCTTCATCTTCTTCTCAAGGGATCAGTTAATTGAGGGCTTCCTTTCGTCCAAACGCTGGGAGCGCTTCTTCACCGTCGTTCACGGGGAAGGCCAGCCTACAAGCTATCTCTGGCCCTTCGTGGTCTTGGTGGCCCTCTACTACGGCTGGGACTACTACCGAAAGCGCAAGGCCGCCAAGTGATGCCCTTCCGCCATACGCTGACGCTGCTAGGCCTATTGGCCTGTGGCTTGGTCTATGGCCAGGCTGACCTTCCGGCCCACGTCGCCGTTCCGGTGGCGAGCCAGCCCCCTGAAAATCCGCCCATTCCCGTGCAGACCCGGCCGGTCGCCTTGGCCCCTGTGGTGGACACCGCGGCGATTTTGGCAGACAGCAAGGAGCGTTGGGACCAATTGAGCCAAAATCAACTCATTCGGCTCCTGTGGGTTGCTTGGAAGCACGAATGGCCCCGCGACAGCTTAGTGGCCGTGGTACACCGTCATCCTCAGGGCTACTCCCGGGATTCGCTCATCGTTTGGCTCGAGGAAGGTGGAAAAGCAGGGGAGGAGCGCAAGCGCATCGCCCAAATAAAAGCCCGCCGCTACCAAATAGCTACGGAGGCCTTCAACTACACGGGCGATGTCCGCCAGCTGGATTTGAGCCTGCTCTGGTACGGCGTGATGGCCAACGACGACGGCCATTGGAGTCTTGCCCAAGTGAAACCCAAAGTCCTTCTCAGCCAATTTCAGAGCCAACCTGGCGCTTTAGAATTTGACATCCAAACCAACCGAGACCAAGGCTTCCACTTTCTTTTTGGGAGCCCCGTCCCGCTCGATACCGTTCGGGCCTGGTTCCACGGAGCACTTTCATATGTGAACGACATGCCCACGCTCTTCCCGGGCACCGCCGAAATCTTTGACCGCACGAACGGATCCTGGATGTACGTGCTACTAGCGACTGGCGCGGTGACGGGTCCAGGTAAATGCGGTGGCCTGAAGGACTATGAATTGCAGGTTCGAAACCAAAAGTCAGATGCGGAAATCGCCCTAAACCAAAACATTGGCGCCCAATTGGTGGACAGTGTTTACCACTGCGTCCCCGAACTGTATTGGTCCGGCTATCTGATGGATGACGACATTCCTGATGCCCTCTTTGTCCAGGAAATTCCGGGTGGATTGCGCATGGTCCTTTTCCTTTCCGATCCGGCCCCAGAAGGTCAAATTTGGATTAAATCAGCCGAATGGTTCCTCTACAATGAACCAACGGAAGGCGAAGATGCCCCATCTTCGTAGGACAAACGTCTGAACCCACATGTCTCTCGCTCAAGAAAAAAACGCGGAAGCGCTCCAGTTGCTCGTGGCCGAAACCCGCCGCCGCCTCGGTGAAATCTATCTAGGAGGGGGCGAGAAGCGCCTCGCCAAACTCGCCGAACAAGGCAAGTGGTCTGCCCGTGAACGGGTGAATGCCTTGCTTGACCCCGGTGCACCAAGTCTCGAAATTGGGGCCTTTGCGGCGGACGGTATGTACGAAGAGCACGGCGGGGCCCCTGCCGCGGGCGTTGTGGTCGTTTTGGGCCGCATAGAGGGGCGCCTTTGCGTGGTGGTGGCGAACGATCCTACCGTGAAAGCGGGAGCGTGGTTCCCCATGACGGGAAAGAAGAATCTTCGGGCTCAAGAAATCGCCATGGAAAACAAGGTGCCTATCTTGTACTTGGTGGATTCGGCGGGGGTCTACCTACCCATGCAGGACGAAATCTTCCCCGACAAAGAGCACTTTGGACGCATCTTCCGCAATAATGCGGTCATGAGCAGCCTGGGCATTCCCCAGCTTGCAGCCGTCATGGGTTCCTGCGTCGCGGGCGGGGCCTACCTCCCCATCATGAGCGACGAAGCCATCATCGTGGAGGGCACGGGCAGCATCTTTTTGGCCGGCAGCTACCTCGTGAAGGCGGCCATCGGGGAGGATATTGACAATGAAACGTTAGGCGGAGCGGATACGCATACCGCCATCAGTGGGGTAGCAGATTACAAGGCCAAGAACGACGAAGAGGCGGTAAAACTCATGCGCGGATTGGTGGACAAGTTGGGAGAACGCCCGCAAGCGGGCTTTGATCGGGGGGAATCCCTGGCGCCTGCTTTTCCCGCGGAGGAGCTCTACAAGCGCATGCCCATAGACGCCAAACCCTATCCGATGCGCGACTTGTTGGCCTGTTTGGTGGATGAGGACTCCATCATTGAGTACAAAGCGGATTATGGCAAGACGCTGATCACCGCCTACGCCCGCATCGACGGCTGGGCTGTGGGCATCGTAGCCAACGAACGCCAAGTCATCAAGAATGCCAAAGGCGAAATGCAAATTGGTGGTGTCATTTACAGTGAAAGCGCTGACAAAGGGGCCCGATTCATCGCCAATTGCAACCAAAAGAAAATTCCCCTGGTATTCTTCCAGGATGTGACGGGCTTCATGGTCGGATCTCGGGCCGAACACGGCGGCATCATCAAGGACGGGGCAAAACTCGTCAATGCTGTCGCCAACTCGGTCGTGCCCAAATTCACCGTGATTGTTGGACACTCCTTTGGGGCAGGCAATTACGCCATGTGCGGGAAGGCCTACGATCCCCGTCTCATTGTTGCGTGGCCCACGGCCAAACTCGCAGTCATGGGCGGTGATCAAGCGGCCAAGGTTTTGGTCCAAATCGAAAAAGCCCGCGCCGGTGCCACGACCCCCGAAGCCGAAAAGGAACTCCTCGAACGCATCAAGGAGCGTTACAACACGCAAATGAGCCCCTACTATGCGGCCTCTCGCCTTTGGGTGGATGCCATCATTGATCCGGCCGAAACCCGAACCTGGATTTCCCTAGGCATCGAAGCCGCCAACCAAGCTCCCATTGAGCGTCCGTACAATCCGGGGGTGCTGCAGACGTAATCGCGCGACGCGCGAATTGGCTAGAGATCACGTGCTTCGCACTGTAGCAAGAAAGCACGTGCGCTGAAGCCTTTTTGCTTAAACGCTTCATCTCTTTTACCCTTAAACTGTTTGGTGGACCTTCGCTGCGCGCTAGGACTTTCCGTTTTTTTTACCAAGCCCTCAAGCCCTACAACCGCGCATCCACCACCTC
>DFSS01000053.1:0-547 GCA_002381225.1 Flavobacteriales bacterium UBA3431 | reverse complement strand
CGGGGAAGTACACCTTTGACGTCGTAAATCACGGCGCCTTTTTGAGCTTTGAGATGGTGCATATCCAGATGAGAGGAATTGGTCTGTGTGCCACCGCCAAAACGATGGCGTCGTAACCAGCGGGGTCCAATGCGTCGACCAAGCTAAACCCGTACTCGTGCTCGACCTCCTGAGAGTTGGCCCAAGGATCGTAGGTATCGACTTGCAAGCCGTATTGGATGAGTTCGTGGCGGATGTCCACGACTTTGGTGTTTCGGATGTCGGGGCAATTCTCCTTGAAAGTGATGCCCAGAAGAAGGGTGCGACTTTCCTTGACGGCTTTGCCTTCAGCGATGAGGAGTTTCACCACTTTGCTCGCGATAAAGAGCCCCATGGAGTCGTTGACGCGGCGCCCACTGAGAATGACGGCGGGATGGTAGCCTAGGCTTTCCGCTTTGTGGGCAAGGTAGTAGGGGTCTACAGAAATGCAGTGCCCGCCTACGAGGCCTGGGCTGTACTTCAGGAAGTTCCACTTGGTGCCAGCGGCTTCGAGGACGTCGCGCGTGTC
>DFSS01000016.1:68858-69157 GCA_002381225.1 Flavobacteriales bacterium UBA3431 | reverse complement strand
AGGTCGGCCATGGTCACGAGCGTCGTATTGGCGGATGTCTCCCAGCGTTTGCCGTCCGTGGCCCAAACGACGGTAATGACTTTGTGGGTGCGGCCGCGAAGGCGTTGCAGCATGGTCAAGGCGTGGGCCAGGTCACGCGGTTTGCCAAAGCGCTCTCCGTCCATCCAAACCTCGGTGTCCGCCGTCAGGAGGATTTCTCGGGGTTGCAAGGTGGGGACCAGCGCGTCGGCTTTTTCTTTGGCGACGAAGCGTACGGTTTCGATGTCGCTGAGGCCGGCGGGGGCGATTTCCGCGGTATC
>DFSS01000016.1:68280-68527 GCA_002381225.1 Flavobacteriales bacterium UBA3431 | reverse complement strand
CCATCCAATTGGATCGGACAAGCGAGGCCTACCAGTTCCGGTCCGAAGCTTGATTCCATTTTCCTTGGACTTTTAGCGTCTGTTCGATGAGGTCGCGCACGCAACCTTCCCCGCCTTTGATGGGGGAGATGTAGTCGCAGATGCGGCGGATTTCGGGTGCGGCGTCGTGGGGGCAGGTGGCCAAGCCTACACGGGTCAAAACCTCGTAGTCGGGCAAATCGTCCCCCATGTAGGCGATTTCTTCGGC
>DFSS01000016.1:40393-67987 GCA_002381225.1 Flavobacteriales bacterium UBA3431 | reverse complement strand
CCAAATATCTTGCACCCCAGCGGATTGAAGCCGCTCTTTCACGGCTTCAGAGGTGCCCCCGGTGATGATGGCCACGCGGTAACCCAAGCGTATCGCGAGTTGTAAGGCATATCCATCTTTGGAATGAAACGCGCGAATGGGGTCTTGGCCCGGCAGGATCAAGACCTTTCCGTCGGTCATGACCCCATCGACGTCAAACACGAAGGTGGTAATCTGGGCGAGTTTGGTCTTGTAATTCACGAGTTGGAGGAATCTAAACGGGCAATACTCTCACTAAGCGCTTCGTAAATCGACCGAAGCTCTGGGGGCAAGGCCTCCATATGGCGCGCTAAAGTCGCCATGTCCTGTCGCCGCGCTGGCCCTGTTTGAAGCGCTCGGGCATCCCCTTCCAGCGCTTGGGTGACCGAATCTAAAAACATCGAGGCCATGGGTTCGACCCCTTTTTGACGGCAAAAATCCTGGTATAGTGCGACAAGATGTGTCGGAAAGTTGTTCGCCCATACCGCACTTAAATGGTTCGTGGCGCGGCGCTCCGAAGTCATCCATTGGCCTAGTGTAATGCCCAATTTTTGATGTAAATCCTTCAAAACCGGTTCGAGCAAGTTATTTTCCCAATAAATAGGGAAGCTGCCCCAAGGAACCTCGACATCTCGAAAAGATTGCATGGGGTACCACACGCCGGCTTGCGGCAAAGGTTCGAGGGCACCTAAAGGGGTGGCTCCACTGCAATGAAAAACCGGCCCTAAATGACCTCGCTGCTGCAGTTGGCGGGCGACTTCCACGATGCAGCCATCCGGCACGGCCAGCAACAAGGCGTCTTCGGGCTGAGGGAGGTCTTTTCCCTGATCCCAAAGTTGGGCGCTCAGGTGACGGAACGCGATGTTTTGGCGCGCAAACCGAGCTGCCAGTGCGGAGCCGAGATGGCCATGCCCAACAATCCCCCAGTTCATTTCTTCCCTTCGTTCAGGCTCCGATAAATGCGTTTCCACACGGCTAGGAGGCTACCCACGCCCATCAGGATGGATCCGAGCCAGAGCAAATTGATGTATGGGAAAATGAAGGCCTGCATTAAAATGAAGGGGGGGTCATTCGATTTCTTCTCCCACGCTGTGATTCCATAGGTTCCAGCTTCGTCCTTCACGCCGTCAAAGCGAATTTTTATTCCTAAATCGGCCAATTCTACTTCGACGTTTTCCACGTTGTTTCCATCGAGGTGGTAGGGTAGAACAATGGGATGGCGGGTTCCATCCATGCCCTTTAAGGTGAGGGATAGGGCCAGGTCCAAATGGGTTAATTCCCCCGTGGCGGGGTCGAAGGCCGCATCTTGGACCACCAGGGTGTCCCCATGCAATAGGTAGGTATTGAATAAGAAGACTTCATCGCCCGTTTTCAAGGACGCTTCCATCGGCTCTTTCCAATCGCCCGATTTTTCCGATTCACTTCGCAAATCAGCATAACTCACATAGGTGTAGATGTCACGGTTCCAGAAATGCTGAGTGCTTGGTTCCCGGACGTTCCCCATACGCGCATTCATTTGGATGAAGGGCTGCAACTGGAAGCTTGGCTTGAGGTGCTTGCGTTCACCGTCTGCCCACGACGCAAGGGGCTTATCGACCTCGTAAAAATCGACGTCGAACAGACGATTGTGTCCCTCCATCCGTTCTCCTCTCCAACTGACGTAGTAGGGGAACATGGAAACGGTATCCCCCAATGGAAGGAGAATATTCTCATTGGAAGGGAAGTCTTTGTGAATAAAAGTGATGTTGGTAGAGATGGCTTCTTTTTTGGCATTGCTGATGAGGGCACCAATCAATACTAAGGCAAATCCAAGATGCGCTAGGGCCATGCCTCCTGCCGTCCACTTGCCCCGAAGAAAGCGGAGCCAATAATCCGCATTGGCTAAAAACGCAAAGATGGCGGTGGCCAGCAAGGCGACATATAAAATGGCTGTGAGTTCAAGCCCCCACGCTACGAGGGCAGTCAACACCACGGTCAAGAGGGCCGAAAGGACGGCTCGGCGCGCCAGCTCCTTGGGGGTTTCCTTCCAGCGCAGGAAGGGGGCGATGCCCATCAGGACCGAAATAATTAGCGCAAAGGGAATTTGAAGGCTATTGTAGTGCTGGGCGGCATCGGCGGGGGGAGCTAATTGGGTCGCCAGCAAGGGAATCAGACCTTCGGGTCCAATCAA
Source organism: Flavobacteriales bacterium UBA3431 (assembly GCA_002381225.1). Lineage (GTDB taxonomy): Bacteria > Bacteroidota > Bacteroidia > Flavobacteriales > Schleiferiaceae > TMED14. Next base: position 65,799 of record DFSS01000016.1, on the reverse strand, counting down.
CTTGTTGAAAACGGGAATGCTGGTCGAGAAGGTGATTTGCGCCGCAGAGAGGAGCAAGGTTAGCGAACCGATAAACATCCAAAACTCCCGGGAGGAAAACGCATCTTCCGAGGGGCTTTTCGGCATTTTACGCTGGTGCCAAAAGAAAATGCCCAAACTGCCCAAGGTGAAAAATCCCAATAGGGCCAAAAGTTGGCCATTGAGTCCCAAATCAACAAAAGCATGGACGGAGGTGTCTCCTAAGATGCCACTGCGGGTTAAAAATGTGGAGTACAGAACGAGTAAGAAGGAGAGTAGAGCCAAAAATATGGCTGTCGCGGGGGCGGTTTTTTTGTGCTTCACCACCATCATTAAATGGCCCGCGGCGACCAAGGTGAGCCAGGGCACCAGAGAAGAGTTCTCCACGGGGTCCCAGGCCCAAAATCCCCCGAAGCTCAATGCCTCATAGGCCCATGCCCCACCCATAAGAATGCCTGTGCCTAGAATGGAAATGCCAAAAAAGGTCCAGGGCAAGGCGGGCTGTACCCATTCGGTGTAGCGCTTCTCCCACAAGCCAGTCATGGCAAAGAGGAAGGGGATAGTCACGGCGGCAAAGCCCAAAAAGAGGGTAGGGGGGTGAATCACCATCCAATAGTTCTGCAGCAAGGGATTGAGCCCCTGGCCATCACGGAAGGCAGGAATGCGCATGAGGTAGTCGCTCATTTGCGTCCAAGGCAGGCCAATGTTATCAGGGAGTTCGCGAATCAAGATGAAGGGCGAGGACCCCAGTTTGAGATCACCGAGGTAGATGCCCAGAAGCATGGAAGCGAGGAAAAGCTGGACGAGCGACAGGGCGAAGAGGGTGCCGTATTCCCAGGTTTTGGCGGTCCGAATCAAGACCCAACCCAGGATCATATGCCAGGTCAGCCAAAGGAGGAAACTGCCTTCTTGGCCTTCCCAAAAACAGGAGGCAATGTACTGCATGGGCATATCCAGCGAGCTGTGGCGCCATACATAGTCAAATTCGAACCAATGATTAAACAGGGCAATAAAAAGCACCGCAATCGTACCCAACACCCCGATGGAATGCAATCCGTAGGCCCAGCGTGCGGCTCCGCGGACGCCCAGGGCAGGGCGTTCTTCTCGCTCCTCAGGGGTCCGAAACGCTTGAATTCCATAAAAAAATGCGGCGACCAAAGCGCCCGCAAACGAGAGGGCGACGAAAAGGCGGCCCAGGAGGGACCAAAAGCTGTGTTCGCCGAGGTAATGCATTAGCTGCTAGGTTGGTTGTCTGTGTAGATGATATCGGGATTGACGCCTTCCCCATCCGTGTACTTGGAGGGGCATTTCATGAGGATCTCGGTGGCGATAAACGCCGAATCGGTGAAGTGGCCTGTCAAGGTTATTTCTTCGCTGCGCTCAAAATCGGTGGGTTTGGGCTGATTGTAGCGCACGGTAGCGTGCTGCCCCTCCTTGTCAATGGCTTGAAACGTGAGGATGGATCCTTTGGGGTCAAAATCCATGGGCGCTTCAAGGTCCAAGGTGGCCACCACCGTGACAGTCTCGGGCTGCTGCTTTTTGGCCATCTCAAAGGTGGCGTAGACACTAGCGTCTTGCAAGGTGACCAAGAGAGCCCCTATCAAAAGGGCTACAACGGCCAAAAGAACAATGGAGCTGCGCTTCATGCCTTCTTTTCGAGCTTTTTAATGCGGCGTTCCATCCATACGAGGTAAGCCACCAATCCGACAAAGACGATGCCGAGTACAGCAAGGACGACATAGATTTTACCCTCTGCGCGAAAGAGGTCTGCCATTTCAGCGGGTGGGGCCTGCAAAAAAGAGAGGTGGGTCATATCAAACGGGTGTTTGTTGAGCGGTCAAGCGATCCAGGCGAACTCGAAGGGTAGCGATCCACCATCCCATCAAAATCCAACCAATCACGGCCGGGTAGAAAACAAGACGCATGCCATTGTCCAAATCATAGCTTCCAAACGCCGGATTCCCCCCATTTCCGGGGTGCAAAGAATCGGTCATCCGGGGGAGGATGCCAATGAATACAATCATGAGCACGAAGGCAAAGACGTTGTAGACCGCCGCGAGCCGAGCGCGCTTTTCAGCATCGTCTATGCTACTGCGAAGAATGAAATAGGCGGCATAAATCAGGAGGGTGACGGCCGTGCCATTGAGTTTTGGGTCAGCGGTCCAATAGGTGCCCCAGGTCGACTTTGCCCAAACCATGCCGGTGAAGAGTCCCAATAAGGAGAACATCATCGCTACCTCCGCAAAGGCTCGGGCCTGATGGTCGCGATCGAGGTCCGCGGGCAGGCCATTTCCGCCGGAGCGAAGAAAGCGAAAGCTGTAGGCCAAGGACCCTCCGAGCAAGGCGATCATCGTGAACCACATCGGAACGTGGAAGTATAGGTTCCGTATGGTTTCATTCAATATCACCAAACGCGGTACGTCTGCTGTCAGGCCCGCAAAGAGGGAATATCCCACGAGGGCAACGCCAAGTATTTTCCAAGCTTTCATTAGGAGCGCCAAAGGTACGGAAAGAGCAAGCCGCCGAGGGCCAAGGGGAGGCCTGCCATGAGAATTTCTCCCGCCCAATTCGGGTATAATTCGGCGATGGGCGTCCCGAGCAGGGCCAATTTGCTCGCGCGCATGGCGATTAATAGGGTGGGAAGGAGAAGAGGAAGACTTAAGATGGCCATAATGCCCGTTCCCCGTTCAATTTTTGAGGCGAGTGCGGCAGTGAAGCTCAGGGTCGAGGAGATGGCGATGGCTCCCAGCGACAGACTCAGGATAAAGGGCCAAAGAGGTACTTGGCCCATCTCTTCCGGCAGGTGGGGCCAGCCCAACCACAAACTAAATAGGGCCAGACCGGTCCATGTGACCAAAAGGCAATTGAGGGCGGTGGTGATGGTTTTGCCCACCAGGAGTTCGGTGGGGGCAACCAACTGATTGAGGTAGAGCCATTGCCCCGGTGTGGCGGCAAAGCTGCGCAAGGCGGTCTGCAAGGCGCTAAAGACCATCGTCATCCACAACAACGCCAGCCATACCGTCGGGCTGGGTTCCCGCACCAAAAGGCTGCAGAGATAGCCCACCATGGCTGCGAAGAGCAGGGGAAGGAACCATCCGTTTGAACGGCGGTATTCCAATGCCCATTCCCATTGGAGGATTTGTTGAATGGCGCGCAATCGAATCACGCAACAAAGGTAGGGTTGTGCCGAACTTAGCGCCATCTTTTGGGTTATTTGAATTCAAACCGGTCCCTTAAGTGGGAATCTATCCTTTTTTAACATGAAAAACATCACTTCTTTCCTTCTTATGGGTTTACTCGGAATGCTTCTCGGCTGTGGAAACAGCGTGGCCCAGCCTGTGAACGGCGCAGTCGATTTTTACAGTCTCAGTGCCAACACACTGGAGGGAGAACAATTTGACTTTGAGCAGCTTCGGGGCAAGCGCGTACTGATTGTCAATACGGCGTCCGAATGCGGTTTTACTCCCCAATACAAGGACTTGCAGGCCCTTTGGGATCAAAGCAACCAAGAGGAATTCATCATTTTGGGCTTTCCATGTAATGACTTTGGAGGCCAAGAGTCGGGCAGCGCTAGCGAAATCAAGTCCTTCTGCAGCAAAAATTACGGGGTGACCTTCCAAATGATGGAAAAGGTCTCCATCAAAGGGGAGAATGTCCATCCTGTGTACCAGTGGTTGACCCAGAAAGAGCAAAATGGCAACAGCAATGCGAATGTGCGTTGGAACTTCTGCAAATTTCTGGTCAATGAAAGTGGCCAGTGGACCGCTTCGTACTTGATGACGACTTCCCCTTTAACCAAAGAAATCAAGCAATTCGCAGGGGTGGAGTAACTTTGCCACTGAACGAATTGCTATGCATACGCCAACTCCTGTTGATATTCTCGCCATTGGCGCCCATCCCGACGACGTCGAGTTGGGTTGTGGAGGCACCTTGGCCAAACATGTTGCGGCTGGGGACCGCGTCGCCATTTTGGATCTGACTCGCGGGGAGATGGGAACACGAGGCACGGCGGAACTGCGCGATTCGGAGGCACAAGAAGCCGCGCGGGTTCTCGGGGTGACTCAGCGTCTGAACGCGGGCATGCGCGACGGCTTTTTGGAAAATTCCGAGGCGAATCAGCGCGTATTAATAGCCTTCATACGAGCCTTCCGGCCACGCATTGTCCTGGCGACCGCGCCCAAGGACCGCCATCCCGACCACGGGCACGCCTCCCAGCTTATTGTGGACTCCTGCTTCAAAGCCGGCCTCCAGGCGCTGACGTCCGAGTGGGAGGGCAAAGCACAGGATGCACACCGTCCGGAGCATATCTACCACTATATCCAGTACTACGACTTGGTTCCAGACTTCTCTGTGGACATCACGGGCTACATGGATCAAAAAATGGCGAGCATTCAGGCGCACAAGACCCAGTTTTTTGACGCATCCAGCCAAGAGCCTCAAACCGTCATTTCTTCCCCGGGATTCCTAGAGGGAATTGAAGCCCGCTCCTGTGAATGGGGCCGAGCCATGTACGTGACCCATGCGGAGGGCTTTTTGACGGAGCGTCGACCAGGGGTTGCCTTGCTGACTGACCTACTCTAAGCCTTTCTTTTTCTCCGGGGCGTATAGAGCGAGAAATTGCTGCGCTACGGTTTCGGCCCGAAATGCATCGAGCACCACCGCCCGATCAGCCCATTTTTCTGCCCGACCTAATTCTTGTACCAAATTGTCTTCGCTATGGTCCGCGCGGTAGGTGATCCCATCGCCAGAATACACACTTTGCGGTCCAGGGATGGGCGTGCAGAGAACGGATAGTCCCCGTTCGAGGGCTTCCCCGATGACCATGCTAAACGTTTCGCGTTCACTGTTGACGACGAGTATGTCGTGGTGCAGCATGCGTGCTTGCACCTCTTCCGCCCGGGCGGGTCCACAATAGGTGGCGCCCTCTGGAACCTGATCGGAGTGGAGCCCCGTCTCTGCGGTGCCCCCCATGAGGGACAGGTGGTCATGCGGGAATGTCCGGTGATGGCGCGCCCAGGCTTCGAGAAGCGGAGGCAGCCCTTTGAGGGGAACCAAGTCGCCGACCCAGAGAAAACGCCGATGTGCCGCATCCGAGCGCTGAAGCGGTAGGTTAGGGGCTGTCAGAATGTTCGGAACCACAGAGATGGCTGCTCCAGCACTGTAGGGTTGCATCAAGGAGGCCAACCAGCCGGAAACGGCCGTTCGGGCATGGGCAAGACGCAAGGTCCAAGTCATCCCCAGCTTTGCACCGTCCGCCCAATGGCTCTGGTGCTCCGTCACGACGCGACGAATACGCGAACCATGCAGCATATGAAGGAGTAGGAAGGCCAGGGCACTGTCATTTCCAGCACCGTGTACATGCACCACATGGGGCAATTCGGCGTCCAACCACTCCCGCAATGCGCGCCATTTAGCCCGGAAGCCAGGCGTGGTAGGCTGGGCAAGGGAAAATTCTTCCGCATACAAGGGCGTGGCGTTCCATTTTCCGTCCCAAATCAGGATGCGCTGTTCGGCATGGTCGGCCAAAGCGCGAACATGGCTCACGACAAATCCCCCATGTTGGGGATCTTCTACCGTCGGCCACATCCGGACAATATGAATCACCTTGCGCATAGCGCAAAGGTCGGGCAGAAGACCGAAAGTGGGGACAAACGATTACTCGATGACCATGCGTCGTGTGACGACTTGGCCCTGGGCTTGGATCTTGATCAAGTACACCCCGGGAGAGAGCTTGGTTTGTACCGGGATGCGCGCACAGTTCTCGGCTGATTTTTGTAGCACTCTTCGGCCCATGACGTCCCAAATCTCCATATTCACCTTTTCCACGGTTTGACCCAGCTCCACCGTAAAGGATCCTTTGGAGGGGTTGGGTAATAATTTAATTTCTGCCGGCCCCTTTGGTTCACGCAGTCCAATGCCTGCGACGGTGTAGCACGAAGATGTATCGGTACAGCCATTTTGGGTAATGATCACGGCATACGAACCATTGCTCGCCGCGGTGAAGCTTTGGCTGGTGGCTCCATTGATGGCCGAATAGCCATTGCCGCAATCCAACCACTGGTAGTCCGCATTGCTGGCATTGGCGGTCAAGATATTCATCGTCGACAGGGTGCCTGATTGCGTCACCCCTGTATCCACGGTGTCAATGGTCAGCTGCAGATGAATGGTTGAATCGCAGCCATTGGCCATTGTGTAGCTATAGGTATAGGTTCCGCTGCTCGTGTAGGTGGTGCCCAATGGATCGGTGAAAGCACCACAATGGGTGGCGGAAAGGGTCGTGTCCTTCCCGCCGGGGAGTGGGGCACCAGCGACCCAGTTTGAACCGCTTCCCGTCAAGGCAAAGTTGTACAAGGTGCCATGTTGGTTATTGGAGAAATCATTGAGGGTCAGTACGGTGCTGTTGTTCCCGGCGGCAACCCCTTGATTGGCTCGGTAATAGGCGACCAGGGTAATGGGTGGGCTGCAAAGTTCTTTGTTGTAATTGGCCGCGATTTGAGCGGAGGTGCGTGCTGTATTCCACACCCGCACTTCGTCGATGTCCCCCGTGAATGGATTGGATCCGTCCACCCGCTTGCCAATTTGAATGTAGGTGCCGGAGGAGGTATTCGTGGCGACGGTCAGGTTGCCTTGGGCGTCCAAAGCACCATCCACATAAAGTTTGTATTGGTTGGAGGCGGTAGGGTCATAGACGACGGCCACATGGTGCCAGTAACCATCGTTGACGGCGGTCACACCGCTCAAACCGTTCCCTCCAACTTCAATGCGCGGCGCATTGGCCCAGAGAAGATTGAAGGTGAATCGAGAACTGGTGGCAAAGACGCCCCAATCCACGATGGTTTGTTGTATCCCTCCACCTGTTCCGGGGATGCAGTTCGCGGTAGTCCGAACCCAGGCCTCGACCGTTCGGGCCGATGTTCCGCTGGCCCCTTGGGCCGTGGTCACGACGTAATCATCGCTGCCATCAAAATTCAGGGCATTCGACGGGTTGATTTGGGCAAAGCTGAAGTGGCTTGCTCCGAAGAACAGGCAACAAGTCAAAAAATGTCGGGTAGGGCTATGCATTCTCTGCACGGTTTGGGTTGAGTTGTGAATGTAGGTGGATTTTTTCTCTTTTCATCCAGGGTTGCCTATTTGTGCAGCCGAAGCTCTAATGTATATTTGCCGACCCAAACGGTGGTTGTAGCTCAGTTGGTTAGAGCGCCTGATTGTGGTTCAGGAGGTCGTGGGTTCGAGACCCATCTTCCACCCCACCGAAAACCTCGCAGCAATGCGGGGTTTTTTTATGCCCGAAAATCAGTGGCTGTGCTCGTCCATTGAAAGGCCCATGCCTTGGGCATAGAGGTAGCGAAAGATGGCTTGCTGTCCCGCTTCGGTGACCACCTCTCCGCCGGCTTTGCGGTTCGCCTTGCTCGCCATCTCTGGGATGATGCGTGCCCACTGGTTTTCGACGAGCAACGAGGCGGGGTGGAGGGTGTGGCATCGACTGCATTGGGTTTGGTAGAGGGCCTCGCCCGCTTGGTATTCGGTCAACGTGTACCCAGGAAACTTGGTTTGGAGGCGTGAATCGGACAAATTGGTTGCCGCGGTGGTTTCGGGCGCTTTGGGACCAAGCAATCCGCAGGCGGAAAAGAGGCTGGCGCCTAAAATGAGGAGAAAAAGGGTCGTGTGGGCCTTCATGATTCGGTATGTTTCCCGGTAAGTTCGGGAATATTTCCCAAAAAGGACCGCGGGTAACATCGTTGAAAAGTTGTTGGTGATCCCGTTTCCCTGCGTTCTAAGACCCTTTACATTTGATGTATGCGTCGCTATGGCTGGATTTTACTCGGAATAATGGGTTGCATGGCTCAGGCTGCGCAGCCCATTTATTATTTCCCGAGTTTAATTCGGGGTAGCCAACTTCTTTGGCAGCACGAACAGGCCGGTAGCCCAAACGCCGCCGTCCATTTTGTGGGCCCATTTGGTCTGCATCCCGTGGCGGTGGCGAAATTCGGCTACCCCATGGAGGCCTACCAGGATTCCGCCTTGGCTTTCCACCTCGCGGAACACCTTTGGCTCGAATACTATTGTGCCTTGGGGGATTCATCGCAAGCTGATTTGGCCCTCGTGATGGGCCCGGCCTTTGTCCGGCAGCAGGGGGTGGAGGAAGTGTCCGGGGCGATCCGGGCATTGGAGGGGGCGAAAAAAGACCCTCAAGCTGGATTGCATGCCCGTTTTGTGGCGTCAAGTTCCACATCCACGGCATCTGCCACGCCCTCCCAAGGGCCCCATTTAGGAGCCATCCCGCGCTACGAACGTTACACGGTCCAGCCCGGAGATTCCCTGTGGAAGATTCATCAAAAATTCCCCCAGCACTCCCTAGCTTCTTTAGTGGAGGCCAATGGAGGAAGGGAAACCATTTACGTAGGGCAAGTCCTGCACATTCCCCTGTGACGAAATGAAGGGAGAGCAGCACGCGCCGTGGATCACGGCCATTCTTATTGCCCTGGTTCTAGGAGTTTTTGCTCTGTTTGCTTACTTCAATCCCCGATCGGAGTATGACTTGGGCGGTGGAATCGCCTTGCGCATGCCCCAATGGCACCCGTGGGAGGACTGGGCGGCCGCGCAACGCGAGGAAGCAGAAACCCAACGGCGGCAAGATTCCTTGGAGTCTTGGGCATTGGCGGACACGGTCGAGGTCAGTGCCCCCTTGCGTCGCCCAAAACCTGGTCAAGGGGCGATTCAATTTTCAGACTCGGACACCTTGGGGATGGCCAAGTTGGCGCAAGGTCTCCAACAGCTGCATAGCGGCGGGGTCCTGCGCATTCTTCACTTTGGCGATTCACAGATTGAAGGGGACCGCATCACGGGAGATTTGCGCGACGCATTGCAGGCTTTGTACGGAGGAGAGGGAGCAGGGATGCAGCCCTTGGTTCCTTTCGTTCCGATGGCTGCCGTGGCGCATACGGCGGAAGGAGCCTGGACGCGCATGGTAAGTTTTGGGCGCGCCAACGACAAAAGCCCCACCAACATGTATGGCCCACGGGGCATTTCCCATCGCTATGCGACCAAATCCGCTTCGGGTCCCGATGCCAAAGTGCGCTACAGTCCGCGCAGTTACGGTTATCCACGGGCTCGACAGAGCCGCTCCTTTTCCCTTCTACACGGACCCGCCAAGGGGCCGGTTGAGATCAAATGGTACGCCAATGACACGCTATGGAAAATTGACTACCTCGATTCCAATGCCCGAAGTGGGGCACTGCGTGCGGTGGCCACTCAACCTGTCAAATCGCTCAGTTTGGAATTCCGCGGGGCAAGCCCTGACTGGTATGGGCTTTCAATGGACGGTCCAACCGGCGTACGGGTAGACAATGTGGCCATGCGGGGGGCGGATGGTTTGAGTTTTACACGCATGGACCGCGGACATTTCATGGCGTCACTCCAGCGCGAACCCGTCGGGCTCGTGATCTTGCAATTTGGTGGCAATGCGGTGCCCTACTTCAAGAGCAAGGAAGCCGTGATGCGCTACGGCGAAGCCTTCCGTCGTCAGATTCGCCTCTTTCAAGAAGCTCTTCCTGGGGCCAATATTTTAGTGGTGGGTCCGAGTGACATGGCGGTCAAAGAGGGATTGGATTGGGTGAGTTACCCCTTTGTCGACGACGTGCGGGATGCCCTTAAGATGGCGGCCTTTGAGGAAGGCGCCGCGTTCTTTGATGTCATGGACTTTATGGGGGGACCGGGTGGCATGGTGGATTGGGTCAATCAAAATCCGCCTTTGGCTGGACCTGACCACATCCACTTTACCCCGCGGGGAGCCAAGAAAGTCGCCAAAGCCTTAGTGGAATCGATGCAAGCCGAACTCCAGCGTCATGAGTAAGCGAGTACCGTTTCGACAGTTCCTTTTGGGTGCGGCCCTGCTGACTTCCTTGGCGGGATGGGCACAGCCCATTTCCGTGCGCGCCCTTCCGTCGCCGGCTCCCATTCCCGCTGTCCCCAACCAATTGCTCTTTCCTGCGGGCGATTCCGCCTTTACCCCCTTCTTCCAAAAAATGGATGCCCTTGTTTTTGAGGGCCGCCAAGAAATCAATTTGGTTCACGTGGGGGGCTCCCATGTTCAGGCGGGCCTGCTTACGGATGCCATTCGCTACCATATGCAAAGTTTGGCGCCGGGCTTGGCGGGGGAACGCGGATTCTTCTTTCCCTTTACCTTGGCGCGAACCAATAACCCCCCGAGCTACAAAGTGTGGACAAACCACTTGGATTCGTGGACGGGGCAGCGCTGCTCTGTGCCAACTCATGAAGGGCCTTGGGGGGTCTCGGGCATCCGGGCGTGGACCCGCGACAGTACGGTTCAGGTTAAAATTCATAGCACGGAAGATCCGTTTCAGTTTACGCACCTCCGCATCTTTGCCGCACCAAGCGATTCATCCTATGGTGTGGTCTTTGGCGGGGCCCCGGATACGGTTTGGTACAATGAAGCACTCCAAGCCTGTGAAGCGCGGTACCATGTACCTCAGGACACCGTGGCCTTCCATTTGTACCGGTCCCATTCGGCGCAGACCTATTTTTCTCTCGAGGGGATTCAAGTCATGAATGTGGATGTCGGTTTGCGCTACCATGCTTTGGGGGCCAATGGGGCCGCGACCCATTCCTTCCTCAAATGCGAACGCTACCAAGCGCAACTCGGGGCCTTTCCGCCGGATGTGATCATTTTTGGGCTGGGCATCAATGACGCGTACAAAGTGGCTGGTCGGTTTGATTCGACGGAATTTGAAGCGAATTACGACACTTTGATGCAGTGGGCGCGTGCCGTCAATCCCTCGTGCGCATTTATTTTCTTGACCAACAACGACAGCTACTACAAGGGCCGCTACAACCCGCATGGAGAGGTTGTGGCGCGTTCCATGATGCGCTTAGCAGCCAAAAATGGGGCCGCCGTCCATGATTTTTACCATTTGATGGGCGGGGCGCGGTCGATGTCCTATTGGATCCGCCAGGGTTGGGCAGCCAAAGATGGCATTCACATGACCCGAGCAGGCTATGCGCTGCAGGCGGATTGGCTGGCCCATGCGCTGTCCGATTGGTACTTGGAGCGCTATGATCGTCCCTTTGCACCCGAACCTTCAACCCTGGATGCCCTATGATGGATTGGCTCTTGCATCAGTTGCCCAGTTGGCTGGCCTTTAGCGCCAAGCAGCCCATCATCTTTACGGAGGTGGCCTTCTGGGTTTTCTTTGCCATGGTCTTGGTAGGCTACCAGTTGGTGCACCGAAAAATGGCGCTGCGCAACAGCTACCTCTTTCTGATTTCCCTGTACTTCTACTATAAAACAAGTGGGTCCTTCTTCTTGCTTTTGCTGTTTTCGACGACGGTCGACTTTTATGTGGGAGCCTGGCTGGCCCAGACCCACACCGAATGGAAGCGCAAGGCGTGGGTCGCGGTCAGCGTCATCACCAATTTGAGCGTCCTATTTTATTTCAAATACCCCTATTTCTTCGCTGAATTTTTGGCAGATGGATTTGGTGTTTTCTGGGAGCCGGTGCCACATTATGCCCTGTGGAGCAACACCTACTTGGGAACCGATTTCGTGGAAGACCGCATCCTCTTGCCCGTAGGGATTTCCTTTTACACCTTCCAATGTTTGAGTTATACCATAGATATCTACCGCCGGCAGATTGAACCGGTTCGTCGGTGGGCCGATTTTGGATTCTATGTGAGCTTTTTTCCTCAATTGGTAGCCGGTCCCATCGTGCGCGCCTCCGAATTCATCCCCCAGCTTTACAAAGAATACAAGGTTACGCGGGCCGTATTCGGCATGGCCCTGTTTTGGATTCTCAATGGATTGCTCAAAAAACTGATTTTGGCCGACTACATTGCGAGCAATTTCGCGGACCGGGTCTTTGCGCAGCCGACCCTGTACAGTGGGCTCGAATGCCTTTTAGCTCTCTTCGCCTATTCCTTGCAGGTCTATGCGGATTTTAGCGGCTATACGGATGTCGCAATTGGGGTGGCCATGTTGATGGGCTTCACCTTGACGACGAACTTCAATTCACCCTATAAAGCCCTATCCGTCTCTGATTTTTGGCGCCGTTGGCACATCTCACTGAGCACCTGGCTACGCGACTACTTGTACATTCCTCTGGGGGGCAACCGCCAAGGATCGTTTGCTTCGTACACCATTGTCTTTTTGGCCCTCTTTGTGATCAGCATGCTCGCCGAATCTTTCTGGGTACCTGTCTCCTTCGCAGGGGCCATTCTTCTCGTCTTCGTGTTGACCCGAGTTTGGGGCCCCTTCCGACGCTGGCTGAACACCAACATCAACGTGATGCTCACCATGCTTTTGGGAGGCTTTTGGCACGGCTCTTCATGGAATTTTGTAACGTGGGGAGGGCTCAACGGCCTGGGCCTCGTGGGCTACAAGCTTTGGTCCAAAGTGCGCCCTTGGTCGCCGCGAAACTCCTGGCTCGGCCGGGCGTTTGGACTGGTCACGACGTTGACCTTTATTACACTGACTCGAGCGTGGTTCCGCGCCCCAGGGTGGGATGAGGCGCTGAGCATCTTGCACCGCACCTGGTCGGCTATGGATTGGGGGCTGGCGGACGACATCTTCCTGGGTTTTTGGCGTCCCTTGGCTGTCATGGCCCTCGGTTATGGAATTCATTGGATTCCCAGTCGAATCAAGACCCGCTACCGGCAGGCATTTGCGCAAGCACCCATCGCCCTCCAGGGTTTATGGGCACTCCTCACTATGTGGGTCATATACCAATCCCTTTCGGCGGACAGCCAACCATTCATTTATTTCCAGTTCTAGGAAGGACGGTCCAAAACCGCCATCCATTGGTTCCTCGCCGGGTCGGGGGCTTCCGCGCGGCGAATGGCATCGACATACCCGCGGTAGAAGGTGGCGAGTCGCAGGGTTTTTCGGGCGTAATGCGCGCCAGGCCCTTTGGCCACTTGGTCTACATGCCCCGTCCAAAACGTGGGATCCCAGCCCTTTTTGGCCGCCTGGTCTGCGGCGCGCGCAATGGGGGTCGGCCCTGTATTGTAGGAGGCGAGGATAAAGGGCAGTCGGTTTTCGGCGGGCACCCCGCGTTGTTTCCAATATTGGTCCAAAAAGCGGAGGTATTTCAGTCCGGCCTGAATATTTAGCTTGGGTTCGTACAATTGATGGGGTTCAATCCCCAATCGGGAGGCCGTGTTTGGAATAAGCTGCATAACCCCCACGGCCCCGGCTGGGGACACGATGTCGCTCCGGAAGCGACTTTCCACATAGGCCAAGGCGGTTAAGGTATAGCGATCAAAGCGTTCCGAATCCGTGAAGTAGGCATCAAAGGGCGAGAGCTCAATAGGCTTGAGCCAGTCGTCGTGGTAGCTGTCCCGGCCATAAAATCCTTGAATGCGTCGCGCACGCTTGCTCGCGAGGAAGGCATCCACAGATTCGATGAGGAGGCTGTCTTTGGTCCGCCCCATCCAGCAGAAAGTCCCTTCGCCGAGGGGAACAGCGCGAAACGAAGGCTGGCTGTGCGCTTTGAGGGCCGGTAAATAGACGTCGGGAACCACCCATCCCGCTTCGTTGGCGGGAATGTGCCGCCACATGGTCGTCGATTCAATGGCTAAAGGAAGGCTGTCAGATTGCCGCAGAAACGGAGCCAATTTGGGGTATTCGTTGAGATAGCGCAAGCTATCTGAAGCACCCCACTGGATCCATTGGAACACCCGGACGGGCTGAGATGTGCGCAGCCCTTCGCGGGTGAAGGAGGGAATGTTGCCTGCGGCCAAGTCTGCGCGCCCGACCTCGACCCAAGCCAGTGCTTCGGAAGCACTTCGGGCAAAGAGCCATTCTACTTTTTGGGGGATGGCTTCCTCCCAAGCTTCCAATAGGGCGTATTCGTAGCCCTGCAATTTGCCCTCGACCACATCCAGGCATCCGGCATCGGGAACAAAGGCTATGCGCACCGTCCCATTGTCTCGGCGGTCAGCCTGGTCCCATTGGGCGGTGTTCACGAGATCCAACGGCTCAGAGGGCGAGCCCACAAAGAGGGCCGCCAGCACGAAGGGATATGACCATTTCCACCGCCAAAGCATGCGGCCAAGGTCGGTAAAATGCGGGTATCTTTGACCCATGATGCTTGGACTCCAACTCCCCACGGATCCGCGCTGGGCCCATGCCGCGGAAGAACAGATCGAAGAAATCCTCACGGACCACGCCTACTGCGAGCAAAAAGCCGCCTCGACGGCTATTTCTCTGATGGTAACCTATCCCGAACTCAGTGATTTGGTCACGGATATGGCCTCGTTGGCGCGCGAGGAAATGAGCCATTTTGAAATGGTCCACAAGCGCATTGTCGAGCGGGGATTCGTCTTGGGGCGGGAACGGAAGGACCCCTATGTGCACGCCGTGATGGGCTTTTTCCCCAAAACAGGAGATCGCATGCTTCGGCTCGTCCATCGCCTCTTGGTTTGCGCCTTGATTGAGGCCCGAAGCTGTGAGCGCTTTAAGGTGCTCTCCCAAAACATTCAGGACTCCGAACTTTCCCAATTTTACAACCGGTTGATGGTTTCGGAAGCGAACCACTACACGCTCTTTTTGGGGTATGCGCGGAAATATGGCGGTCGCGCCCCCGTCGATGCCCTTTGGCAGGACTTGTTGGCCTTTGAAGCAGGCTTAATGGCGCAGTTCACCGACGGCCAGCGAATCCACGGCTAACCCGGCAAATAATTGCTTTGCACCGAGCCAACTAGAGGGGATTCACCCCGAACTTTGCGGCATGGAAGCACAGGAATCTCTCCAACTCACGGCACTCAATGCCGTACATGACGCCCTCGGCGCCAAAATGGTCCCCTTTGCGGGCTACCGCATGCCGGTTCAATACGAAGGCGTGAGTGTGGAACACCATGCCGTCCGCAATGGCGTCGGGGTGTTTGATGTCTCCCACATGGGTGAATTCTATGTCGAAGGGCCGGATGCCTTGGCCTTTTTGCAGTCGGTCACCTCCAATGACGTGGCCAAATTGGTGGCAGGGAAAGTCCAATATTCGTGCTTACCCAATGACTTGGGCGGCATCGTGGATGATCTTTTGGTCTATTGTTTTTCCGAAACCCGCTACCTCTTGGTGGTGAATGCTTCCAACATGGCCAAAGATTGGGCCTGGCTGCAATCCCATGTCGGAGCGCACCAAGTAACTCTTCGGGATGAATCTGCATCGACTTCGTTGCTGGCCGTACAAGGGCCCTTGGCCGTCAAAGCCCTCCAGGGATTGACGGAATTGGATTTAGATGGAATGACCTACTACACCTTCGGGGTTGGAAGTTTTGCAGGATTTGAAGATATTTTAGTCTCAGCCACGGGCTACACCGGAGCGGGGGGCTTTGAAATTTACATGCCCAACTCGGCCGCCGAGGCCATTTGGAAAGCGATTTTCCAAAACGGATCCGGCTTGGGCATCGTGCCCGTGGGTCTCGGAGCCCGGGACACGCTCCGCCTGGAAATGGGCTTCTGCCTTTATGGTAATGATATCAACGACCACACCTCTCCGATAGAGGCAGGTTTGGGTTGGATCACCAAATTCACGAAAGAATTCACGAATTCTGCCGCGCTTCAAGCGCAAAAAGCAGCAGGCGTCACCCGCAAATTGGTGGGATTTGAACTCATTGACCGCGGTGTTCCCCGCCACGACTACCCCATCACCGACGAACACGGCACTCTAATCGGGATGGTGACCAGCGGCACGATGGCGCCCTCTGTGGGGAAGGCCATTGGCATGGGCTACGTACCGACTGAAAAATCAAGCCCTGGCAGTTCTATTTATGTAGAAGTGCGCGGAAAATTGCTGCAGGCCGTGGTGGTCACCTTACCTTTCTGGAAGGGAAATCAAGGATAAGCATGCAGTACAAACTGGACCGAACGGATAAAGAAATTTTGCGCCACCTCCTGGAGGACGCGCGTAAAACCTACACGGACATTGCCAAGGATCTCCAAGTGTCCCCGGGCACCGTTCACGTTCGCGTCAAGAAGATGGAGAAGGCCGGAATCATTCGCGGCGCCAGCCTCCAGTTGGATTACGACGTGCTAGGCTACAGCTTCATCGCGTTTGTGGGGATTTATTTGAGCAAAACCTCCAGCACTCATGACGTCATCGAAGCGTTGAAAGTGATACCTGAGGTGACGGTAGCCCACATTGCCACGGGCCGCTTTGGCATTTTTGCCAAAATCCGCTGCCAGGACACCAAGCATGCCAAGGATATTATTTTCCAAATCAGTGATATTCCCGGCGTGACCAACACGGAAACGATGATCGCTCTCGAGGAGTGCATCAACAGCAGCAAGGCATTGCTGGCAAGCATTCTCGACGAACTTCCCGCAGCGGGCGAAGACGCTTAAGGTCCTACCTGCTCAGAGGAGTCCGGAAAGCTTGCGGACCGCGTACGAAGCGGCATGCAGGCCAAAGGCCGCAGGAATCCATGCAGACGTCCCATAGAAGGACTTCTTGAAGTTGCTGCCGTCCGTTAAACGAACCGACTCAGGATTGGCCAACTCGGTCGAGAAAATCACCGGAAAGCCCTTTTTAATCTGGTACTCTCGCCCCAGACGCTTCCGAATGTGCTTAGCAAAGGGACAATTGTAGGTGCGCTCCAACTTCGCAATCTGAATCTTGCTGGGGTCCAAACGTCCTCCAGCGCCCATCGACGAAATAAAGGGCAATTTGGCTTGCAGGGCGGTCACGATAAAATTCAGCTTGGGCTGCACGCTGTCAATGCAATCCAACGCAAAGTCAAAACCAGGCTGGCTGATCAAGGCACGCATGGCTTCGGGGGTCAAGAATTCGTCATGGCTATGCACTACCACATCCGGGTTGATGTCCTTCACACGCGCTTCCAGCAACGCCGCCTTCTTTTGCCCATGGGTCGAAGAAAGGGCTTGCAATTGCCGGTTTCGGTTCGTGGGGTCTACGACATCGCCATCCACCAAGGTGAGGGTGCCCACGCCGGATCGGGCCAGAAATTCTACGGCAAAACTGCCCACCCCGCCAAGGCCAACCACCAAAACGTGCGCTTTTTGCAAGCGCTCAATGGCGTCGGGGCCAATGAGTAGTTCGGTACGTTCGAGCCAATGGGGTGTCATCCGAGCGCGAAGATAAAGCGTCGAAAGGGTAGAAGGGTACAGGGAGAAGGGTTTGCGCCTTCACCCCGTTCATCCTTAGTAATACGCCTTTCGTCGAACGCCCGCCATATGCTTGGCGAGGCGCATGACTTGGCGGGTATAGCCGTATTCGTTGTCGTACCAGACATAGAGCACCACGTTTTTGCCGTCGCTGTGGACGATGGTGGCCTCGCTGTCAAAGATGGAACAGCAGGAATCGCCGACAATGTCGCTGGAGACCAATTCGGGGCTGACGGAATACTTGATTTGCTCGACCAAGGGGCCACTGAAGGCAGCCGATTTCAGGGCGCCATTTAATCCGTCGCGGTCCGTGGATTTTTCCAAGTTGAGTTTCAAAATGGCGAGGGATCCGTTGGGTACAGGTACGCGGATGGCGTTGCTCGTGAGTTTGCTGCCTAGACCGGGAATCGCTTTGTCCACAGCTTGGCCGGCACCGGTTTCCGTGATGACCATGTTGACAGCCGCAGCGCGCCCACGTCGGTATTTCTTGTGCATGTTGTCGACCAAATTTTGGTCGTTCGTGTAGGCGTGAATGGTTTCAATGTGCCCTTGGACGATGCCAAATTGGTCTTGAATGACCTTCAGCACGGGGGTGATGGCATTCGTGGTGCAGGAAGCTGCAGATTGGATGGCTTCGTTTTGGTGCTCGCCCATGTGGTTGACCCCGAAAACGACATTCGGAACACCCTTGCCGGGCGCAGTGAGCAATACTTTGGCAATGCCTTTGGAGGCCAAATGCCGGCTCAAAGCCTCTTTGTCGCGGAATGCACCGGTGTTGTCCACCAGGAGCGCGTTCTGAATACCCAAAGCCTCGTAGTCAATGTCTTCTGGGGAATCTGCGGAGACGATGGCGACGGGGCGGCCATTGATGATCAACTGTTGGCGATCGTGGTCCGCTTCGACGGTGCCGGGGAAGGAACCGTGAATGGAATCCACGCGTAGGAGGGAGGCACGCTTTTCCAAGGACATTGGGTCGCTGCCCCGGGCGACGATGGCACGCAGGCGAAGCTGGGTGCCGCGGCCTTCTTGGACGATGAGTTCACGGGCGACGAGGCGGCCAATTCGGCCAAAGCCATATAGAACTACGTCCACTGGATCCGTATTGGGATTCTCGCCGTTGGTATAGCCCTTGAGTTTGGCCTCTAAGAACGCCTTGCGGTGCAAAAAGACCCCGGCCTCGCGGCGCCATTCAGTCGCTAAACGGCCAATGTCCACGCTGGCATTTTGAACTTTACTGGATTGGAGGGCTTCGGCCATGGCCAAGGTATCGTCGATGCTGAGCAGTTCGCCCGCCATTACCGAGCCATGGGCATGGGCTTGGAGCATTTCCGAGGGGCGCTGGTCCACCATGGGCTGGCGGTAAAGGACCACACGGACATTGCGATCATAAAAAAGATCGCCCACAATTTTAATGAGGGCCGTGGCGGCCTTCTCGTTTTTCACGCGTTCGGACACCGAAAGGGTGTAGGTTTCGAGCGAGGAATTCATCAAGGGTTGGGTTTGAAAGGTTGTGCTACAAAGGTATTTCGACCTCCCTGCGCAACCAAGGAAAAGCCGTTCGGTTTGTATGCACTAAGTCCCTAAAAATGAATTTTTTAAGTCACTTTTCTAAGTGTTTAAAGCACACTAAGTCAGTGAATTTTGGGCATTTGCGGCACATAAAAAAGCCCTCCCCGGAGAGGGAAGGGCTTGGAAAAGCATGGCTATGAATGACTTAGTAGCCGAAAGCGTAGTAGTCAGGTCGTCCATCGGGGCGGTATCCCTGCAGAAGGACGCCATCGCCGGGCTGGAGACTGCCTAGAATCCGCTCCACATCTTCCTGCGAGCCCACGGGACTATTGTTTAGCTTGACCAGAATAAAGCCCTTGGGTACGCCGGCCTGCGCAATCTTGCCGGTGCCCACGTCGGTAATCTTTACGCCGCTTCGCAGCCCATATTTGCCTTTATCTTCTTGCGTTAGGGTTTCAAAGCTCGCGCCCAACGTCTGGAGGGCTACCACATCTTCCTTCTTTAACACGTCGGTGTTGCCTTCGCGGTTTCGAAGTGTGACTTGGAAACTCTTGGATTTGCCTTCGCGCAAAATGGTGACATCCAGCTTGTCCCCTGGGCGACGGCTGCCGATGACTTCGAGCAACTCGCTGCTGCGCTTGATGGTTTTGCCTCCCGCACCTACGATCACATCACCTTTTTCAATCCCAGCTTTTTTGGCGGCACCATTGTCGGTGACATCCGAGATGTACACCCCTTGATTGGCCTCGAGGCCCATCTCTTTGGCGAGTTCGGGCGTGACATCTGCAATATTGACCCCAAGGTAGGCCCGTTGCACCACCCCGAATCGAAGCATGTCGTCCACCACCTTGCGGGCGATGTTGGCGGGTACGGCAAAAGAATAACCTTCGTACGAACCCGAGCGGGTCGAAATCGCCGTATTAATACCAATCAGTTCGCCACTCGTGTTAATCAAAGCTCCACCACTGTTGCCTGGATTGACGGCGGCATCGGTCTGGATAAAGGCCTCAATGGCGGACTGGTTGTCAATGATGTTGATGCTCCGGCCCTTGGCGGAGATGATGCCAGCAGTGACGGTTGAAGTCAGGTTAAAGGGGTTGCCCACAGCCAAGACCCATTCACCCAGTTTGACCTCGTCGCTGTTGCCAAACGGCAAGGCGGGGAGCTTCTTGGCGTCGATTTTTAACACGGCCAAGTCGGTCGTGGGGTCGGTGCCAATCACTTCTGCCGTGAATTCGCGGCCGTCATTCAATGAAACCTTGACTTCTTTGGCCTTGTCCACTACATGGTTGTTGGTGACGATGTAGCCATCTTCGGAAATGATCACCCCCGAACCCGAACCTTGCACGATGCGCGGAGTCATTTCGGGCATTTGGCGTTCACCAAAACCGAAGAAAAAGTCGTGGAATGGGTTGAAAGGGCTCATCGTGTACCCTTGCTCTACCGAGGTTTTGACGTGGACCACCGAATGCACGGCTTGTTCCGCAGCCGCAGAAAAGTCTGTAGACGTTCCAATGCCCGCCACAGTGGTTCGAGCCCCTGTTTGGATCGCCTGGGAGGCAGGGGTCCACTCCGCAGAGTCATCCTGCGCGGCAAAGGCCCACGCTCCAGCAAAACCACCGGCTACACTTAGTCCTGTGAAGGCAACGGCAGTGAGAAGTGTTGTACGATTCATGGAAATGAGAATTAGTTCGGATTGCAAATTTCAAAAACTGTTCCACTTCCTACTTTTACAGGATGGCGGAGCAATTTGAAAAATACCACGGAACGGGGAATGATTTCATCCTCCTTCGCGGTCGCGGCCCCCGGCAGGTATGGTCTGCAGACCACGTGGCTCAAGCTTGTCACCGCCAGCTCGGCATTGGCGCAGATGGCCTGATGGTCCTCTGGGACAGCGCCGAGGCCGATTTCCACTTGGACTACTACAATGCGGATGGTGCCCTCGGGAGCTTGTGCGGCAATGGCTCACGGTGCGCCGTGGCCTATGCCTATGCACACGGACTTTTTGTCGGGTCGACCTGCCATTTTTTCGCGGCGGATGGTCTCCATACTGCCTTTCGGCATGAAAACGGCCTCGTAACCGTGGAATTTGCCCCTGCAGGAAGGCCCGTCCCGCAGTGGGAAGGCTTTTACTTGGACACCGGCTCCCCGCACCATATCGCCATGGTCGCGCAGGTGGCCGACATCCCTGTGCTCCAAGAGGGTCCGGCACTGCGCTATGGACCCTATGCCCACCAAGGTGGGGCGAACATCAATTGGATTTCCCCCACGGGTCCCGACGGAACCTGGGAAATTCGCACCTATGAACGCGGCGTTGAAAATGAAACTTTGAGCTGTGGGACTGGCGCGGTGGCTGCAGCCTTAACCCTTCACGCGCTGAAAGGATGCACTTCGCCGGTATCGCTGTATGCCCGCGGAGGCCGCCTCGACATTGCTTTTGAAGTCGCTGATCAGGCCTATACGGATATCCAATTGACCGGCCCGGCGACCCATGTTTACACCGGAACGTGGCCATGGTGACGTACCGATTGCGGGCGCTAGAACCGGGAGATTTGGGTGTTTTACTTTCTTGGGAGAACAACCCATCCCATTGGATTGCTGGGCAGCGAACGAGCCCGTTTTCCAAGGACACCCTAGAAAAATACATTGCGGCATCCGGTCGGGACTTTTGGGAGACGGGCCAAATGCGCTGGGTCCTCTGTGAAGCCTATGCGGACCGTCCCCTTGGCTTGATAGACGTTTTTGGGGCCAAACGGCTTCATTTGCGCGCCGAAGTGGGCATCCTTATCGCCCCCGAGATGCGTGGCCAAGGCCTGGCTCGAGCGGGGATGCGCCTTCTTCAAGCCTGGACCCGTGACTACGCCATGCTTGAAACCTTGAGTGCTCAGGTGTATACGGACAATGCCCCCGCTTTGGCCACGTTTACCCAGGCAGGGTTTACGCGCAGTGGAACCTGGCAGCGCTGGGTCAAAACACCGCAAGGATGGAAAGATGTGGCTTTATTTCAATGGAGCCCGGACCGATGAAGCGGCATCGTCAGAAAAAACGATTTATTCGCGTTGTGTTCGTCGGCACGGTGGGATTTGTCCTTGCTCTGTTGGCCTACCGATTTACGGTGAATGCGCCGGTCTTCCAAGGTGAAGACGACTATTCCTTGTATGTCAGGGATACGGGTAGCACGGTCGAGGAGGTATTCCAGCCTTTGATGGACCAGGCCTTGGTGCCGCATCCGCGCTGGTTCAAGGTGTTGCTTACCCTAAAAGGAAATCCCAAGGCGCGCAGAGGCCATTACATCCTTCATGGGGAGGTGGGAATGCTGCAAGCCATCCGAATGCTTCAATACGGCTTTGAAGACCCTATTTGGCTTCGAATGGGTGGCTACCTGACCCCTGCGCAAATCGCCGAAAGGTGGTCGGAACTTTTCGGATACCCCTTGGACAGTGCCACCAAGGCGCTTGAACAGGATCTCGGCTTTGAACATCTAGTTCCCAACTCCTACTGGGTGTATTGGTCGTACGATCCCCCTGCATTGGTCGAGCGATTGCAGCACGAATACCGCGTTTTTTGGACAGAAGAGCGGCTGTGGCAAGCTGCTCAGCTCAACCTGAGCCCAGAAGAAGTTGTCGTCTTAGCGAGCATCGTTCAGGCCGAGACCAAACAGCCCGACGAACTCGGGCGTGTGGCGGGTTTGTACTTAACCCGCCTTAAGATGGGCAAACGCTTGGAAGCCGATCCCACCGCCGTATACGCTTATAAGCAGCGCTATCCCCATTCGGGCATCATACGTCGTGTCACCGGGAAAATCACGAGTATAGACCATCCCTATAACACCTACCGACGTTCGGGCTTGCCCCCGGGAGCCTTGGCCACAGTGGAGCCAGACGTGCTGGATGCGGTCTTAGATGCCGCACCCAGTGGAGAAGTGTATATGTGCGCAGATCCCAAAAGACCGGGCTACCATGTCTTCGCGAGGAGTTACGCTGAACACCTACGGAACTCGGCGCGCTACCACGAGAGTCTTAATCGACGTGGGATTCGACGCTAACGTTTTTAAAGAAGAGCGTTCCGTCTACGGCATCGACTAGGATGACGGCGTCCCGTTGAATTTCCCCAGAGAGGAGTTGCTTCGAGAGTTCGTTAAGGACCCGGCGCTGAATGGTTCGCTTCAAGGGACGCGCCCCAAACGCGGGATCAAAGCCTTCGCGGGCCAGGGCCTGCAGAGCTTCCGGACTGAAATCAATCGTCACTTCCTGCTCCAGAAGTTGCCGCTTGACGCCTTCCAATTGCAGGTGGACGATGCCTTCGATGTGCCGGCTTTCGAGCGGGTGGAAGCCCAATATTTCATCAATTCGGTTCAAGAATTCAGGTCGCACACTGCGTTTTAAAAGCTCCATCACATCTTCCATTCCTTGGCCGTCCATTAAGAGGTCCGAACCCAAGTTGGACGTCATGATGACGATGCTATGTTGAAAGTGGGCTGTTCGGCCCTTGTTGTCGGTCAAACGGCCATCATCGAGCACTTGGAGGAGAATATTGAAGACCTCGGGATGGGCTTTTTCAATTTCATCCAGTAAAATGACGGCATACGGACGACGACGCACGGCTTCCGTCAGCTGACCGCCCTCATCGTAGCCGACATATCCTGGAGGAGCGCCAATGAGCCGGGAAACCGCATGGCGCTCTTGGTATTCACTCATGTCGATGCGTACCATGGCATTCTCGTCGTCAAAGAGAAAATCGGCCAGGGTGCGGGCGAGTTCCGTTTTTCCGACGCCCGTAGGGCCGAGGAAGAGGAAGGATCCAATCGGCCGCTTGGGGTCGCTAAGGCCTGCGCGCGAGCGACGCAAAGCGTCTGCCACGGCTGCGATGGCTTCGTCCTGTCCCACGACACGTTGATGCAATTCCTCCTCGAGGCGCAGCAACTTGGAGCGCTCACTTTGAAGCATTTTTTGAACTGGGATTCCTGTCCATCGGGATACCACTTCTGCAATATCTTCTGCGGTCACCTCTTCTTGCACCATGGATTGGCTATTGCGGAGGGTTTGGAGTTCTTCTCCGGCCATAGCCAACTCTCTTTCGAGCTCGGAAATTTTCCCGTATCGGATCTCGGCGACCTGGGCGTAATCGCCGGCGCGTTCGGCCTGCTCCGCGGCAAAGCGGAGTTGCTCAATGCCCTCTTTGGCCTTCTGGAGGCGGTCTACCGCTTCCTTTTCGGCATTCCATTGGGCACCCAGTTGGGCGCGTTGCTCAGTCAATTCGCTCAGTTGATGCTTGATAGAGGTCAGGCGTTGCTTGTCCTCTTCGCGCTTGATGGCCTCCTGTTCAATCTCCAGTTGGGCTATTTTCCGGTCCAAATCATCCAATTCCTCTGGCTTAGAGTTGATTTCTAAGCGCAATTTCGAGGCGGCCTCATCCATGAGGTCAATGGCCTTATCGGGGAGAAAGCGATCGGTGATGTACCGTTGACTCAGCAGGACGGATTGGACCACGGCCTCGTCCTTGATCCGAACCTTATGGTGGCTCTCATACTTCTCCTTGATGCCGCGTAGAATGCTGATAGATGCCTCGGTATCGGGCTCTTCCACCAAGACTTTCTGGAAGCGACGTTCCAAGGCTTTGTCTTTCTCAAAGTACTTCTGGAATTCAGAGAGAGTAGTGGCGCCCACGCATCGGAGCTCGCCACGTGCTAAGGCGGGCTTGAGAATGTTGGCTGCATCCATCGCGCCTTCACCTCCGCCGGCTCCCACGAGGGTGTGGATTTCGTCGATGAAGAGAATGATGTCTCCCTCGGCGCGTGTGACCTCTTGAATCACGGCCTTTAGGCGTTCTTCAAATTCTCCTTTGTACTTGGCCCCGGCAATGAGGGCTCCCATGTCTAGGGAAAAGATGCGTTTGTCTTTTAGGTTTTCCGGAATGTCCCCGCGAATGATGCGGTGGGCGAGGCCCTCGGCGATGGCGGTTTTTCCCACCCCTGGCTCGCCAACCAAAACAGGGTTGTTCTTGGTGCGGCGGCTGAGAATTTGGAGGATGCGCCGAATTTCTTCTTCTCGTCCAATCACCGGATCGAGCTTTCCTGTTTCGGCCCGGGCATTGAGGTCAATGGCGTATTTGCTCAGCGATTGGTAGCGGTTTTCAGCCGAGGCCGTCTGAGCTTTTTGTCCTTGTCGGAACTGATTCATGGCCTGACGGAAGGCGTCCTCTTTAAATCCTTGATCCTTCATGGCTTGAGCACAGGCATCTTTTCCGGAGCCCAGCCCCAAGAGCAGGTATTCCAAGGTTAAGTAATCGTCCCCATCTTTTTTGGCGAGGGCCCATCCCCGTTGAATGGCTTCTTGTGCGGCCCGACCCATGTAGGATTGGCCCCCATCGACCTTGGCAATCCGTTGAAGCTCCGCTTCGGCGATTGACTGGAGTCGACCGCTTTGCATGCCGAGTAACTTGAAGAGTTGATCGACCAGGATGGTGTCCGTGCGCAGCACACCGAGGAGGAGGTGCCAAGTCTCGATGGCTTGATGACCATACTCGGCGCCCATTTGCTGGGCGGCGAGTAGGGCCTCTTGGGTTTTGATCGTCAGATTTTCCATACAGTAGTGTAAACTATGCGTAGGGGGCTTCAAAACTGGTGCCGGGGAGCGATCTGGGCCTATTTTCAGTCAAAATGACTGATGGGATGTGGGCTCCATGCCATTTTGTCCACCGTGGCTGTGGAAGCAAAAAAAAGCGCCGCGGCTGGGAGGCCGCG
>DFSS01000016.1:28558-40170 GCA_002381225.1 Flavobacteriales bacterium UBA3431 | reverse complement strand
CGCGGCTGGGAGGCCGCGGCGCTGGGAGCAGGAGATTCTGCGTTTAGTGCTGTACGATGAACTTGCGGGTCAGGCTCTGACCGTTGACCGATACTTCCATCATGTAAAGGCCGGCAGCCCAGCTGCTCGCGTCGAGGTCAACGCGGTTGTAGCCCTCCTCGCCTTGGACGCTCGCGTCGCTCAAGATTTGGCCCAAGCTATTCGTAATCGTGTATTGCACGGTAACGGGCTTGTCCGAGTTAAACATAAAGGCACCTTGGCCATTCAATGGGTTCGGGGAGACGTGTCCAAGGAAGAATCCAGGAATCTCCACTTCCGGCACACCGATTCCGACAATGTCTGCCGGGGTTCCAAATGGAGCCTCTTCCAGGCAGAAGTCGTCAATCGCCCAGCCTTGGTTGTCGATAGTGTAATCTGAGCCAAAGCGGAATCGGAAGACCAATTTACCCGGATTTTCAACGGTGAACTTGATGGTCGAATTGGTGTAGCCATTGGTGTTTCCACTCCATCCTGGTCGGACGATGTCCAAACTGGTCACGTGAACGGTGTTATACCAAAGGCCGTTCGTCAGGGTATTACCTAGCGTATACCAAGTGATACCGCCGTCATACGACCAATCAACGCTACCGCCATCGTGGTAGAGCTCGGAGATCATATTGTGGTTGAAGCTCATGGTGTACACCTTGCTCGTATCCAGGACAAAGAATGGGGTGTGCAAGGCGGATTGGCCTGTATGGCGGTAGTTGCTATCCAAACGCGTCATCCATGCCTTGCTACCACTTGCGGCAGTGTTTAGACCCGTCTGGTTCGGGGTGCCAAACTCCCAATCGTGGGCGAGCAATTTATTGGTGGTATGCAAGGGCAACCAAGCAGGAACCGCGGCATCTTCAAAGTCATTGCAATAGTTGTTGGCGATGTCAATGGTCACCTCGTCCAAAGTGGTTACCGGCAAGCAGAAGACGTCGTCTGAAGTTAAATTGTCTTGCTTGTTGTTGGGGCGGGCCGTTTCCACACATATGTTGTAAGCGCCTGCGCCCTGGTTTACCCATACTTGGTTGAAGTCATACCACTGACGTTGCCCGCGGAGCAAAGGAGAAACGTTTCCATTCTTCTTGTTGACAAAGACCACGGTTTCATAGTTGCTCCAAGGTCCTCCATTCACTTGGAAGCGAACGAGGCAAGAATCCAATTTCTTCGCACCCGTATTTTCAATGCGCACGCGGATGTGGGACGTATCTCCAGGAATAACGATGTACTCACGGGTATCCACTTCGATGGGGGAAGCCGAGTTTTGCGGTGGTACGTAGACCTCGAAGTCATCAATCGCCCAGCCTTTTGCCGAAGATCCCGCTGCCGAAGCCATGCGGAAGCGCAGGTTGATGGGGTTCGGAGAGAAGTTCCAAACGTTCAGGGGAATAGAGGAGGTGATCCACTGTCCGCCCGTGCTTCCTGCCCAACCGGGAGAGTTCAAGGACTGGACAGAAGGACTTCCATAGCCTGAACCGTACCAGTTGTAGCCCACCGAGACGGCAGCATTACCCAGGGTATTCCAGTTGCCATTCAAGAAGTACTCGACGACTCCTCCGTCGGTCGGAGTGAAGTCGAACTTGTGCTTAAAGCGGAGCTCGGCAGAGACCACGGTATCAAAGTTGGTCAGCGTGGGAATGCGAAGGATTTCAGTCTTTCCAGGCTGATAATTGTCGGTCAAGCCTGTCACCCAACACTTGGTTCCTGAGGCTGCGCCGTTCCAACCACTTCCTTTTGCGGGGGTACCAAACTCCCACATTTGTAGGGTTCCAGGTCCACCTTGGGCAAAGAAACCGGTTTCGTCGCCGATACAGTTGTCGAAGCTAACCGGACCAAAGGAAATGGGGTAAGACGTTGCTCCCGAGGATGTTTTGGAGGCAGTGTCGTTGATGGCCATGCCATCGCCCGACAGGGTTGTCCAGGCCTTGACTTCAAAATCACCAACATAGTAGGTGGGAGGTGTGGATATCGTGATGGTGCCTTCCGCGCCAGGGGCGAGGGTTCCTGCATAAGTCGTCGTGTACGTGCCCGTGTTACTTGGGGTACAGAGGTCGTTGATTTGGTAGGTCACAGGAATGCCCGTTTTGGAGGCCGTTCCATAGTTGCGCACCTTCAGGATGACATTCTGCGGGTTGGCGAGGTTGACTGAATTCAACGGACTAGTCACGATGGATACACCCACGTCGTTGGCGGGCTGGTTGTAAATCATCAAGTCGTCGATGGCGATATCGGCCAAATCACCAGAGCCGGTTTTCCGGGCTAGAATACGAATCTTCACGACGTCCCCTGCGTAAGCGGAGAGGTCGACCATTTTGAATTTCCAATCGTCTACTTCGCCTGATTGCTGAGCGCCCGAGATCGGAGCGCCAGTGACTGTCTGCCAGATATTGCTACCATTGGGAACGACTTGGACATTCAAGATGTTCACGTCGGCACCAAACATGTGGTACCAGAATGTCAAGACTGGATTGGTCATAGCCGAAAGGTCGACACAACGCGTAGTGGCAAAGAGTGCCGCAGGACTGTTGTTTCCGTAGCTCGCTTCGGTGTAGAGATAGTTTCCGCTGCGGGTACGGTTCCAGCGTGGCCCCGTGTTGAAGGTGGGCGTCAAGGCCGAACCCACTTGCCAAGCGTAGTCGGCCGTTTGCGGCGCAGGAAGCGTTTCCCAATCGGAGGTGTTGAACGTACCCGGGTTTCCGGAAGTACCGTTGCCTGCATTCCATCCCGGACCGTCAAAGGTTTGGATGTGGGGGAACTGTGTGATGGGGGCAATATGCTCAATAAAGAAGAAACCAAGGGTGTCGTTGCTCGTATTGGGGTCGCCAGGTGCCTCCGACCACACGTAGATGTGGTAGTTGGCGTAGGCGCTCAAGTTGGCTTTGGGCGTAAACGTGTAGGACGTGGTGTCACCCAAATTCAACGTCGTATAAATCGTGTCGCGCGAGACGACCGTGGTGTTGGTGTTGAGGTTCTTCACCGAGAATGCCACGGGAATGGTGTCGATAGGGAAGAAACCTTCGGAGCGCAAGTGAACCCGAACATCTTCGGTCGCTGTGTACTGACAGAATCCGTTTTGGGGCTTGTACATCGCCAGCATTTCAATATCAGCGGGGTCTGGCTCATAGACAGAAATATCGTCGATGGCCATGTCACCTAAGTCATTGGCCGCGGTGTTGTTCTTGTTGCCCAAGAAACGGATGCGGATGATCTTGCCCAAGTAGGGATCCAAGTTGACCAAGGCTTTCGCCCAGGGATCAGTCTGGTTCGTTTGGGTTTGGCCCGGAATCAAAAAGGCGCCTACCACCCAAGAAGGCGTGGTGGAACCTGTATCGATGTCCACGCGCAGGTTGCCCATGTTTGCGCCGTATTTGTGGTACCAGAACTCCAGGACAGCATGGTTGAGGCCGGTGAGCTTGATACAGGGCGTGATGAGCATGGTGTTGTTGTTCGCGCTACCCTGGGAGGCCTCGGTATACAAGTATTTGCCTCCACCGGTGGTGTGATCACCCAAGGGCCCCGTGTTGAGCGTACCCGTTTGGCCAATACGCACCGACCAACCAAAACCAGTGGTCGTGGTGTTCGGCGAAACTTGCCAGTTCTTCCCTGATGGAGGGTTGCCTTGCGGCATCGTACCTCGGTGGGAGGTCCCCGTGGCCCCCGTTCCGCTTCCAGGAATCCAGTTGATGTCCGAGAAGGACTCAACCCAAGGGAAATTGGTCACTAAGTAGGGGAAACTGTTCGGTGTGGTGGTACCGCAGATGGCGGGAGGCGAGGGATCGATCCAGAACGTGTTGTTCATTGGGGTCGAACTCACGGAGGGCACTCGAACCATATTGGGGCAAGCACAGTCAAAGATTTCAACATACCAGTCCACCGAGTCTCCTACAACCAAGTTGGTCAAGCTGTAAAAATATTCAGCGGAATCTGGGCACGATGTGGAAATAGAAGGGGTCATTTCAACGGTGGTCCAAGACCCTCCGTTGAGGCGATGGTGCAGCAGGACGGAATCCACCCCAGATTCGAGGTCTCGGGCTTTCAGTCGGATCTCTTGCGTTGATTGATAGCGGGCCCCAATGGGTTCACGGCGGGGAATCAAATTGAAGGTATAGCTCGGTGGAATCAATTCACAGGGTGCCGCTTCCACTTTGACGTTGTCCACAAACCAACCGGCTGGGTTGGCCGTTCCATAGGGGGAACGATATTCCAGGATGAACTGAATTTTACAGTTTGAATACCCTTGTGCTGTGCCGCTGGGGCCAGTTCCAATGATGCTGGAAATGTCAAAAGTTTCCCCAACCCACCACGTGGCGGAAGGAGCGACGCCTGTTCCCGCCGTAGTCAAACCACCCCAGTAAGGCGAATTGTTGGGGTTGGCGTAGGAAAGTTCGTTGAAGTAGCCCGTGGTGGGGAATCCGCCGGAGGCACCGCGGTAATGGGTTCCGGTCAATCGGGTCCATGTTGCGCCGTTGTCGTTGGAAACACGCACATAGGCTTGCTGGCCGAAGTGAACTTTACAAATTTGGTCAAACTGGAGGCGGACAAAGATGTTTCCCGTGGTTGAGAAGGCGTCGGTTTCAAAAATCACCGAATCAAACGGTACGACTTTGGCGTGGTAGCTGTGCGGCGCAGATACCGAAAAGGCGGAGGTGTCGTTCCAATAGGGGATGGTCGTTCCTGCCGTAGTATGAAAGGTCGTTACGGAGTCGGGGCCAGAGGGGGGATCGAATTTCTCATGGAAAACAATCGTGATCGGGCTGGTCTGTGACATAGCTACCCAGGAGGATACCAGGGCAATGGCCGTAAAAAAGCGACGCAGGCGTTGTTTCATTGTAGTGGTGTTTGGGAAAGTCCGCATTCACCAAATATACACTTTTACACGCGTGTTTGGTCTAGCGTATTCTCAATCGCAGCAGGCTTTTACCTCCTAATTTCCCTTCCAATTCATCGCCGCGTGAAACGGGTCCAACCCCGGCAGGGGTGCCGGTAAAGAGCAAATCCCCCGTTTTTAGCGTGAAATACTGGCTTACATGGGCGATGAGTTGCTCCAAAGGAAAGATGAAATCCGCCGTGGTGCCGGCTTGAACTTCGATGCCATTTTTCTCCAAACTGATAGCAAAATGACCGGGTTCAATGGGTCCTGGAATCCAGGCTCCAAGCACGGCGGAACCGTCAAATCCTTTCGCCTTTTCCCAGGGAAGTCCCTGAGATTTGAGTTTTGCCTGCAGGTCGCGAGCCGTAAAATCGATGCCCACGGTCATGGCGTCGACGTAGGACCATGCAAATTCGGGTTCAATGAACTTTCCTACGCGGCCGATGCGCACGACCCACTCAATCTCATGGTGAATATCCTGAGACCAAGAGGGAATCACAAAGGGCAAACGGGGTTGCAGGATGGCGGAATCGGGTTTGCAAAACACGACGGGTTCAGTGGGCACGGCATTGCCTAATTCGGTGGCGTGATCGCGGTAGTTTCGGCCAATACAGAGGATTTTCATCGCATTGCTAGGCGTATCGCCGTGAGGATTTTTTTCGTGTAGAGCGGGAAGTCAGCATTCTGAATCCAAGAATAGTAGCCCGGATCTTTTTCTAGGACGCTCACCACTGTTTGGTTCTTGTATTTGCCAAAAGAAAACTGCTCCAAACCGTCTTTGTTGAAGGTGATGAAGCCGGCAAAATCGGCCGCCTGGTGCATGTTGCTGAACTCGGCCAGCCCTTGAATGCTCTCAGGTAGATCGGGATACCGCTGCACTTGGGCCTTCAATACATCCCACGTAGCGCGCACATCGGCTTCCGCATTGTGGGCATTGATGAGTTCGGTTTGGCAGTAAAATTTGACCGCGGCAGACAGGGTTCGCTGTTCTTTTTTGTGGAAGATATTTTGGACATCGACGGCGTGCACTTTGCGCAAATCGAAGTCCACTTCTGCGCGAAGCATTTCCTCCGCTAAAAGGGGGATGTCAAAGCGGTTAGAGTTGTAGCCTGCGACATCGCAATCCCGCATGAATGCGGCAATTTCCGGCGCCAAGTCTCGAAAAGACGGACTGTTTTCCACCATCTCATCCGTGATGCCATGAATCGCGGTAGAACTGGGTGGAATGGGCATTCCGGGGTTGATTCGCCACACTTTGGTCGTTTCGGTTCCGTTGGGTTCGACCTTGATCACGCACATCTCGACGATGCGGTCGTGTACGACTTGGATGCCCGTGGTTTCGAGGTCAAAAATGCACAGCGGCCGATGGAGCACCATTAGATCTCGCGATTGAGATCCCACTGTTCGAGGTAGTCGGCCACACGGCGCACAAACATGCCGCCCAAAGCGCCGTCCACCGCGCGGTGGTCGTAGGAATGCGATAGGAACATTTTGTGTCGGATGGCAATGACATCGCCCGATGGGGTTTCTAGCACGGCGGGGATTTTTCGGATAGCACCCAAGGCCAAAATGGCCACCTGGGGTTGATTGATGATGGGAGTGCCCATGACGTTGCCAAATGTGCCCACGTTGGTGACCGTGTAGGTACCGCCCTGGATATCGTCCGGAGCCAGTTGGTTTGTGCGTGCTTTGTCTGCTAGCTCATTCACGGCTTTGGCCAAGCCGGATAGGCTGAAGCGGTCCGCATTCTTAATGACTGGTACAATGAGGTTGCCTGAAGGAAGAGCCGTAGCCATGCCCAAATTGATGGGCTTGTGCTTCACAATGGTCTTGCCGTCAATGCTCACATTGATGTTCGGGAAATCTTTGATGGCCTTGACCACCGCTTCCATGAAGATGGGGGTGAAGGTCAGTTTGTCGTTTTCGCGCTTTTCGTAGCTGCCTTTGACCTTGTTGCGCCAGAGCACGATGTTGGTGACGTCCGCTTCCACGAAGGAAGTGACGTGGGGGGAGACGTGCTTGCTCATCACCATGTGATCGGAGATGAGGCTTCGCATGCGGTCCATTTCGACCAATTCGTCGCCAGGGAAAATCGTGGGTTTGGGCGCCGTGAAGCCATGGCCCGAAGAGGCTGGTGCTTTGGCCGAAGCCGATGGAGCCGGAGCCGCCGAGGTAGGCGTTTCGGCAATCGTCTTCGCAGCAGGGGCTTTGGCGCGTTGGGCGATGTAGGCGAGTAAATCGCTTTTGGTCACCCGGCCTTCGTGGCCAGAACCGGAGATGGAAAGGAGTTCGGCTTCGCTCACCCCTTCGGCCTCTGCAATGCTGCGTACCAAGGGGGAGAAGAAGCGGCCTTCACTTTCACGTGGAATGGCGCCTGTGGAAGCCTTGACGGCTTCTGCGGAGATAGAAATGGCGGAAGCGGCAGTCTCAGCCGTGGGGTTTTCAGGAGCCTTGAGAATGGGCGTTGCCGCAGGGGCTTCCGCCTCCACCGCTGCGGGAGCAGAGGGGGCATCGCCTTCGGTTTGAATGTGGGCAATGACCTGACCAACTTGAATGACGTCATTCTCCTGAAAGAGGCATTTGACCAAAACTCCGGCCACAGGAGAAGGAATGTCGCTGTCCACCTTGTCGGTGGCGATGGTCAAGACGGATTCGTCCAGGGCAATGCTTTCGCCCTCCTTCTTCAGCCATTGCGTGATGGTGGCCTCGGCTACAGATTCGCCCATTTTGGGCATCGTCAATTCAAACATAGATTCTCAGGTTGTGCGGCAAATTTACATCAAAAGCTCCCGCTGAGTAGGGCATAAACGTCTAATTCGGGCCGCCAATTTTCCGCATAGCGCAGGTCGGCATCGTGCGCAATGTCCACGGTGAAGGTCCCTGGTCCATGTTGGAAGACACTCGGGCGCAAGGGGGGCAGGTGCGGTCCGGGGACCAAGTAGCCCACCCAGGTCATTCGGCCACTGAGTACAGCGGGGACATGTGAGAGCATCCGGCGACCTCGCTTTGTCCAGAGCAGCAAGGCCACGCCGAAGAGGGCGAGCAGTCCGATGCCCACGTCCAAGGCGCGTTTCTGACGCCGAACAGGGGATTGCGAAAGGGCGAGCTTTCCCGAATCCGAGGCGGAAGCCTGGGTGTCGCTGCCCAAGGTCCAACTGGGGTAGGCCATTCGGAACCGGACCCCATCGGGTAGGAGGGCAGCAATGGAGATCATGGCGTCAATCATGCCTTGGAAGGAATGCTCTTCGGGGTGAAAAAACAGGGTTTTGGGCCGGAGGTGCAGCACCCGCAAGGCCAGGCTATCCATAGGCCATTTACCGGACCCCACATGGGCTTCGGCCTGCCCATAGCCGCGGTAAAACAATCCGCTTCGGCCCCGTGCGTTCAGGGAGGCACGGACGGCGAAAAAGCCAACCAAGTGCCCCAAGGAAAATAAGGCCACCAAGGCCCGCGAGAACCGCCAATCCATGGGTAAAAACGCATAACTGGCCAGCATAACCCCCGAAGTGATCAAAAAAGCAGTCACGACGCGGCGTAGCGAGGCGAACTTGCTGAAGGCTCCCAAAAAAGCCATGCTGACCGTCCAGAAGACGGCAAAAAGCGGCAAAAAGACGAGGCGGAAGCGTTCCGGATAGGCTCCGCCTTCCACATAGCGGTGGTTGCGCTCCCAATACGTACTGACCCCATCGCTGAGGACATATCCGATGAAAAGGGTCAACAGAAAAGGCAGCACCGTACGGCCCCATGAACGCGTCAGCGTCGCCAAGCCCTTGGCGTAGATGCCCAGGGAGATCAGTGCGCGGTAGGCGAGGGCTTGGCCTTGAAAATGCTTCGTGGCAAAGATGGCCATCGCCTCGTGAAAGGTCTTGATGTAGTGCCAGCTTTGGTGTTTCGTGCTTTCGCCCTTGTAATGCAAAATGGGGCGGTCGGCCAGATAGTAATTGCGGTAGCCTGCCAGGAGAACCCGGTAGGAGAGGTCGATGTCCTCGCCATACATGAAGAAGGTTTCGTCAAAGCCGCCAATTTCTTGAAGAACCGCGCCGCGCATGAGCATCCAGGCGCCGCAGTGCACATCCACATAGCCCGATTCCTCGGGGGCCAAGTGGCCCGCGTAGTAGGCGCCAAATCGAGGGTGCTTGGGAAAGAGTTTGGCTAGGCCTACGATGCGGTAGAGGGCTACCGCAGGGGTGGGGAGGCCACGCTTGGATTCGGGCAAAAAGTGTCCAGAGCCGTCGATCATTCGACAGCCCATGGAGCCAATCTCTGGCTGCGCACGCATGACTTCGATGGCGCGGCGGAAGTTGTCCTCCGAAACCACCGTATCAGGGTTCAGATAGAGCACAAATTCGCCCTTCGCTTGGGCGGCCGCGAGATTGTTAGCGCGCCCGAATCCCAAATTTTTGGGGCTGGCAATGCAGGTCACCCAAGGGAAATGCTTTTCAATATGCGCCACACTTCCGTCCGAGGAGGCATTGTCCACGACGATGACCTCCACCTGCAATCCTTGCGAGGCGCGCTGAACACTCCGCAGGCACTGGTCGATGTACGCCTTGACATTGTAGTTGACGACGATGACGCTCAAATCCATGCTCATCGCTGCAAAGTGGTTTCAAAGGGAACGCGCTGTTGGAAGGAACGGCTCAAGGTCACCTCATCGGCATATTCGAGGGCATCGCCGACGGGTAGGCCTCGGGCGATGGCAGTCAGGCGTATGGGGAGGTCCCCCAGTTTGCGGTAGATGTAAAAAGCGGTGGTGTCCCCCTCCATGGTCGCACTCAGTGCGAGAATCACTTCCTCAATGCCTTCGTGTTCCACTCGCCGCACCAGCTCATCAACCGTCAAATCACTTGGTCCCATGCCATCCATGGGCGAAATCAAGCCGCCCAATACATGGTAGCGGCCTTTGTGGGTGGAGGTGTTCTCCAGGGCCAAAACATCCCGGATGTCTTCGACCACGCAAAGGGACCGGCGGTCACGGCGGTCGTCCGCGCAAATATGGCACAGGGCTTCGTCCGCAATGGCGTGGCAATCTCGGCAGAATTGAGTGTTTTTGGCCAACTGCTCCATGCCTTCCGCCAGGTCAAGGATGCGCTCTGGGCCTTGTTTGAGCAGATGCAGTGCTAGACGAAGGGCCGATCGTCGGCCAATGCCAGGTAACCGACTCAGTTCATGGACGGCGCGTTCCAGTGATTTGGAGGGAAGTTCCATTTGCGTAAAAGTACGCCAACTTTGAATCGACATTTGGAACCTTACCTTTCGCTCATGGATCCTTGGCATATTCTCCTTCTCATGGCAGCCTATTTTGGGCTGCTCGTTTTTATTGCGCGACGCTTCACGGGCCGTGCGGACAACGAAACCTTTTTTACGGGCAACCGCCGGTCTCCTTGGTATGTGGTGAGCTTCGGGATGATCGGGGCTTCCCTAAGTGGCGTCACGTTCATTTCCGTTCCGGGATGGGTGGAAAGCAATGGATTTGCCTACCTCCAGATGGTCTTGGGCTATGTCGTGGGCTATGGGGTGATTGCCTATGTTTTGCTTCCCCTTTATTACCGAGAAAATACCACCACGATCTATGGTTTTCTGCGATCGCGCTACGGGCGGTCGGCCTACGCGACAGGAGCATGGTTTTTTATCTTATCCCGCTGGGTGGGGGCCTCCTTCCGATTGTATCTCGTGGCAGCGGTGCTGCAAGGGCTTGTTTTTGACCCACTTGGTTTGCCCTTTTGGCTGACCGTAGTCATCACCCTGGCCCTGATTTGGCTCTATACTTATCGAGGGGGCATTCGCTCCGTCATTTTTACGGACACCCTGCAAACCGTGGCGATGCTGGGCGCCCTGGTCCTGTCCATCTACTTTATTCGGGCGGCGCTCACTCCCGAGGATTTGGCGACATGGGGCGCCTCGGTGGATAGCCGAATTTTCTTCTTTGATGTGGCCGATGGGCGCAACTTTTGGAAGCAATTTCTTGGGGGCGTATTCATCACACTGGCAATGACAGGTTTGGACCAAGACATGATGCAAAAGAATTTAACCTGCCGAACGCTCGGCGAGTCCCAGCGCAACATGATGACACTAGCCGTCGTGTTGGTGGCGGTAAATTTCTTGTTTCTAACCTTGGGCAAAGACCTGAGTATTTATGCTTTGGCGCACGGAATGGATGCCCACGGCGATGCTCTTTTTCCGGCGGTCGCGGTCTCCAGCGCTCTACCGAGCGTGGTGGGCATTCTGTTCATTCTTGGACTGATTGCCGCGGCCTATTCCTCCGCAGATTCCGCCTTGACCGCCTTGACCACCTCCTTTTGCGTGGATATCCTCGGCGTGGAAGCCAAATCCGAAACCGAAGGCCTGCGCATCCGTCGTGTGGTGCACGTGGGTATGACCCTCGCCGTAGCGGCCCTCATTATTTGCGCCGAACCATTTGTCGATGCGAGCATCATTAAAAATATTTTCACCGCCGCGGGCTATACCTATGGCCCCTTGTTGGGCCTTTTCGCCTTTGGTTTGGTCAGCACCAAGCGGTTAACCAGCACGTGGTACATTCCGGTCGCCGCGGTGTTGAGTCCAGTGTTAACTTACGGTTTGAGCCTCTGGGTTCCGTTTCAGTTTGGCTACACCTTTGGGTTTGAGCTCATCCTAGTCAATGGTGCCCTCATGACAGGATTCTTGGCCTTGGCACCGAAAGCCCGAGTAAGCTAGGGGCTGGGAAGCTAGAGGG
>DFSS01000016.1:0-28255 GCA_002381225.1 Flavobacteriales bacterium UBA3431 | reverse complement strand
GGCTAGAAAGCCGGGTAGCTAGGTAGCTCGCGCTTCGCGCTTAGACGACATGGCTTAAACGTTTCATCTCTTTTACCCTTGAACGGGTTGGTGGATCTTCGCCGCGCGCCAGGACGTGTCATGGCTTTGCCGCGCCGTCAAGCATGATACCAAAAAAAAGCCGCAGCGAGAGCTGCGGCTTTTTTCCTTTACTGCTTCACGAAGGGCAGGACCTTGGATTGTCCGCCGGACCAGATTCGGACCAGGTAGCGGCCCGCACTGTAAGATTGGACGTCGAGGCGTTGTTCGACCGGCATGGGTCCACGGTAGACTACCCGGCCAAGGGCATCCAGCACTTCGACTCGGTCAGCTTTCGCGCCATTGGGGCTGCTGAGCTTCACATAGTTCTGGGCCGGGTTGGGAGAGAGGGCCCAGGTCGGGGCGTTGCGTTCCTCCAGGCTGACCCCCGAAATGGTGAGGCTAGTGCTTGTGGTATCCCATCCGCAGTTGTTGTAGGCGGCAAATGTCACCGTGTAGGCGCCACCGGCGGCAGGGAAGGCGTGGGTGGGATTTTGGACCGTGGAGGTTGTTCCATCGCCAAAATTCCAGTACCACTGCGAGGGACTGCCCTGGGAAATGTCGACAAAGACGCGCTCTTGAGGCGTGCTGCCTGCATTCGCACCAAAGACGGCAACCACCGGATTCCCTACGGAGAAAGAGATGGTATCGTAGCCCGTTCCACCGGCATTGGTGAGGCCCAGTATAGCGGTCTTTGAACCCGCGGTGAAGTACGAAACGGCATGGGGGCCGGGACCGGTAGCCGTGGCCGGAGTGGCTCCTAATCCAAAATTCCAAGTAGCCAAAGCGTTGCCCGGGTTGATGGCTTGGAAGATCACGGTGTCGTTCTTACAGGTACTTGCGCTCGCGGAACTGTAAAGGGTCGCCGTCGGTGGTGTGGCGCCAAAGTCAAAGACTTGGACGTTGTCGATATACAGGTTGTTGCCGTAGCCGTTAATGGAGGCGAAACGGAACTTGATACTCGGTCCGGCCAGGGCGGTGTCTAAAAAGATGGTATCCCGACGCCACACCCCACTATTGTTGGGGGTGAAGGACGTGGTCAAGTTGCCTGTGGTGGCCAAATTGCTGCCACTCTTGGCATAGCCCGTGGGCCCCCAATTGCTTCCACACGATGTCGACACATCCACGCGGAGCCCATCGGTGTAGGTGGCGCTATACTGCGTATAGGCCACTTCAAAGACGAGGGCTGGAATCGTGGCGCCGGTCAAATCAATGCCCGGAGTGATGAGGTAGTCCTCCTGCAAGGGGGCGTTGTAGGCAAAGTTGTCCACGTAGGCCGTTTGGGTGGCATTGTTGTTCGAGCCAATGACCACGCGAGGCTCCCAGGTGGTGGAGGCATCGGGGTTGCCAATTTCCCAGTCTGCGGGGAGCCAGTTGGTGAAGTCTTCGCTGAAAGGTAACGGAGCTCCGCCATTCACCACAATGGTGCTGGATGCCGTGGCCGTATCGGAACCGAAGGTGTTGGTGGCAATCAATTGGACCGTGAACGTTCCAAAGCTGGTGAAGACCACTTCGGGGTTCTGGCTGTTGGCGGTGGTTCCATTGACAAAGCTGAATCCGGTCGACGGACTGACGCTCCAAGCCCACTGATTGGGGCTGCTCGCACTTTGATCAAAGAATTGTACCACTTGGTTCAAACAGGGGGCGGCATTGCTGACCCCTGCGGCAGCCACGGGTGCAGAGTTGACCTCTACAATGGAGAGGTCGTCTATCGCCATGTCCGATGCGATGCCGGAGCCCGTGATGCCTCGGAAACGAACGACGATGACTTGGCCCACATAGGGTGTGAGTGAAGCGGTTTTTTCGAACCAGGCATTGCCTTGATTCCCAACAATGGGCTGGATGACATCCAAGAACCACTGGCCTTGGCTGAGAACGTCCACATGCAACTCGCCCATGTTGTTCCCGAACATATGGGCCCAA
This sequence comes from Flavobacteriales bacterium UBA3431, assembly GCA_002381225.1. Classification (GTDB taxonomy): domain Bacteria; phylum Bacteroidota; class Bacteroidia; order Flavobacteriales; family Schleiferiaceae; genus TMED14. The sequence continues at coordinate 26,275 of DFSS01000016.1, read as the reverse complement.
AACTTTAATTCGGGCAAGCTGGCACTGGTAAGATCAATACAAGGGGTCGTTACCATGGCCATCAGATCCGTGCAGCTCGATGCCTCGAGATAGAGGTACTTGTCACCCGAACCACCTCCGGAGGTGTGCCCTCCAGTGGGACCCGTGCCGGCTGAAGGCGTACTGGTCGCGTTCGTGCGCCAATCGTGGTCATCTTCTATGCCGGTGGGTGCGTTGTGCATGTCGCCACCGAGAGCACAAACCGTTCCGCCGCAGTTCGTTACGGTGCCGCAATTGGTGAAGCTGTCAAAATTTTGGACATAGGGCAAGAGGTAAGTCGAATCGGATTGAACGATTTGGAAGGCGCTAAAGAGGGTGTCGTTGTACGGATTTTGATCCCCGGACAATTCGGTCCAGACCTTCACGCCGTAGCTGCCTAGTCCACTGACGCTCAGCGTTGCACTGAAGCTGAATGGCATAGACTGGGTCGCGGGAATGGTGGCAACAAGGGTATCGCGTTGCACGGGACCACTGCCTAATTGATAGGCCAACGGAACACTGAACAACGTGTCCGAACCGCCATTGGTCAACGTCACATTAACCGGTAGGGCGGATGTGTTTTGGCAGTTGGGAATTTGACCGGCGGGGCTCAAAACAGCCGCCAAGACGGCATCGTTGTTCATGGGGCATCCCGCTAAACCAGGAGTTTTTTCTTCTGCGAAAGCGCGCTTGCCGGCACGTTGACCCGAAGTAATGGCCGAAACGGTCCACCACTGGGTTTGGAAGGGGTTGATGTTTTGGTAGACATACCAGGGGGTTGTCACCGTGTCAATGGGGTCCATGTATTCGGCTCCCAAGAGGTAAACGACATAGCCGCTGGCGCCAGGAACCATGTTCCAGCTGACGCGGAAAGAATCGGGGCAGGCCCAGTCCATGTTGAGGTTCGTCGGCACGCCGACAAAGCCCAGGCGAAAATCGACGCTATCCGTCTGCGTTCCGCGGCTAATGCGCAGCATCAGGCTGTCGCTTGCGCCCGCAGGCACCGAAAACGTGGCCTGACGCGCATTGGCGGCGGCTGTTGCAAAGGAGGTCCAAGCGCCTCCGTTGTTGCTGTATTCGAGGGCAAAAGTTCCCGTTCCGTCCGGGGCGTCCCAGCGTACCGGAATAGTTGTGCCCGCGGGAAGGATTTCTCCGCCTACCGGATAGGTCAACTCGACATCCTGCTCTACAAAGGACCAGGTTACCCAATAGGTTTGCGGACCGGAAGGCACAGCGGCCCCATTCACAATCACCTTGTACGTACCCCCCGAAGGATTGGCCAGGGTAAACTGCTCACTAGTATTCAAGCTATCCACCGCGCGCTGAGCATTGGCATTTAGTGCGGTCGCCGTCGCGGTGGGATTTAAAACCCATGGATTCCAGGTTTGGGCGTCCAGGACGAGGGAGGCATTCAGGTTGTTGACCAAGGCCGTCCCAGCATTCACCAAGGCTTGAGGGTCGGTCCAAGAGACCATCACGCGCAATTCCCCGAGGCCCGCGGGCACGACAATGGAAAGCGTATCGGTTTGGCTCTGGCCAATGGTGTCCGCCATGAACCAGCTATTCTCAATGGCCTTAGCCGCGCGCAGGGCGTTGGCTCGGCCATATCCATATTTGAAATCGGGACCGGGATTCCCTAAATCGTCGGCTGTGTTCGTCAAAATAGCTTTCATCAAGCCACCCGCAGGTTCTGCGCCGCTGTGGTTCTGCATGTAGGCATCGTACAATTGGGCTAGCACCCCGGCAATGCCCGGGCAGGCCATGGATGTGCCGGTAATACTCCGGTAATCGTTGGGTGAGAGACAGGAGTAGACATTGGTTCCCAAGGCAGCAATGTCTGGCTTGATGCGGCCATCGTGCGCGGGCCCCCGGCTGGAGGACCCGGCAATGAGATCTGCCCCTGTGATGTTGGCGGTGGCGATCACGTTCTTGCCCTGCTTGTGTCCTCCCGTGATATTTCCCCAGCCACTGCCTGCGCCATAGTTGCAGTTGGCGGTGCCATTGTTTCCCGCGGAGAACACGTGCAGTAGGGAGTAGTTTTGAATCGCGTCTTCATCCATTTGGCGCGTGAAAGCCGTATAGCCAGCATTGCACCCATTGGAATAGGATGATGCGGTAATCCGAACATCGTAATTGGAATAATCGGCATCGACATCGTTTAGGTTGTCGGGGTAGTCGTAATAGACCAATTGCGCTCCAGGAGCTTGGCCTTCGCCATCGGGATCGAGGTTGCCTGCGCCAAAAATGGTTCCCGCCACGTGGTCCCCGTGGGCACCATAGGAAGGGCTGGATTTATTGGCTAGGACGCGCCCTTTAAAGTCAATGTGGGGTTGGATGTCCCCATCGTCCCCATGACCCACGACGACGCCGGTGCCATCGTAGGCGCGGCCCCCGGCATAGGGGACCCGGATCGCGTTGCTGCGGTGGTTTTTGGTCCCAATCATATTTTCGGTCTCTGCGGGGGCCTCCTTCTGCTGGACCAGGGTGATGTTCGGATGGTTCGCGAGGGCTCGCAATTGGTCGGGCGACACCACGGTTCGGAAGCCATTGCCGAGGTCTTCCAGGATTTGACCCTGACGCTGGAGGTGTGCTTCAACGGCGGCTTTGCTCGTTGCGGGATAGAATTCAACATACACTTCCCACTGACTGCCAACCCATACATAGTCGGGCACGTTGCCGGTGTGAAGTTGGCTTGTAAGCTTCATTTCAGGCAGCAAGGGCGAAATGAAGGCCAAACCGTTTGCGTCCAGTAGCCCTTGAAGGTGGGCGTCGCGGAGATCCATATACGCCAAATAGCTCTTGTGGGGCAAGTAGCCCAAAATGTCCAAGCCAGCTTGCTCAAGGGCGCTGCGTTGCGCTTCGGTCCAAATCTGCTCAACGCCCAAAACCCGAAGGACCTGGTCCGTGCCGCGTTCCCCGGCGGTACGCTGTTGGTATGTATCTTCGGTCAGCTCCGGCAAAGCATAGGTGCCTGACTGAAATTTCACCCGCGACGTGGGGGTGGACGTTTGGGCCGAAACAACCGTACCCAAAAGGCAAAATGCCAGGAGCGAAGCGTAAAAAGATTTTACCATGAAAAGTGCTAAAAAAATCCAGTTGATAAAGAGGCTTCAAGATAGGGTAACTCGCTTCAGTATTTGTTTAACGTTGGTATTTTCTAGCACCCTGCTAGGCCAAACACGCCCCAATCACCACAGCGCTAGCGAAGGGCAGTTTCACCTCGATCAACGCCCCGTGGCCATGCGCATCTTGTACATCGCAGCCCACCCCGACGATGAAAATACACGCCTTATTGCGCATTGGTCCCAATTTGATGGGTATGACGTAGCCTATTTAAGTCTAACCCAAGGGGAAGGAGGACAAAATATTCTCGGGCCCGAATTGGGGGAAGCCCTAGGGGTCATTCGCCGAGAAGAGCTCTATGCCGCCCGCCGATTGGATGGAGCCACCCAGTACTTTGGGGGTGCTGCCGACTTTGGCTACTCCAAAACGGTGGATGAGACGCTGGAAAAATGGAATGAAAACGAGGTGCTCGCTCGCATCGAAGCCGTTGTGAAGGAATTCCGGCCCGACGTCATCGTTACCCGCTTCCCACCGGACGCACGGGCGGGCCACGGTCACCACACGGCCTCCGCCGTCCTGGCCATTCGGGCCTTTGAGCGCCTCCAATCCATGGGACGTCGCGGCGGGTATGCCCCCAAGGCACTGTATTGGAACACCTCCTCGTGGTGGGCGCAAGACTTGGAGGGTGCGGTGTCACGCGATTCCCTGGCGGTTCTGCAAATTGGCGGCTTTATTCCGGAATTGGGACAGTCTTCGTTGGAAATTGGCACATTGGCTCGTGGTATGCATAAATCGCAAGGCTTTGCGGGCATGACCGACCGCGGTGCGCGGACGGAATACCTGCAGTTGTTAAAAGGAGAACCCGTGGATTGGACTCCCCCGGTGTTTGCGGCCTGCTCGGCCCCGATGCCTTTTCCGGGTATTTATGCAGAATGGACCACGGAGAGTCCCTACCTCATTGATTCGATGCGCACGACGGTGACCGTGATCAATGAATCGAAAGAGCCGGTTCGGGCCCAATTTGATGCACGCTTTTCAGACGGACATGACAGCCGATTGACGATGTTGGATACCCTCGTGGGCGCCATGAGCAGCTTTTCCTTCAAGACCTGGCTGCACGCTGACGGGAAGATGGGAGGGATGGTGCTCTACCTCAGCACCCAAGATGGAATTTGGAAGGAAACCATCCCTTTGAGCCCGGAATACGTGACCTCGGATCGGGTGAAAGGCGAACTCCGTCGACCAGTTCAGGTGACGCCTAAGTATTCCATCAGCTACGATGTGCCTTGTCTCGTGGTTCGGGATGGTAGCCCGACGGTGCTGAAGTATGCGCTCCACCGCTATGGAACGCTCACTGCAGAAAAGGTGCAGCTAGAGCTCCTGGGTGGGGGCATTTCCACCCAATCTGATGTGGTGGTAGATTTTCCTGCCGGTCAATCGGTGGTTCATCTTTCAGCCGAGTTGAGTCAGAAGCGGGGCAGAGGCCAAGACATCTCCCGGGGAAGTATTTCGGCCTACCTCAAGGGCGATGAAGTACCCCTGATGACGGCCATTCCTATTCGCTACGACCATATTCCGCAGCAAGAAGTATGGGTGGACGGCACTTTGCCCATCGTGACGGCGCCCATCGCCCTGCCAGAGGGGCTGCATGTCGGATACATCGAGGGAGCTGGAGACGATGCGCCCGATGCGCTTAAGCAGCTGGGGGTGGATGTCAAGCGTTTGAATACCGCCACGCTGACCGCGGATGATTTGAAGGGTTTGACCTCGGTGGTGTTGGGGGTTCGAGCCTTCAACGTAAACCAAGGGCTGGCGAGTGCCCAACCGCTCATAGAGGAGTGGGTCATGAAAGGTGGACACCTCATCATCCAATACAACACCGCCACGCGTGACCAGGTGACCGACCACATGGGACCCCTGCCGTTTAAACTGGGTCGTGATCGGGTGACGGTGGAAGAAACCAAACCGAAATTTTTGCATTCGACTCACCCCATGATGACCTATCCCAATCCCCTTTCCCAGGCGGACTTTGATGGCTGGGTGCAGGAGCGGGGACTCTATTTTGCCAGCGAGTGGGATGCTGCCTTTACACCATTGATAGAATGGGCAGACCCCGGTGAGAAATCGACCCAAGGAGCTTGGATTACGGCGCCGGCGGGTCAAGGCCAAGTGACCTACTGTGGACTGTCCCTTTTCCGCGAATGGCGCGCCGGTGTACCGGGCGCCTACCGCATTCTCGCCAACCTGGTGGCTTTTCAAACCCCTGCTCATGCACACGAATAATCTGGCCGCGCTCGACTGGTGGATGCTGGCGGGCACCTTGGGGTTAATTGCCTTGTATGGGATGTGGCGCACGCGTCAAAAGTCTTCTGGCTCGGAGTTTCTGACGGGAAAGAAGGAGAGCCATTGGACGACGATTGGGTTGGGGATTATTGCCACGCAAGCTTCCGCCATCACCTTTATTTCTACTCCCGGTCAGGGTTTTGCGGAGGGTCTGGGTTTTGTCCAGTTTTACTTTGGGATGCCCCTGGCCTTGTTGGTCATTGGCCTATGGATAGTGCCCCGATTTATGGCCTCGGGTACGGCGACGGCCTATGGGTACTTGGAGGGCATCTATGGATCTCGAGTGCGCTGGCTGGCAGCAAGTCTTTTTCTTATGTCGCGAAGCCTCGCAGCGGGTATAACGCTCTATGCTCCAGGCATTGTGTTGTCGGCGGTATTGGGCTGGGATTTGAATACTACCATACTTTGGATGGGGGCGGTCGTGGTGGCGTATACGGTTTTCGGCGGGTACAAAGCGGTGGCCGTCACGCAAACGGCCCAAATGGCGGTCGTCTTTGGAGGACTTTTTGTCGCGGCCTACTACCTCACGGACCATTTGCCTCAGGGGGTTGGGTTGCGGGAGTCCTGGGATTTGATGGGGGTGTACAACCGAACCCAAGTTCTCGATTGGTCCTTTGATCCCGCCAACCGCTATACGGTATGGTCCGGCCTGGCTGGAGGCTTCTTTTTAGCCCTGTCTTACTTTGGGACGGATCAAAGCCAAGTGGGACGCTACTTGGGCGGGAGGAGCCTGAAGGAAATTCGAATCGGCTTGACCTTCACGAGTCTGATTAAAATCCCCATGCAGCTTTTTATTCTGGGCTTAGGTTTATTGCTCTACACCACCATGCATTTTGTGGATGAACCCCTTTGGCACAACCCCGCGGTGGCCGATGTATGGGGCCATGATCCTGACCACGAAGCCATTGATGCCCAGTGGCAAGAAATGCAGGCCCAGCGGCATGTGCACACCCAGGCCTACCTCAACCACAGCGAAGGCGCAGAGTCCTTGCGCATGCTCGAGCAAGAGCGGAGCCAAATCAAGCAGGCCGCCAAAGACCGCATCGCCGCTGACCACCCAGACTTGGAAACCAAGGACACGGACTATGTCTTTCTGGGATGGGCCCTGAAGAGTTTGCCCGCAGGATTGCTGGGACTTCTGTTGGCGGTGATTTTGAGTGGGGCCATGTCCAGTGCCAGTGCAGAACTCAATGCGCTGTCCGCGACCACGGTGATCGATTTTGGCCCTCTGGTGGGTTGGTCCAAAGAGCCTTCTTTGGCCTTGTCTCGGGCTTTGACCGCTTTTTGGGGCCTCGCCGCAATGGGTGTGGCGCTCAGTGCCTCCCTGTCCGAAAATCTCATCCAATTGGTCAACATGATTGGCTCCTTATTCTATGGGCCAATCTTGGGCATTTTCGCCTGTGCGTGGCTTTTTGGAAAACGATGCAGTGAGGGTCAAGTGTTTTACGGGGCTCTATTTGCGCAACTTTTGGTGGCTGCCTTGCACTGGGCCAATGTGGAGGGTGTTTTGGATTTGGGCTACCTCTGGTACAACCTCATCGGCGCTTGTGCCGTCCTCTTGATTGCTGTTCTGACGCCGAAGAAGGCTGGGCTTTGAGGTAGAGTGCTTCCATGCGCTGGACGATGTGGTCCACGGCAGGACAGATGGCCGCGTTCTTCTCCGTGAGATGCAGGATTTGGTGCTGCTTGACGCGGTCCGTATGCGGATATTCGCGGCATGCTTTCGGCCGAACGTCATAGATGCTGCAATAATTATCCGTTCCTAAAAATGGACACGGCAGCTGCTGGAGTACCCAATCCTTGTCTTCATCCACGCGCAAATACTGGGCTTCAAAGGCAGCAGTCTTCATTCCAAGATGTTTAGCCACGCGTTCCCGGTCGCGGTCGGTCCAAAGAGGTCCGGTCGTCTTGCAGCAATTGGCGCATTCCAGGCAATCGACTTTCCGGAAAGCTTCCTCATGAAGCCCGTGTACCACCGCATCTAAATCCCGTGGTGGCTTCGCTTTGAGTTGCTTAAATAATTTGGATGCCGCCATTTAGGGGAGGGGCTCGAGAAGCTGTTGCAGGGTCTCAAGCATCCCTTCGGAATAGGCTTTCCAACCGCTGGTGGCGGGTCCCGAAAATCCGGCGTGAATTTCCACCAGCTTGCCATGGCGGTCAAAGAGTAAATAGGTCGGATAGGAGATGAAGTTTTCGATCGGAAGAACCTTTTCCACGGCGCCACGCTCCGCCTTACCTGCAAAGAGGATAGGGTAGGGCAGGTCCAAGTAGCTTGCCACACGCCCAATGGCGGGTTTGGCGGTTTCCCGGTCAGCTGATCGTTCAAAGGCGAGTGCATAAATCTCCAATCCGTTGTAAGCAGCGAGTTCTTTGAAGAAGGCCGATTCATCCAAGCAGTTGGGGCACCAAGAGCCCATAACCTGGATGAGCGTCACCTTGCCTTTCCCGGTCTGAATGCGGACCGGGGTTCCTGAAGCAAACTCGGGCAGTGTGAGGTCTAGACCTGTTGCGCTGGCACGGGTGATTTCGTAGGGGTTGTCCAAGCTGGCATCCTGGTTGGGCGTTCCACTGAAATCTTCGCGGTAGCTGGCGCCACTGAAATGGGTCCCGGTCAGGCTGCCATCAGACGCTAGTTCCATGGTAAACGTATAGCAGTGCACCCCGTCGAAGGTGCTAAGGAAGATACGGTTGCCGTACCGGTTGCCTGCCAGGTAGCGGTAGTCGCCGGTCTGCGTGAGAATACTGCCCCGGATTTCGCCTGAAGCGTGGGTGTAAAATTCGCCCACGGCATGGACTTCGTTTTCTTTTCCAATGCGCAGACGCAAGTCGTAGCGTTCGGCCAAGGGATGGCGGGGGCTGTCAAAGGTGCTTTGCCCAAATAGGCCTTCTGGAAAGCGCTTGCGTTCCATGCTTGCATCGCATTCAATGACAGTGGCGGATTCGGCATAGAAAGGGAAGCGTTCATTCGTTTCCGTTTTGACGAATGAGCCTTCCAGGCCGCCTTCTGTGGGCTGAATTGTCAATTCGGCTTGAAAGGGAAAGGCCCAATTCGAAATGCCCACTTTGTCGCGGCCCAGGAAAGTTAGAGCCAGCCATTCTTCGCCATTGATGATAAAACAGCTGCCTTGGGATGCGCCTTGGCCGGGACCTAAAGCGAATTGAAAATGTAGGGTGTGCTGATCGCTGAAAACAATGCGCGCGTTGTAAAAGATGTCTGAATCCCCGCCTGTTTGGGCAAAGGCTGTGGCCGATAGTGTCATGAGGAAGAGAATCCAACGTTTCATCCTCCCAAGGTAGTGCCTCGGGCTGCGGGATGCAATGGCTTAAAGGGCTGTGATGACCTCGGTGTACGCGGCGATGCGGGCTTCCAGTTCGCTGCGAAGGGCGCGGTACTGCTGGGCGGGCTGGTCGGGATCCAAATGCGGTCCCAGGGCGCAGAAGTAGTACTTGATTTTGGGCTCGGTGCCGCTTGGGCGCGCGGTCACACGGTCGCCGTTGGCCAAACGAAGCTGAATGACATTGGACGCGGGCAAATCAATCTTTTCTATGCGTCCATCGGCCAAATACGTGGTGAGACCCGTCTTGAAGTCCATGACGGCTTCAACCGAAATTCCGGCAAGTTTAGAGGGCGGCTCGCTGCGGAAGCGTTCCATGATGCCGGCGATGGCCTCGGCGCCTTCGCGTCCTTGTTTGGTCACACTGAGCAGAGACTCGTGGTGCACGCCATGCTTCACGTAGAGCTGCAGGAGGTGCTCGTAGAAGCTAGATCCCTTCGCTTTGTTCCATGCCGCTGCTTCGGCCAACATGGCTGCCGAAGACACAGCGTCCTTGTCGCGCACAAAGTCGCCTACGAGGTAGCCGTAGGACTCTTCTCCGCCCACAACGAAGGTCTGCTTGCCTTCGTAACGTCGGATCAGATCCGCAATCCATTTGAAGCCAGTCAGGGTATGATAGGTGGGAACTCCGTAGCTCGCGGCGATGCGTTCTAGCAGGGGTGTTGTGACGACCGTACTCGCCACAAAGGGGTTAGCGGGCATGCTGCCATGGGCCTGGTGCTGATGCAACACGTAGTCGACCAATACAGATGCGGCCTGGTTCCCATTCAGTAAAACCATGTCTTGGTGGTCGTTGCGCACCGCAATGCCCACGCGATCCGTGTCGGGGTCGCAGCCAATCACCATATCGGCGTGGAGTTCTTGTGCCTTTTCGATCGCCAGGGCCAGGGCTGCGGGCTCTTCCGGGTTGGGCGATTGCACCGTGGGGAAGTTGCCGTCTGGGGTAGCTTGGGCCTCCAGGATATGGACATTTTTGAAGCCAAATCGCTCCAGTGCGGGCGGCACCATCGTGATGGAGGTGCCGTGAAGGGCCGTAAAGACGAGGTTAAAATTCGCATTTCCCATTCCTGGGTTCATGCTCAATTTGGCGACTTTATTGAGGTACTCTTGGTCGGCATCTTCCCCAAACTTTGCGATGCGGTCTTCGCCCCCTTCCCATCGGATGTCGTCCAACTGGACGTCGCGCACAGCTCTTAGAATCGCTTGATCATGCGGAGGGACAAGTTGGCCGCCGTCTTCCCAGTAAACCTTGTATCCATTGTATTCCTTTGGGTTGTGGGAGGCTGTTAAGACGATGCCGGCATGGCATCCATACTGCCGAACGGAGAAACTCAATTGGGGCGTTGGTCGTAAGGCGGGAAAGAGGAATACATGAATTCCGTTGGCAGCGAGCACCTGGGCGACATCGCGGGCCAGGGTGTCGCTCTGGTTGCGCGAGTCGAACGCAATGGCCACACGAATGTTCTGACGGGCGTGATGAATGAGGTAGTTGGCCAACCCTTGGGTGGCTAGACCCAGGGTGTATTTGTTGATGCCGTTAGAGCCCAGGCGCATAATACCCCGCAGTCCTCCAGTGCCAAATTCAAGATCGGTGTAAAAGGCCTCGTTCAGCGCAGCAGGATCTGAAGCCATCCAAGAGCGGATGACCGCTTTGTCTGACTCGGCTATGGAGCTAGCGAGCCAAGCTTCTGCTTGGAGCTTTGCCTTGGGGTCTACCTGCATAAATACAAAGATGGCGGTTTATTCGCACAAACCGAACGGAAAATGTCCTTAGAATTGGGCCATTTTTACCGCTGCTACCGCGGCTTCGTCCCCTTTATTGCCCAGTTTCCCGCCGCAGCGGTCCAGACTTTGTTGCTCCGTGTCGTCTGTGAGCACACAAAATATAACGGGCGTTTTGCCGTGGGCATTGAGTTCGGCGATGCCATGAGTGACCCCTTGGCACACGAAGTCGAAGTGAGCGGTTTCGCCACGAATCACTGAACCAATGGCGATGACGGCGTCGTACTCCAAGCTGGCGGCGACCACCTTGCATCCGTGGATGAGTTCAAAGCTTCCTGGAACAGTAAAATCTTCAATGTCTTCAGGCTTCACTCCGAGCAGCACAAGGGTGTCATGGGCGCCTTGCGCCAAGGCATCCGTGATGTGCGCATTCCACTCAGAGACCACGAGAGCAAAGCGCTTGCCGCGGGCCGAAGGAATGCCTTCTAAAGAGAGCGTGCCGCGTTGGGCTGTGGCCATCTTACTGGGCGATTTTCGCCTCGCAATGGGCAATCAGCGCGTCGACGTCGGCCGCCTCGTTGGAGGTGGGGAAGTCTTCTTTGATGCGCGTGTAGTATTTCAATGCCGCTTTGAAATCGCCATTCATTTCCGCGGTGATGCCGGCTTTGTTCAGGAAGAAGGGCGTAAGGAAGCTGTTGGCTTCTTCCTTGGTCGCTTTGGCGTAGTACTCTTCAGCTTCTTCGGGCTGATTGAGGTCGGCAAAGGCGTCACCAATGGCTCCAAGGGATACAGCGCTCAGCACCCCGTCGCTGCCGTCAAAGTCGTCCAGGTGAGAAATGGCCTCAGCGGGTTGTCCCAAACCCAAATAGCACAATCCAGCGTAGTATTCCGCCAGGTTGCCCGCCTTGGTGGAGCCATGTTCGTCAATGATGTCCAGGAAACCCAATTGGTTGGCATTTCCGTTCAAGGCCAAATCCAATGAATCAGCCGCAAAGGCCTTTTGGGCGGGGTAGATGGCGACTTGAGCGGCCTCTTCGGCGGGACCCGCGATGAAGAAGTTGTAAGCCCAGACCAGGGCGAAGAGTGCAATGGCACCGCCCAAGATTTGAGTAATCCGCTGCTTGTTTGTGTTGATAAAAGATTCCACCTTGCCGAGGCTTGCTTCAACAACGGCTTCAGGGTTTTCAATCAGATCAAATTCGTTTTTCTTCGCCATGATGGGATAATATGGAGTGAAATAGGCCGCCAAAGATAGCCAAAAGGAGAGTTCAGCGGTACTTTTGGGGGATGCAGGATGTGATTCTTCGAGATCTCCGTTTGGTACACTTTAAAAACCACGCGCAAGCGGACTTTGTCTTTAGTCCCAAACTCAATGCCCTCGTGGGTTCCAACGGGGCAGGGAAGACGACCGTTCTAGATGCGGTGCACGTTTTGTGCATGACCCGGAGCTACTTTCATAGCACGGATAGCCACTGCATTCAATTTGACGCCCCCTTCTTTGTCGCCGAAGGCACCATGGAAGTGGAGGATGCCCAAACCCCTGTCTATTGCGGGCTCAAACGCGGGGAGAAGAAAGTCTTCAAGGCCGACGACGCGGAGTATCCGCGTCTGGCCGACCACCTAGGTCGTTTTCCCGTGGTGATGATTTCTCCTTCAGACCGCGACCTTATCACGGAAGGCAGCGAGGCCCGGCGCAAGTTCATGGACGGCGTCATCGCGCAGTCCAATAAGGCTTTCTTGGATGCCCTGATTCAGTACAACCGCGCGTTGAGTCAACGCAACGCGCTGCTGAAATACTTTGCGGCCAACCGCACCTTTGACGCTGCGATGCTGGAACTCTATGACAGCCAGCTTTGCCAATGGGCTCCGAAGATTCATGACGCCCGAAAGGCCTTCATTAAGGACTTTGAGCCCCGTTTAAAGCATTACTATGCCTGGATGGCGGGCGAGGGTGAAGCGGTGGGCATTGCATTCAAGTCGGCCATGTTGGACCAACCTTTGGACGAATTGTTGGCGGAAAAACTTTCCAAAGACCGGGTTCTGCAGTACACCTCTGTGGGGCCACACCGGGAGGACCTGGTCTTCACTTTGCACGGCGAGCCCTTGCAGCGTGTCGGCTCCCAAGGTCAGCAAAAATCCTACGTCGTTGCCCTCAAGCTTGCCGTTTTTGACGCCCTGAAGGAGGCCCTTGGTATCAAGCCCATCCTGTTGCTGGATGACATTTTTGACAAGCTCGATGCCCGCCGTGTCGAAGGATTGATCCGCTTGGTGAATGAGCACCATTTTGGCCAAATTTTCATCACCGATACCCACCCCGAACGTACCGCTTTGATGGTGAAGGAAGTGAATGAAGAAGCCAAAGTTTTGGATTTAAGCCCCCAGCCCTAAGTTCATGCCTCGCCCCAATTTGCAATCCATCCACGATGTCCTCGGGCAATTGACCGAGGGCTACCAGGACAAGTCTGCGTACCACTTGGCCTTGGTCCAAAATGCCTGGCGCCAGGTCCTCGGCGACGAAGCCACACAAAAAGTCCAAAAATTCAGCCTCCATCAAGGCGTCCTGCATGTGCATTGCCATTCCGACTCTTTGCGCCATGAGCTAAGCATGCAGCGCAGCCGCTTGCTCCAAGCACTCAACGAGGCGCTCGCGGGGGCCGTCGTGCTCGGGGAGATCGCTCTCCGCTAGCATCCGCCTGCATCTCTTCCCAATTTCTCCTGCTTAACGGCCAAAAAAAAACCGGCTCACCCTAACGGATGAGCCGGAAAAAAAAGCGGGCGCGGCCCGCTGTGGGAATGCTTAGTAGTTGAACTGCTCGCGGCCGGAGAAGTGGAATGCGCCTTCCAAGGCGGCATTCTCATCGGAATCCGATCCGTGCACGGCATTGGCTGCGATGGACGTTGCAAAGCGCTTGCGGATGGTGCCCTCTGCGGCTTCGGCGGGGTTGGTCGCGCCGATCAAGGTGCGGAAATCTGCTACGGCGTTGTCCTTTTCGAGGATGGCGGCCACGATGGGTCCGGAGGTCATGTACTCAACCAACTCCCCAAAAAATGGACGCTCGCTGTGCACGGCGTAGAACTGACCCGCATCGTGGCGGCTCAATTGCGTTAGCTTCATCGCAACAATGCGGAAGCCTGCTGCGTTGATCATGTCGAGGATCGCGCCAATGTGTCCGTTTGCGACGGCATCAGGCTTGATCATAGTAAAAGTGCGGTTGGTCATCATAATATTTTCCGTTTTCGGCCGCGAAATTACGAAATTTACCCCCATAGACCGTCCCATGCCATTATCTGATTTATCCCAACGCCTTTCCACCAAGTCGCATCGCTTGGTCATTACGACCCACTGGAACCCCGATGGGGATGCGGTAGGTAGCTCCTTAGGGCTAGCTCACTACCTCCGCGGCCAAGGGCATAGTGTACAGGTGGTGTTGCCCAATGCGCCGTCCGCCCCCTTGAAAAAGACACCAGGCTACGGAAGTGCTTTTGTGCATGTGCACGGCGATCACCCCGAAGCAGCGGAACAGGCCATACGGGAAGCCGAGGGACTTTTTTCCTTGGACTACAATACCGCTTCGCGGGTAGGGGAAGCGCTGATGCCTTGGGTACGCGACTTCCCAGGCTTTCGTGTACTGGTGGACCACCATCAGGAGCCTGACGGGGGTTATGACTATGTCTACAGCCAGACGAGTAAATCGTCCACGGCCGAAATGGTCTATGACTTTATGGCCCAAGACGGGGGAACCCTCGATGCGTCGGCTGCCGACGCTCTGATGATGGGACTCATTACCGATACGGGGTCCTTTCGTTTTCCCAGCGTTTCGCCCGCCACCTTGGCGGCCGCTTCGGCATTAGTAGAGTCAGGAGCGGAGCCCCATGCCATCCACGAACGCTTGTTTGATGCCCATTCTCCGAGCCGCCTCCGACTGTGGGGCCGGGCACTGTCCAGCCTGGAGTTGTTGGCGGGAGGTCGGGCTGCCTTGGTGCATTTGTCGGCGCGGGACCTGGTGGACTGTGGTTACGAAGCGGGCGATACCGAAGGCCTCGTGAACCAAGCTCTCAGTATTTCGGGCGTTCTGGTATCGGCCTTTGCTCGAGAGGATGGCGCCGCGGGCATGGTGAAATTGTCCTTCCGAAGCAAGGCAGACGTGGACGTCAACGCATTCGCCCGGGCGCATTGGCAGGGTGGAGGACATATCCACGCGGCCGGCGGCAAATCCGATGCTTCGTTGCCGGATACGCTGGCTCGCTTGCGCCAAACTTTGTCAGAACTGGGCGCCAAGTGAAAAAGGTCCTTCTCCTCTCTGTGGGGCTCCTTGCCCTCGCTGCCTGTGTTCGTCAATCGGGAGAACCCGAACAGTCGACCCCCCTCAGCGCCCACGAAATGCGGGAACGCTTGATCGAGCAAAACCGCGCCGTCCTCGAGGCCGAGCGCGGGGACATTCAGGCCTTTATGGATTCCAGCGGCTTAACGTTTGAATCCACGGGAACAGGCATGTACGTTTGGACGCTGGGTTCATCGCATGGGCCCGCCATTGATACGGCTCAAAGGGTTCAGCTTCGGGTCCATGTGCATGGTCTCCACGGGGAGGTCTTTTCAAACGGGCTTCGCCAGGAGGTGGCGGTGCTTCGCGACAACGATGCCATTTGGGGACTTCAGGAGGCCCTCATTCGCGCCCATGTCGGAGACAGCCTCATTTGCATCGTTCCGGCCCACTTGGCCCATGGCTTAGCGGGAGATTTGGCCGACATTCCTCCGCTCACCCCCCTCGTGTATTACCTTCGCATTCTTCAATAAATCAACTTCGCTCGTATGAAACGTATTGTAGCTCTTGCCCTCGTGGCAGTTCTCATGGTAGCCTGTGGCGCTACGCCCAAGATTAAGGTTAATGGTGAAACCGCCAAAGTAGGGGATGGACTCTACGCGTTGTTCCAAACCACGCAAGGGGACATTCTCCTCAAGCTGGAAATGGAAAAGGCGCCCATGACTGTCGCGAATTTTGTGGCCTTAGCAGAAGGCAATCACCCCGAAACGAAAATCAAGCGTGGCGAGCCCTTTTTTGATGGTTTGACCTTCCACCGTGTGATTCCTCAGTTTATGTGCCAAGGAGGTGACCCGAAAGGCACGGGCGAAGGCGATCCCGGTTATTCTTTTCCGGATGAATTTCACCCTGACCTGCGCCACAACGGCCCCGGTATCCTTTCGATGGCGAACAGCGGCCCCGGTACCAACGGTTCGCAATTCTTCATCACAGAGGTAGCGACGCCCTGGTTGGATGATCGCCATTCCATTTTTGGTCATGTGATCCTCGGTGGCGAGAAAATCGCCGAGATGGCCCGCGTGGCCACCAACCCCCAAAACAACATGCCCAAGGAGCCCATCACGATGAATGTAAAGATCTACCGCGTGGGCAAAGAGGCGAAGAAATTTGATGCCCCAGCCACCTTCTTGCTCAAGAAGAAAGAGATCGAGGAGGCCACTGCCCAAGCTCGGGAGGAGGCCAGCAAAGTTGGCCAGGGGCGTGCCGCACAATACACCTGGTTGGCCAGCGAAGGCTTTGTGGACAGCGACATCTATGAGCCCCTTTACAGCAAGTGGAACCAAAAAGCGCGCGACCTCGGTGACGGGTTGAAGTTGCTGGTTTTGGCGGAAGGCGAGGGCGAAGGCATCCGTGCCGGCGATGAAGCGTCGGTGCATTACGCGGGCTATTTGTCCACCGGCCGTCCTTTTGACTCTTCGGTCAAGTCCGTGGCGGAACTCTTTGGAACCTATACGCCCCAGCGCGAGCCCTATGGTCCATTCCCTGTGGTGGCTGGCCCCCAAGGCCGTGTGATTGAAGGATGGAAGCGGGGCTTGGTTGGCCTAAAGAAAGGCGCTCAGGTGAAACTTATTATTCCTCCCGCATTGGGTTATGGCGAGCGCGGTGCAGGCGACATCATTCCCCCAGGAAGCACTTTGGTGTTTGATATTTGGGTTGAAGACATCAAGAGAAACTAATTCATTTTCAATATACTAGAATTCATGCAAGACGGTTTATACGCCAAATTCCACACATCCAAAGGCGCCATTACAGTTTCTCTTCACTACCGTGAAACCCCCATGACCGTGGGAAATTTTGTCGGCTTGGCTCAGGGTAGTATGCCCAATAAGTCCAAAGCTGCCGGCGTTCCCTATTACGATGGGTTGTCCTTTCACCGAGTCATCGCGGACTTCATGATTCAAGGGGGCTGTCCCGAAGGCCGTGGTACGGGCGGTCCTGGGTATCAGTTTCCCGATGAGATTGTTTCTTCGCTGAAACACGATGGCCCCGGGGTGTTGTCTATGGCCAATGCCGGTCCCGGTACCAACGGTTCACAATTCTTTATTACCCATGTTGAAACCGGTTGGTTGGACGGGAAGCACACCGTATTTGGAAAAGTGGTAGAAGGCCAGGACGTCGTGGATGCGGTCAAGCAAAATGACACGCTGGATCGCCTAGAAATTATTGCTGTTGGAGCCGATGCCGAGGCCTTCGATGCCCAAGCCGCTTTCGATGCAGGCATGGGGTCCATCCGCGAGAAGGAAGCCGCTGAGAAGGCTGCAGCCGAAAAGGCCCTCGCTTCCCTTACGGAGGGCATGACCAAAACGGACTCGGGCCTCTATTACCGGATCGATGTGGAAGGGTCGGGCGCTTTTCCCAAGAAGGGCCAAAACGTCCAAGTTCACTACACCGGAAGCCTGATCGATGGCTTCACCTTTGACTCCAGTGTTCAGCGTGGGCAGCCAATCGGCATCCCCATTGGAGTTGGCCAAGTCATCCAAGGCTGGGATGAGGGCATCATGCTCTTGCGCGAAGGCGGAAAAGCCCGTTTAGTCATTCCATCGAACCTAGGCTACGGTGCCCAAGGGGCAGGCGGGGTGATTCCTCCCCACGCCACCTTGATTTTTGACGTAGAACTCGTCAAAATCGGCTAAGCATGGAATGGGTCGGCTGGGCCGCTGCAATACTCACCACGGTCTCCTTTGTCCCCCAGGCGGTCAAGGTGATTCAAACGCGTGACACCGCATCGATTAGTCTTTGGATGTACATCCTCTTCACCGCGGGCATCGCCTGCTGGTTAGCCTATGGCCTGATCATCGGCGATGTGCCCATGACAGCTGCCAATGCGATCACCCTCGTCCTCGCCACCATCATCTTGGTGACGAAGGTGCGGAATGGTTGAGGGCTACGAAGCTAAAGGGCTGGAAGGCTAGAGGGCCGGAGGGCCACATGGCGGCTCGTGTGGGTTGTCGAATCCACTGAATAGAATCCGAAAGCGAATATTTTCGGATTTATTGAGGCTATTGTGCATATATGGTTGTGAGACGCGTCGGACTCAGGTTGCACTCCTCAGCCCTTCAACTCCACCAACAAATCGCGTAGTTGCGCGGCCTTGATGAAGTCGAGGTCTTTCGCGGCGGCCTCCATGGCCTTGCGCGTCTCCTTGATACGGTCTTCCCGTTGTTCTGGAGTCAGCATGCTGAGTTTGGCTTCTTTCAGTATTTGGCGCTGGGTATCCTGGCGGGCACTCTCCTCATGGCGGTTTGCAAAGGCCGTAGAACGGGCTTTCACGATGGCTTGTGGGGTGATGCCATGCGCCTCGTTGTAGGCCCTCTGCACGCCCCGGCGGCGCTCCGTTTCGGACATGGTTCGGGCCATGCTATTGGTGATCTTGTCCGCGTAGAAAATGGCCTTTCCGTTGACGTTCCGTGCGGCGCGGCCGATGGTTTGGACCAAAGAGCGTTCGGACCGTAAAAAGCCCTCCTTGTCTGCATCCATGATGGCCACGAGACTCACCTCGGGGAAGTCCAGGCCCTCCCGCAGGAGGTTGACTCCAATCAGCACATCAAAGAGGCCAGCGCGGAGGTCGTCCATGATTTGGATACGGTCCAGCGTCTCCACATCCGAGTGAATGTAGCGGCAGCGAATGCCGTAGCGAGTAAAGTACTTGGTGAGCTCCTCGGCCATACGCTTCGTGAGGGTGGTGACCAATACGCGCTCGTCCTTTTCGGCCCGCAATTGCACTTCCTCCATCAGGTCGTCTACTTGGTTTTCGATGGGACGCAGTTCAATAATGGGGTCGAGGAGGCCGGTGGGCCGGATCAACTGCTCCACCACGATGCCTTCGGACCGCTCCAACTCGTAATCCGCAGGGGTGGCCGAAACGTAGATCACTTGATTTTGGAGGGTCTCAAATTCTTCAAACTTCAAGGGCCGGTTGTCCAACGCAGCCGGTAGGCGAAAACCAAACTCTACCAGATTTTCCTTGCGCGACCGGTCTCCGCCGTACATGGCGCGCACCTGGGGAAGGGTTACGTGGCTTTCATCCACGATCAGGAGAAAGTCGTCCGAAAAATAGTCCAACAAGCAGAAGGGGCGCGTACCCGGCTCACGGCCGTCGAGGTAGCGCGAATAGTTTTCGATGCCCGAGCAGTAGCCCAGCTCGCGTATCATCTCCAAATCAAAGGTGGTACGCTCTTGCAGGCGCTTGCCCTCCAGCGGCCGGTCCGTGTTGTAGAAGTGCTGAACCTGCTCACCCAAGTCCAACTCGATGTGCTTGATGGCCCGGTTGAGCTGATCCGGCGTGGTGACAAAGAGGTTGGCGGGGAAGACGCGCAATTCCTGCAGAGTGCCTTGGCGCTCCATGGCTACGGGATCCCACACCTCGATGCGTTCGATCTCGTCATCCCAAAAAAGAATGCGGTAAAACAGGTCCCCATAGGCTGGAAAGAGGTCTACGGTGTCGCCTTTGACGCGGAAGTTGCCGCGTTTGAACTCCCCAGTGGTGCGCGCATAGAGCGCTTGGACAAGCTGATGGAGCAACTTCTGGCGGGCGATGCGTTGACGGGTTTGAATGTGGACCACCTGGCTATTGAAGGCCTCCGGATTGCCCATGCCATAGAGGCAGGAGACCGAAGCCACCACCAAGACATCCCGGCGGCCACTAAGGAGGGAAGAGGTGGTGCTCAACCGCAATTTCTCAATCTCGTCGTTGATCTGCAGGTCTTTCTCAATGTAGGTCCCCGTGGTGGGGATGTAGGCCTCGGGCTGGTAGTAGTCGTAGTACGAGACGAAATACTCCACCGCGTTGTCGGGGAAGAAGGACTTGAACTCTTGGTAGAGCTGCGCGGCCAACGTTTTGTTGTGGCTGAGAACCAAGGTGGGGCGCTGTACGCGTTCAATGACGTTGGCGACCGTGAAGGTCTTGCCGGATCCTGTTACGCCTAACAGGGCCTGCTGACGCTCGCCCTCCAGCACCCCGCGTGCGAGGGACTCGATGGCCGCGGGCTGGTCTCCCGTGGGGCGAAAGGGGCTCTCGAGCCGGAAGTCCATGGCTTATGCCTCGGCCTCCTCCGAGCTTTCGGCAGAAGCAGCATCCGCAGCGGCAGCGGCCTCGGCTTGCTTGGCGGCGTCGCGCTGCGCTTTGCGCAGGGCGTCGTGGGCCGCTTCGGCTTTCTCGAGGTTCTTGCGCGCGGCTTCAACCTTCTTCATGGCATCCTGCACGATGGGACTCTTTGGGTCCGCATAGGTAAAGAAGCCCATGTTGTTTTCCAGTTGGGAGAGCTCCTTGCGGGCTTGCTCCACGGTCTGGCGCGAATTCATGGTCTTCTCGTATTTCTGGCGGTCGGCTTTCTGCGTAGCGCGCGCTTCGCCTTGCTCGTTGCGCATCGCGTCAAAGAACGTGTTGCACGCCGCCCGGAACTTGTTCCAGGCCTTGTCCGAATCCTTGCGGGGTACAAAACCCGTTTTCTTCCATTCGGCCTGCAAGCGCTTAAGGTCTTTGGAGGCCTCCGCCCAGTCGGTACGCGTCGCCATCGCTTCGGCCTGTTCGACCAGGGCGTACTTGGCTTCAAGGGCTTCCTTGATGGCATTTTTACGGCCTTTGTAGAACGTATTGCGCTCTTTGAAGAAGGCTTTTTCCGCTTTCTTAAAGCGATCCCACAGCACGTCGCTGGGGCCCCCAAAGGTGCGCCCCACCTTGGCCATGGCTTCGCGGAGGCTCTTGGCCTTCTCGGTCATCTTTTGCCAATTGCCGTGTTCGCCCGCGCCTTCTGCAGCAAGCGCTTCAAGCTCCGCCACCAAGGCCTCTTTTTGGGTCAGGCGGGCATCGTTGGCGGCCTTGGCCACATCTTGCTTGGCACGGCGCTTTTCGTGCAGAATATTGCTAGCCTCGCGGAACTGATCCCAAAGGGTCTCCTTGTCTTCCAAGGCGACAGGCCCTACCTCTTTCCAAGCGGCATGCAGGCGCTGCAGATCCTTGCCAATGGCGGCGGACCAGTCCTTGCCCGAAATCGCTTGAATCTCGGCAATCAATCCCTCTTTAATCTCTTTGTTGTGCTTGTAGTCCAGATCGCGAAGCTCTTGGCTCAGGCGCAAATTGTCGTAAAAACGGTCGACAAAGAAGCGGTAGGATGCATACAAGTCGCGGGCCTCGTCATTGGGTACGTGGCCAACGTCCTTCCAGCGGTCATTGATGCGCTTGAACTCGTTGTAGGTCTGTCCCGTCGGCAAATCGTCGCTCTCGGCGAGCTTTTTGATCTCGTCGAGCAAGGCCTTTTTGAGGTCCAAATTCACCGACATCTGGTTGGCCAAATCGGCCTTCCATGCACTTCGGCGCTTCTTGAATTCATTGAATGTTTGGTAGAAGGCTTCCCGGCTAGGTTGCTCGTAATGAAAGTCAATGGCGTTGCCACCTTCTTCGATGAAGCGCTCTAAGGCTCCAGCACGTTCTTCTTCCCAGCGGGGCATTAAGACGTCCTTGATGGCCAACATAGGAACGCGGGCCTGCTCGATGGAAACTTCGTTGAGAATGCGCTTGGCTTCGGCCAAGAGTTCGTCCGTTTCCTTTTCGGCGTAGTCGGCCGTATGGTCCTCGTGCTCTTCCTTTTCTTCGTCGTTGGCGTCATCGGATTCGTCCTCGGATCCGGTCTCGCTGGATGACGAACTTGGGGTTTCTGTCGGGATTTCGTCCGATTCCGTCTCGGAAGAGGGGGCTGAAGCCGCTTCCTCCACGGCCTCTTCTGCGGCGGGCACCACAGGGGTGTCCGACTCAGACTCGGGGGTTTCCGACGTTAATTCGGGCTCAGCCGATTCGGGGGCGTCGGCAGGAGTCGCCTCGTTATCAGGCGTTTGGGTCGCTTCTTGAGCGCTCTGAACAGCCTCATTGGCCGCTTCTTCGTTCGTATTCCCTTCGAGGGGAAGTAAGTCTTTCTCAGCCATTGCTGGAGGTTTGTGGGATTGGAACCTCAAATGTGGGGAATATTGAGCACTTCTGCCCAATAATCCCAGGCTTTTTTTGCCTGATGCCGCAACATGGCGGCTCCGGAGGCCGTTTCGGCACCTAGTTCGGCCATATGCCGCATAAAAAGGGTTTCCGAGGGCTGGTATACGAGGTCTACCGCCAGCGCGACCTGCCCGTGCTCCCAGGCGGGGAGGGGGGGCATGTCCTCGTCCTGTGGGGCCATGCCCAAGGGGGTGCATTGGACGACAAGCCCTTGAGGCGCCGCGGGGAGGTCCGAATAGCGGACTTCGGGCCATGGAAATCCCCCCTGTGCTTGGCGGCAGGCGAGTTGACCTCGAAATCCCCGAGACGCCAACGCATGAACCACAGCGCGGGCTGACCCCCCATTGCCCAGAACGAGAACAGGGCGTGCCTTGAGTGCATCCAGGTCACTGCGGCCCGCCAACATCCCCCAAAATCCATCCGCATCCGTGTTATGGCCCATCCAGCCATGCGCGGTACGCACCACGGTGTTCACGGCTCCCATGGCCTTGGCCGTCGGGGTCAGGGCGTGCAAAAAGGGGAGAATGCGTTGCTTATGGGGCAGGGTGACATTGAAGCCCGCCCAGGAGGTCGATCCCAGAAAATCCTCCAAGGCATCGGGGGCAACGTGTTGTTTGGTGTAGCTCAGGCGATCCCGCCAGGGGTGCTCGGCCCAAAATTCCGCGAAGAGCTGAGGCGATTGGGAATGCGCAATCGGAGCGCCAATAACCCCAAAATGCATTACTCGGCAGGAAGAGTTTTGGCCCAACGGTTAAGTCCGGCCACCAGCGCCCAGCCACAGACCATGGCCGTGATGGTCCAAAGAGGAGACACCGTGGAGGCATAGGCGGCTTGGAAGGGCCAAATTTTGGCCAGAGATCCAATGATGAAGCCCGCCATCGTGAGGACCATGGCGGTGGGGAATAGGGCAAATAGCCAGCGCAGCAAGCGCGCAAAGCTGAGCAAGCCGACTCCCGCTCCGGCCATAAAGGTCAAAATCAATCCCCAGTCCCGGGCATGCAAGCCTTCGAGCACACCTTCATACGCGCCGAGCAGCACCAAAATGAAGCTGCCGCTGATGCCTGGAAGGATCATCGCGCAGATGGCGAGGGCCCCCGAAAGG
Source organism: Flavobacteriales bacterium UBA3431 (assembly GCA_002381225.1). Lineage (GTDB taxonomy): Bacteria > Bacteroidota > Bacteroidia > Flavobacteriales > Schleiferiaceae > TMED14. The sequence continues at coordinate 3,391 of DFSS01000016.1, read as the reverse complement.
AAGATGTAGGAGTAGCTCAACGTCGCCTCCGCGGGAGAGAGTATGGAGAGGCCAAATCCAATGCCTACGCCCAACAGCAGTAAAGGAAAGGCCTTGGTCGCTTGCTTCTTGGGGATGCCCCGGAGTATCAAAGGGAGGGATCCCACAATCAAACCGAAGAAAAAGCCCCAAACCACGGGGGGGTAGTGGTCAAGGCCCCAGAGTACTGCTTTGGATAAGCTGAGAATGCTCACCGCAATGCCGCTGCCCAAAGCGAGTAGAAAGGTCCCATCCACGGCTTTCCACGCCCCGGAAATGCCCCCTTGCCGGAAAGCTTTCCACACCGTCGGACCCACGGCCGAAATCGCGTCCAGCAATCGTTGGTAAATGCCGGTGATGTAGGCGACCGTGCCTCCGGAAACTCCGGGTACGACATCGGCGGCCCCCATAGCGAGGCCTTTCAATAGGGTCCAAAAAAAGGTCATGCGTGAGGGAGGTGCTTGGTGATGGCGTCGCGGACGTGTTGGTCCTCGGCAAGTTTGGGGTAATGAGCGTACAGATGCGTCGAAAAGGAACTTCCGTAGCGCAACAAAGCTTCTTTGAGGTGGTTCGCCGCTAGAGTCATCTCCTGAATCGCATACAAGAACCCGCAGTAGATGGCCCACATTTCAGGCGAGTCAGGGTAGCGCTCGAGGCCCATACGTAGCACCGAATGGGCGGCATCGATTTGGTCCATTTCGAGCAGGCTTTTGGCGTATTCCAAGAGGCCCGCCGGTTCTTCAATGCGCAAACTCTTCAGGACCATTTTCAGCATTTTCTCCGCTTCCAAGAGCAAGCCGAGCTGCGTGTAGAGGTCGTACGCGACGAGGTAGTAGTCAGGGTTATCGGGATCCAGTGATAGGGCTTTTTTGGCGTGCTGAATGGCCTCAAAGAGCCGTCCGTTTTCGCCGAAAAGGATGGCCAATTCAATCCAGGCTTCGTCCAAATCCTCGTCCATCTTTGTCGCAAGCTTGAGCGATTCGATGGCCTCCTCCGCCTGACCCAATGCCTGCTGGCAGACCCCAATGCGGTACCAAGTGTAGCCGTTGGGGTCGTCGGTGTCCATCGCACTTTGGAAGGCAATCAATGCCTGAGCGTAGTTCTCTTGTTCTTCTAAAATGCGGCCGCGGTCAAAGTGTGCCGCCGTAAAATTCTCGTCAATGACCAAGGCGTAGTCCATGGCATCAAGGGCCTTGTCCCAGTCATCCAAGCGGAAGTAGGCGGCTCCTAGATGGTACCAGCCTGTTTCGCTGTAGGGGTATTGGTCTAGGTAGCCTTTGAACCACTCAATGGCTTTGTCGTCTTGGCCCGCCATGTCAAAGTTGGCAGCCAGCATGTACAGGAGATGGTCGTCTTTGGGCTCCTCGCGAATCATGGCTTTGAGCACTTTCACGGCGTGGTGAAATTGGCCCATCGCCGTGTAGAGGCTCGCGAGGTGTCCTTGGATGGGGAAGGGGTCCTCCGCCGTCTGTAGGGCCTTGCGCAGCGCCTGAATGGCTTCGCTGTTCTTGCCCAAGCGCATCAGCCATTGTCCGCGTACCCACTCCAAATCAGGGTGGTTGGGCGCGAGCTCTTCGGCATGTTGAATGGCTTCTTTGGCCAAATCCAGCTGGTGGGAAGCGACGAGGTAGCGGGCACGCTTGACCGCAAAGGTGGTCGCATAGGGGTGCAGATCCCCCCCGAGGTCAATGGCCAAAAGGGCGCGCTGAAGCTGGCCGGTCTCCAAGTAGTAGTCGGCAATTTCTTCCAGTTCATCCACGTCAAAGAACCCCGACTGGTTAAGTCGGATTTGGTCTTCAAACCGCTGGATGAGAGAATCAGATTCGTCTTCGCGCATGAGCTGCCTTTCTACGTTGAAGCTACGCGCTTGAAGCCCGGATTTCTCCTTGGACTTTCAAGCGTTTTCCACCGGTTTTTAAACATTCCGGGTGGGGGAGCTTTTCCCGCCTAATTTTGTTGCAAAGCAACGCAAAAACAAGGCCATATGCCACTCATTACTTCTGTTTCGGGTATCCGAGGCACCATCGGCGGTATCGCCGGAGAAAATTTGACCCCCCAAGACGCCGTGGCCTTTGCCAGCGCTTACGGGGCATGGCTGCAATCCGTCGCCCCTGGAGACCACCGGTTGAAGGTGGCGGTTGGTCGTGATGCGCGCCCTTCCGGTCCGGCCATTCAAAGCTTGGTGGTAAGCACCTTGGTGTCCATGGGCATCGATGTGTTGGACCTTGGGCTGTCTACCACCCCCACGGTGGAGGTCATGGTGCCCTGGGAGGGATGCGATGGTGGCATCATTCTCACAGCGTCACATAACCCGGTCGAATGGAATGCCTTGAAGTTGCTGAATGCCCGCGGCGAATTTTTATCCGCCGAAGATGGGGCCCAAATTCTTGCTCGGGTGCAAGCGGGAGGGTTTGAGTACGCCCCGGTTCATGAAATGGGCGAAGTGATCCCCGTTCACGATGCGATCGATCGGCATATTCAGAGCATTTTGGTTCTAGAGGATGTGGATGTCGAAGCGATACGCCAAGCGAATTTCCGCGTAGCCGTGGACGCTGTGAATTCGACCGGCGGCATTGCGGTCCCTGCACTGCTGGATGCACTGGGCGTAACCCGTCAAGAGTTGCTGTATTGCGAGCCCCACGGACGATTTCCTCATAACCCAGAACCTCTTCGCAAGCATTTAGATGATATCTGTGCCCTAGTGCCTGCGAAAAAATGCGACCTCGGAGTGGTCGTGGATCCCGATGTGGACCGATTGGTTTTCGTGAGTGAAAATGGCGAACTCTTCGGCGAGGAATACACCTTGGTCGCGGTGGCCGACTATCTCCTGGCCAAACGTCCTGGACATTGTGTGAGCAACCTATCCTCTTCGCGTGCCTTGCGCGATGTGGCAGCTCGTCATGGCTCCACCTATTCGGCGAGCGCCGTGGGTGAGGTGCATGTGGTAACCGAAATGAAGGCCAAACACGCTACTATTGGTGGCGAAGGCAATGGGGGGATTATTTATCCAGCATTGCACTATGGCCGCGATTCATTGGTGGGTATTGCACTCTTTTTGACCCATTTGGCCCAGAAAAAGATGAAGGTTTCCGAGCTCCGCGCCTCCTATCCCGATTACTTCATGGCCAAGGAAAAGGCCGCCCTTTCGGCCAGCTTGGATGTGGATGGTTTATTGGCCTCCGTGGCTTCGGAATATGCGGTACATGAGCCGTCCACCATTGATGGGGTGAAGATTGACTTTGAAACCACGTGGGTGCATTTGCGCAAGTCGAATACGGAGCCTATCGTTCGGATCTACACCGAAGCGCCCAGCCAAGAAGAGGCGGATGCCCTGGCGGCCACCTTTGTTAAAAAATTGGAAGCCTTTAGTTGA
>DFSS01000020.1:29310-58700 GCA_002381225.1 Flavobacteriales bacterium UBA3431 | reverse complement strand
ACGGCCGTGAGCATACCGCCGGCGAGGAGATTCCACCATAGCCAGTTGCCGCTGATGCCATCCATTCCAACGATTTCCGTCACGGCGAGGGGGGTGTCCGCCGCAAAGGTGGTAGCGACCATGGACAGGCCGGCTAGGGCCCAGGGTAAGTTTCGTCCGCCCAAGAAGTAGCCTTCGAGGGATTTTTCGGCCGACCGACCGGCCCAAATGCCCAGGGCAACCATGCCGACAAGGGCCACCACAATGATGCCTAGGTCTAAGGGATAGAGGTGTATGGAATCCATGGGGAGAAGATACGAAGGAGTGTGCTGCACTGCATAGCTGGAACGAGGCCTGGGTGGGATTTTGGTTTAAAAGCGTTTTAAACGTTTATAGTCGTTTACGACCGAATCGTGCAAATGGAGGGTCGTACTTTTGGCATCAAATCCAATGATGATGAATGTACTCCTCTTAGGCTCCGGGGGCCGCGAATCTGCCCTTGCATGGAAAATGGCTCAATCGCCCATGATGGACCAGCTTTTTATCGCCCCGGGCAACCCAGGCATGAAGGCATATGGCACGTGTGTCGCGGTCGATTGGAAGAATCGGGATGCCTTGACACATTTCTGCACCGCTGAAAATATTGATATGGTGGTCATTGGCCCGGAAGATCCGCTGGTGGCAGGTCTGGCAGACTTTTTTGCGACGAGCCCGGAACTCTCCCACATCCATGTCATTGGCCCCAAAGCCGAAGCCGCTCAATTGGAAGGGTCCAAGGATTTTTCCAAGGAGTTTATGCGCCGCCATGGCATTCCCACCGCAGGGCATCGAACGTTTACCTCAGACCAGCTCGAAGAGGCCAAGCAATACCTTGCCACCATTGACGCGCCCTATGTCCTCAAAGCAGATGGATTGGCCGCGGGCAAAGGGGTTTTAATCCTGGATAATTTGGCGGATGCTCTGCGTGAAATGGATGCGATGCTTGGCCAAGCCAAGTTTGGGGCGGCCTCTTCCCGTGTAGTGGTCGAAGAGTTTCTTGAGGGCATCGAATTCTCGGTCTTTGTCCTCACGGATGGCAAGGACTTCATGCTCATGCCAGAGGCGAAGGATTACAAGCGCATCGGCGAAGCAGACCAAGGCCTAAACACAGGGGGCATGGGGGCCGTTTCACCTGTTCCATTTGTGCAGGACCATGTCAAGAAAGAGGTGCTCACTCAGATCATACAACCCACCATCCAAGGGTTGGCCCACGAGAAGTTGGATTATGTGGGCTTTATTTTCTTTGGCTTAATCCACACGGCCAAAGGGGTTAAAGTGATTGAATACAATTGCCGTTTAGGGGATCCCGAGACGGAAGTCGTGATTCCTCGGGTGGAGGAGGATCTCCTTCCCCTATTCGTGGACGCCGCCTCAAAGAGTTTGTTGACACGCCCCATGGCTCAAAGTCAGCATTCCGCGTGCACGGTCATGCAGGTTTCTGGCGGCTACCCGGAGGCCTATGAAAAAGGAAAACCCATTCATGGACTTGATGAAGCCATCGACGGGGTGATGGTTTTTCAAGCGGGGACGAAGGAAGTGAAGGGTGAGATTATCACAGATGGGGGTCGTGTCCTCTGTGCTACCGGGATGGCTCTGGACCCAGCAGAGGCACTTGAGAAAGCCTACGCACGCCTGGATCAAATTTCATTTGATGGGGCCTACCGCCGCAACGACATTGGCGTAGACCTGGGTCTGCGTTGAGTCATAGCACAAAAAAAGCCGCCCACTGGGCGGCTTTTTTCCATTGATCGAATGGAAACGATTTAGTTTTGGCCTGCTTTCTGGTGTTTACGCATTTCACGAATCCAGTAGATGCCCAATCCAGCACCAATGGCCATGAAGAGGTAGTTCGCAGAATTACCTATGAAGGGAAGCATTTGGAGGGTCCACTCAAGAAATTCACCAAGGCCTTCAAAAAACGAACGGAGGGGCATAACAGTCCTATTAATTTTAGGCAAATTTACACCATAGCGTGCGCCAAGCAAGTCATATTTTCAGAAATCCGCATCCCGGCATTGCCGTGGTCCTCTTTGTGTTGGCCGCGGGACTCACAGCGATGTTCAATTTCTTGGTGCTCGATGCCGTAGCGGCCAGTTCTTGGGGCTTCTGGATAACGCCCGGACTTGTGGGCCTCGCCGCGTGGTTTATCAATGTCGTACTCGTATACCGCAGCCGCTACCTCAAGACAAACTATGTTCTGGGCTGGTATTGGTTTGTTATCCTTTTAGCCACGCATCCCCGGGGCATTCGTTTGGAGCATGCATGGGTTAGTATGCTTTGGGCGGTTTGGCTGGCGATGGCCTATGAATTGGGCGACGAGCGGAAGAACGGCTTGGTTTCTCGATCCAATCTGGGCTTATACTCGGCTCTTCTTGGGGTGTTTTCAGCCGCATGGTGGTCATCAATCCTCCCGGCACTTTGGACGTTGCGCGCGGGAAATCCCCGTCAATCGACACGAACCTATTTGCAAATTGCGGGGGCGTGGGCCATTGGTCTTGCCTTGATGGGGGTGTTTTGGACCATGCAGGGCCAAACATGGAAGACGGAACTTGAAACCCTGGCGATCTCGCCGGTTTCCTGGCACCTCCCAGGGCCAGGATCCATGGTGTTGATCCTGTGGCTCATTTTGGCTCTTGGGGAGACCGTGCGAGCCTTGACCTCCGCAAAAAAAGCCAAGCGTCGAGGACTTCTATTAAGCTGGATAGGTGTGGTGTGGGCCTTTGTGTTGTATGCCTGGCAGGGCCCCAGCGTGCACGCTTCAGCTATTCTGGCGGTGTTTGCAGCACCCCACATGGTCAACCTCCAGACCTACATGAAGCGGGCTTGGATGATTCGACTTCTGGATATCAGTTTATTGCTGGCGGCATTTTCTGCCGCTTGGTGGGTAGCCTAAGCGAACTCAGGCGGGAGGAAAGAACAGAGCTTTGAGCTCCGTGGCGTCCTCCGGTTTCATCTTCCCCGATAGAATGTGAGCAAGTTGTCGACGGCGAAGGGCGCCTTCAAAGCGCTGTTTCTCAAGGTCTGTCTCGGGCAATACGGCGGGAACTTCAATGGGATTTCCCAATTGATCCACCGCAACAAAGGTGTAGATGGCCTCATTGCACTTGGTGCGCTCTCCTGAACCGCGCTGATCCTCTGTGTAGACATCGACAAAAATCTCCATCGACGAGGTAAACGCACGGCTGATTTTTGCTTCCATCGTGACGATCGCACCCTGGGGAATGGCTTGCTTGAAGGAGACATGGTTCACCGTGGCCGTGACGACCGTTCGCCGGCAATGGCGGTGAGCGGAAATCGCCGCACAGCGGTCCATCCAGCTAAGGAGTTGACCACCAAAGAGGTTATTCAAATTGTTGGTGTCGTTCGGGAGAACGATTTCCGTCATGACGGCGAGCGAGTCGGAGGCGGGCTTCTGCTTCATTCACTGTAGATCCAAACCGCTGGAAAGGCCACTTTGGCCTCTTCTTTGGCTGCTTGAGCCGCATCGCGGTTGGCAAAGGTACGAAGGGCCACTTTCGTGAGGCCGACTTTGGCGCGTAGGACTTTCGCGGGGTAGCCTGCTTTTTGGAGGTCTGCCGCGAGGCGTTCTGCGTTGCGGATGTCTGAAAAGGCACCAACGACAAGCGCGAATTCACTCTTTTTTGCCGTAGCCTTGGCAGGACTGACAGCTTTAGATTCTGCTATGGGCAAGTCTGCTGCGGGGGATTCCGCGACGGCTAAGTCCGAGGTAGATTCTTCGAGGAAGTCGAGATTGGGCATTTCTTGCGTGCCAAAGGTGTCGGCCACGACCTCCTCGACCGGATCGGCCTCAAACCAGGAACGCACGTTTTCTGCCATGGTATCCCATTGCGGGCGGAACGACGCATTCTGGACCATGTCGCGGAAGTCGGATTTGGTGGTCCCCAGAGCCATCAAACTGATCGCTCCAGCCACCACGGCAGCGGCGCGGAAGGGGGCAAGCCATTGTTCGCGGCGTTTGATGACCTGCGGAACAGGTAGTGCATACCCGGCGTCGGCGGAATGGTCCACGCGCTGGGACAAGGGGGTCACACGGAAAATGGGGAGGCCATAGGCTTCGGGCAGGAAGTTGGACTCGATCGATGCTTGGAAGACCCACTGCAGACCTGTTTTGGAGAAAGACCCCAAGCCTTCGAGGCGGAGGCGCTTCCCTTCGAGCAGGGTTCTATTCCAAGTGCTAACAGCTTGCGCCATGGCAGCACGCGCATCCGAGGCAGAGAGCCCTTCGTAGCGAACGAGGTGATTGAGCAATACGTCGCTTTTTCCCGCGATGGGGCTAAAGCTGAGTCGGCGGGCGGGCGGCAAAAACAAGCCCGATTGCAGCTGGATTTCAGCCCCGAATCGCTGTGCTTCAAGCCGGCCAAAACCGGGTACGTCGACGCTATCTTCCTGAAAAAGAAGGTGGAAAATATGTCGCTCTAAAGCATAGTGTAAAATCGCCATCGTAGGCTCAAGATACCGACCAAAATCGCATCCTAGCCCGCTACGATGCGGGAGTTTTCAACAAGTAATCAAACGCTTAGAACAACGGACGGTATCCGTGGCAATAGGGTGTTCCCCCCTTGTTGTCGTAGTAATCCTGGTGGTAGCCCTCCGCGGAGTAAAATGGGGCAGCGGGGAGCAACTCCGTCGCCACGGAATAGCCTTTGGCCCGGAGTAGGGCAATGAGTTTTTCGGCCGTCGCTTTTTGGGCCGCGTCTAAGTAAAAAATTGCACTGCGGTATTGCGGACCAATGTCGGGCCCTTGGCCGTTGGTTTGGGTCGGATCATGCGTCTCAAAGAACATCCGCAAGATGGTTTCGTAGTCTGTTTTACTCGGATCAAAGACGACTTCCGTCGCTTCATAATGACCGGTGCGCTTGGTACATACTTGCTCATAGGTGGGGTTCTCCACGAAGCCACCGGTGTAGCCGACTGTGGTGGAAACCACCCCGTCTATGCGTTTCAAGAAATACTCGGTGCCCCAAAAGCACCCACTGGCGAGAATAGCTGTTTCCATTGTTGCGTTCATTTGAGGGGTGTTGGCCGGAACGTCCACCACAGCGGGTTGGCCTTGGCAAGAAAGAGTAAGGGCCGCGAAGGCCGTAAGGGTCCAGCGCTTCATTTAGAGATCCATATCGCCGCCACCCATGTCCATGCTGCCTCCTGAAGCACCACCTCGCCCACCGCGCATACCGCGCGAGCGATCGGGGTTACCAAAGTTGTACTGCAGGGTTAGGAATCCAATTCGGCTTTCACGTCGACGCATAAATTCTACATCGATGAAAGGCGTGTACTGATCGTAGCGGAAGCGGCGTTGGTTAAACACATCACTTAAACGCGCAGAAAGGGTCCAGTGTTTATTCAGGAAGTCCACTTTGTAGCCCAAATCAATAAACTGAATGCCGCGACGGAAGCCTTGACCGGTAGGTCCTGCGCCCCACTGGTTGTAGGTGATTTGGATTTGCTGTTCTTTTGGGAGATTGAGCATCAAATTGCTGCGCCCCTGCCATCCAAATCCGCTCTGAAGGATACCCCCCGCAACATTTTCCCCATTGATGACGGAATAATAAGCATCGGCTGAGGCCTGAAGCTGTACCACCTTGTTGAAGCGCAACATGGCATTGGTGCTTAAGCCTAGGTTGTCGCGCGTGTTGAAGTTGAGCCAAGTCATCATCAATACTCCGCTTGGCAAGGGTTCCATGTAGCGTGACATCATGTTGATCGTGTGACGTCCGTACACGGATCCGGACAAGGAACCCCACTTTCCAAACTGCACCACGTTTAACTCCATGGAGTGGGTGTATTCGGGCTTGAGATCGGGGTTGCCCTTGCGCAGTCCGCTCGGGTTGGAGTAGTCGATGTTTGGGTTCAAACTACCGCCCCAATGGCCATCAGGACGGTTGACCCGCATGGAGTAGCTCGCTTGAATGTCGAGGCCCCGACGCGGGCTGTAGGTCAAATATGCACTGGGGAAAAGACCAGGATACGAACGTTGCAAAACGGAACTGTCGCGAAGCACGATGTCGATCAAGGCCGTTTCGTAGCGCAAGCCCACTTGGCCCTTCCATTTGGGGGATACCACGTAACCAAACGTTCCATAGCCAGCGTGGGTCACCTGGTTCATGTCGGTGAAGAAACTCCGCAATGTGTCCGCTACAAAGCTCGATGAGAAGAGCTCTGGAAGTTGCGAGGCAGTGCGCACTTCCACATTGGCGCTCTGGGAAGTTCTCCAGCCAAAGTCCACGCGTGCTTTCTCGTTCAAAGGCCATTCTATATCCGTTTGAACGTTCATGCGCTTGGAGTTTCCAGGGACATCAAAGCGTTGCAGATATGCGCCGTAGGTAAAGGCCGCTGGATACAGCGGATCTACCGTAAAGTAGTTATCGTCGATGTCGTGGTCGTTGCCCCAAGAGTAGTTGGCATCGGCCGTCCACTTTTTATTTTCATCGGCAAACTTGCGCTCATAGTGAAAGGAGGCGTTTTGGTTTTGGCGGCTGCTCGTTTGGTCCGTGAATTGAATGGCTTTCGCGGGGATGCCATCCTTGCCAATGTTTTCAAAATAGGCCGAATCCCAATCTACACCCGTATTTCGGTCTGCACCCAGAGAGAAACCCACGGAATGCTTGTTTTGAATATTCCAGTCAATGCCTATGCGTGCATTCGTGCCCACATTACGACGCAAACCCATGGACTCTTCCGTGGTTTTGTAAAGCGAGTCCGGGAAGAAGTAGGACCGATAGGTGTAGCCACCGGAGGACATTTGACGGTCGTCGCCTCCGATGGAGGCATTGACTCGGACTTTGCCCACCGGGATGGATACATTGCCCCCTAGATTGTATTTGTTGCGCGTTCCAATGCCCGCTTGAATAGAGCCATTCAAGGGGAGCTCTTTGCCTTTCTTCGTAACAATGTTGATGATACCGCCGGTGCCTTGTGCATCAAATTTGGCGCCTGGATTGGTGATGACTTCGACACGCTGAACCATGCCTGCAGGGAGACGGTCGAAGGCATTGGAGCCTTGGTAACCCATAAGGGAGGCGGGACGGCCGTCAATCAAAATGGTGACGTTTTCATCGCCGCGAAGGGCTACGTTTCCGTCGATGTCCATGGTCACGTTGGGAACCTGTCTGAGAATGTCCGTACCCGTACCACTGGCCACTTGCAGGTCGCCGGCCACGTCGTAAACCTTACGATCCAGGCCATTGAGCATGGCGGGGCCTTCCGTCACGACGTCAGCCTGCTGGAGTACCACGGAGGCATCCAGAGCCAATTTTACAGTGCCCACATTTACTTGTACTCCAGATGTTCCTTGCATGCTTTGACGCGAGGGCGCATAACCAAAGGAGGAAATAGTGAAGCCTCGGGTCCCGGTGGGTAAGCTAATTGAGAAATTTCCTTCCACATCTGTGGCTCCAACCTGCTTGAGAGTGGGGCGGTCGCCTCCATTCATCTGCATGAAGGAAATCACGGCACCGATGATGGGCTCGTTGGATTCAGCATCCACCACCTTGCCTGTGACTGTAGTCTGGGCCACAATTGCCCAAGAACTCAGGGTGAAAAGGAAGGCCAAAAGGAGTTTTGCGTGTTTCAATTCGTTCGCATTTAGGGATATGACGCGGAGTGCGGCATTAGGATTAACAATAATTAGGCCCGAAGTTTTCCGCGGCGCAGCAATTCTTCTGCAATTTGGACCGCATTGGTGGCGGCACCTTTGCGCAAATTGTCGGAAACAATCCAGCAATTCATGGCCTGAGGGTGGCTATGGTCTTCGCGGATTCGGCCGACAAAGACATCGTCTTGGCCCTCCGCAAAACGAGGCATGGGATAAGACTTAGCCATAGGATCATCCAAAACGGTCACGCCTGGGAATTCACGCAAGCAAGCCCGAACGGCCTCCATCGAGGGACGCTCACCGACAAATTCAATGTTCACGGCCTCGGAATGCCCCCCCTGAACAGGGACACGCACAGCCGTAGCGGAAACCAAAACGGAGGCGTCATTCAAAATCTTCTTCGTTTCATGCGTGAGCTTCATCTCCTCCTTGGTGTAGGCATTGTCCAAGAAAACGTCGCAATGCGGCAAGCAGTTTTTATCAATGGCATAGGGGTAGACCATGGCGCCATCACGCCCTTGGCGCTCATTTTCGAGCTGGTCCACCGCGGCTTTCCCCGTACCTGTCACGCTTTGATAGGTACTAACAATCACGCGTTTGATAGGATAGAGCGCGTGCAAGGGCTTGAGCACCATGACCAATTGTATGGTAGAGCAGTTGGGATTGGCAATGATGCGGGAATCCATATCTAGGGATTCGGGATTGACCTCGGGCACCACCAGGGGGATGTGAGGTTCCATGCGCCAGGCGGAGGAGTTGTCAATGACGTAGCACCCCGTTTCTGCGAATTTCGGCGCCCAGGTCAGAGATGTGTCTCCGCCCGCAGAAAATATGGCCACGTCGGGCCTTAGGGCGACGGCTTCTTCTGGGGTAACCACACGGTAATCCTTGCCTTTCCAGGTTAAGGTTTGGCCTGCAGATTTGGCCGAAGCCACCGGGATAAAATCCGTTATAGGCAAATTTCGTTCTGTAAGAACGGCGCGCATGACTTCCCCTACCATTCCGGTAGCACCAACAAGGGCTAAACGCATAACTGACAGTGTGCTATTAATTCTGCACAAAAGTAACCTGCCTCGCCTCATGAAATGCTTCTTCTCGCTTTCCGCGCACCACGTTCCGATGACCGCCTGCCTTGACCGATTTATCGCACTGGGGATACTTTGTACATGCATTCTTGGCTTTCCCTTGCTGGCCCGGGGCCAGACGGATTTTGGTGGGACACTCCGGTGGACGCATGGAGACCGGACCCTCTCGTCGGGGGACACGGGCCATTTTCAGTGGCAGGGCACGTGGCTCCACCTCGACGCACCCGCTGCAGGGAGCAGTGCCCTGGACCGTCGGGCAAACTTAGGCGAAGTATGGATGGTTGGGGGGACGGTGCATTTCGCTTTTAATCCTTCCAGCGCCAACTATGTTGAAGTGAAGGGACATTCGGAGGGCCGGGGTAGTTCCTGGGTACTCAGTCTTGGCGAAACGGAGGATGGGCTCTCTCTGTATCGAGAGCAGGGGAGCGAAAAAGTGCTGCTTTGTCGAAGTCCCGTGGGACTGCTTGACCGGGCCGAATCGACGCTCCACTGGCAGGTAGCTCATGGACGAGATCGGCGGTATACGCTGACTTGGTGGATCGATGGAGAACCGCCCGGGGCCGTTTTATCCCTCCCGGATAGTCTAGGGGCCCCAATTCGCGGGCTGATGTGGGCATGCCGATACACGGCGACCCGAACGGATAAAATCCGCATTGGTCCCACCTGGTGGCAGGGAAAGTCGGAAACCCAAGATCCTGGGGGCGCGGTCCGGTGGCATTGGACGGAGGTCCACAGCAAGGTCGCCCCCTTGCTTCCGGGGGATTCCCCTGCCACGGCCTTTTTGGAGGGGGTGCTTGAAGCCCCATTCCCCATGCGTTGGGACGGGTGGGAACTGCAGGTGAACCAGCGTCGCTGGCCCCTTCCCAGTGTGTGGATTTTCCCAGGAATTCCGGTTGTGTTTGGTGACATGGCCTTAGAACCGCTCATCCCACCGGGGGTTTTGTGGATACCCGTAGCGCTCGATTTGCCCCAAGCGGCGGCGGTGGCGCTCTTTGACCAGGAGGACCATCGTGTGGCACCGCTTTCCTATGCCGCGAGCCAACATCGCCCGCCGGAAAAGGCGCTGGGGGGCTATAGTTTGGAACCACCGCATCCATCCCAAAGTTGCCTTCCCGCGCTTTGGCATTCTTCCCGGGATGCGCGGGGGGCAAGCCTTGGCGAGCTCCCTGAAGGACCCCCCAACGAGTATATGCCTGGACCCCCTTGCCTTCGTGTGGAAATGCGCCCAGGTGCCCAGCAAGCGCTTCGAGTGGATTGGCACCACCCTATCGAGCCATCCACACTACCTTCTTCTACTGGGGGGACCTGGCTCCATCTAGATCCGGAAACGAGTTATTGGATGCCGAGCCAAGCTCCTCAGCCCGGGGTGATGCAGACGGTGCCTGTCCCAGAGAGTGCATGCGATTGTGCCGGGGCAGCGCTTGGTTTGGGGAAGCTCAGATGGGGGTGGCCAAGGCCGCCCAAGCCCTTTGAACTTGTGCTGACGGAATTTTTAGAGGACCCTCTTCCCTACGAACCGCGTTTTGTCGAAATCCACAACCGCACCTCCGACGTGCTGGAAGCGGGGGGGCTTTTTCTTAGTGATGCCGCCTCAGGGGGGTTATGGAGACGGCTGGGGGAAGCGGGTACGTTTCTGCTTCCAAACGAGGTCCTAGCCTGGAGCGAAGATCCCCGTGTGACAAGCCAGCGCTATCCCCGTGGGGACTCTGTCCAGATTAGGAGGGCTTTTCATGCTCTTTTTCCGTTGGGAGATCCGCTTTTTTTAGGATTATTTCGCAGCGATGGCCTCCTTTTGGACGCCCTGGAGTCCGCCCCCGCAGCTTCCGCGTCGATCGCCGAGGGATTGTCTTGGACTCGGACCCCAGCTCAAACATGGGTCGTTTCGGGGGATTCGGCATCCCCGGGCCGCTGGGATATTCAAGATGATGAAGTGGACGGCATTGGACGGGTATGGCTAACCCAGCGGTCCTGGTCCTTCGCAGAACGCCCAGCCTTAGCCTACCGTTTTGAGGAAGAGGGGGCTTGGCACATTCGAGAACGCTGGTTGGCGCTGCGCGGAGGGCAAACGGGCCCTTGGGAAGTGGGACCTGTGGTCGAGCGCCAGGGAAGTTGGTGGTGCACATTGCCTGTCCCGCCTGGTCCGGATTGGCTGTGGGAAATAGAGTGGACCTCGCCCAGCGGAAAGATTCGCCGCCGTGCCTTTGCGCTTCGAATGCGGGAGTGATGGGTGAGCCCCCTATTTTTGTACGGTGAGTAGTTCAGATCCAGCCTCCTTGCGCGCGGCGAAGCGCCTGCAGCAATCGACCCAATTCGACCCCAATGGATTGGCCGCTCCCGGCCAAGTCTATGGCCTGCCCTATGATGCCACATCTGCGGAAGTGGTCATCCTTCCTGTACCATGGGAGGTCACGGTGAGCTATGCCTCGGGAACGGCCCAGGGGCCCGATGCGATCCGTACGGCATCAGCCCAAGTTGACCTGTATGATCCCGCCGTGGCGGATGCGTGGAAGATGGGATTATGGATGGCGCCGACCTCGGCCAAGTTGGCGGCGAAATCCGAACGCAACCGCGAACGCGCCGAAGCCTACCTCGAAGCCTTAAGTGAAGGGCTTCCCATGCAACGCATGGCCAAGAATCACGAAAAAATAGAAGCGGCCTGTGCCTACATGGTGGAGTGGGTGGCTTCGCAAGTTGCTACCTACCTCGATCAGGGCCAATTGGTGGCCTTGTTGGGCGGAGACCACAGTACTCCTTTGGGCTACCTGCGGACCTTGGCGGATCGTCACCCCGGGTTGGGCATTTTGCAGATTGATGCGCACATGGATTTGCGTCGGGCCTATGAGGGCTTCACCTTCTCCCATGCGAGCATTATGTACAACGCGATGCAACACATGGGGATTGCCAAATTGGTCCAAGTTGGGATTCGCGATTACTGCGAAGAGGAATTGGAGGTGATGGCCGAGCTCGGCGATCGCATTGCCGTGTATTTTGACCGCGACCTCAAACATGCCCAGTACCGCGGAGTATCGTGGGCCAATCAAGTGGAGGCCATCGTGGCAGAGCTCCCGCAAAACGTTTATCTGAGCTTTGACATCGACGGCCTTGACCCCAAACTTTGCCCTCACACCGGTACGCCGGTCGCCGGAGGATTGGAGGTTGAGCAGGTCTTGTACTTGGTCGAAGCGGTGCTCGCTTCCGGGCGTAAATTGATTGGCTTGGATCTGAATGAAGTTGCTCCGGGCCCAGAAGGCGACTGGGATGCGAACGTCGGAAGCCGCCTCTTGTACCGCCTCTGCAACTTGTTGGGCCAATCCAACGGACGAATCTGAATCGGGCGCTGATCAGCAGAGATTTGGACTCAAAAAAGTACGTTCATTGGCTACCTTTGCTGCATGAAATTTGGCGTTGTCACCTTCCCTGGATCCAATTGCGACCAGGACATGATCGATACCCTGCGCGATGGCCTGGGCTGTGAAACTGTATCGCTTTGGCACAAAGATCGGGACCTTCAGGGTGTAGACATGGTGGTTCTCCCTGGAGGCTTTTCCTACGGGGACTATCTCCGCTCGGGCGCCATCGCCCGCTTCTCTCCCATCATGGAGGAAGTGGTGAAGCACGCAGCGAAAGGCGGCTATGTCTTAGGCGTGTGCAACGGCTTTCAGATTTTGACGGAGAGTCAATTGGTCCCCGGGGCCTTGTTGCACAATAACAGCCATAAATTCATTTGTAAGAATGTGTACTTGACGCCCGCCTCCCCTTTAAGTCCGATGACGGCAGATTTGGCGGAGAACGGGGTGTACAAAATCCCCATCGCACACGGCGAGGGCCGCTATCATGCGGACGAAGAGACCTTGAAGCGCCTCAACGATCAGGGCCAAGTGATGTTCCGCTACTGCGAAGCGGATGGGGCCATTACCGATGCGGCAAATCCCAATGGGGCAATTCAGAACATCGCGGGTGTTTGCAACGAAGGCCGCAACGTGATGGGCATGATGCCTCACCCGGAGCGCGCTGCCGATGCAAACCTTTTGAATACGGATGGCTTGGACCTATTTAACAGCCTGCTCAACCACATGGTGACGGCTTAAGGGTCACGGAGTGCCCAAAAAGAAAAAACCCGCGGGCCATTCCCGCGGGTTTTTTTGTGCGTATCGTGCGCGGGTTGGCCTGTTAAAACTTCACCACGCGTTGACGGGACGAATGGTCGGCACCCAATCGCTCCAAAAAGTAGACGCCATTGGACCAACCCTGTAGATCCATGCGCACGCGCATGACTTGGCCTGTTCCGACGTAGGTCGCCTCATGAAGTTGGGCTCCCGAGGCATCCGTCCACCGCAGCGTAAAGGACTCGCCGGGCATGGCTGCGGTTTCGATATCTACCCAGCCTTGGGTGGGGTTAGGAGAAAGTCGGAGGGCAAACATATCCACCTCATCCACGCTTGTAACAGCGACGGCATTCGAGGTGGGGAAGCAGCCCAGTCCAACCTTTAGGCGGGCATAGAACGTACCTGGGGCGCCGGGCACATACCAGGGCTGGGTAGCTCCGGAGATGGCATTTTGGTTGGCGTCTAACCACTGAATGGTCCATCCATTGGCCGCTTGAGGACAATAGAGCGAGTCGCCGCCAAAGACTTGAACCGTGGGAACCGGGGGCGCAGCCTTGATTTCAAAACTATCCAGACGTTCGGACGTACAAGTGCCATTGTTGTATACGTAGGTCAAGTAGTGCCATCCCAAGGTCAAAGTACTGGGCTGAATTTGGGTAGCCGCTACGCCGTCGACGAGGTAGGTTCCACCGCCCGGATAGCCTCCGCTCGGGGCAAAGGGCGCGTCCGCTGCGCAGACCTCATCGACGTTGAAATTTAGGAATACATTCGGCGCGGCGAGGATTTGTATTGTGCTCGTAGCCCTGTTCACACAGCCATTCGCATTCATATAGGTGTAAGTAATGGTATAGACCCCTTGACCGACTGTGGTGGGCAAGAATTGGCCATTGCTCACTCCGGTACCGCTGAAGACGCCGCCAACGGGCGTGCCGCTCAAATTGACCGGAGCACCACCAACGCAGACGGCTGAATACGTACCTGCCGTCACCACAGGAAGGGGTAAAATGTTGGCGATAACCGTGTTGGACGATACCTTTTTGGGCGCCGCACAATCCTCCGAAGAAGTCACGACACAGCGAATGCTATCCCCTGTATTCAAGGTGAAGAGATCGATACTAGCCGAGTTGCCACCGCGCTGTTGTCCATTCACCTTCCAGGTGTAGACCGGGTTGGAACCCGCATTGACCGGGTTGGCTGTATAGGTTAAGGTATCCCCGACACAAGCGGTCGCTGTATTTGCGCTGATGCTAACACTTGGGGTCGACAAACTGGCGACACTGAGGTAGCTCGTCTTGGACACCGTGGCGCTTCCTTGGTTATTGGTGACGGTCAAACTCACATTTTTTACCCCTGCGGTGGCATAGCTCACCTGCGGGTAGTACGAGGTAGACGTTGATGGGGTACCGCCTGGGAAGCTCCAAGAGAAACTTACCCCTTGGCCGGTTCCGGAGAAATAGATGGTGGTAGACTTATTCACACAGGTGGTGGTATCGCTAAAGAAATCCGCTACAGGCGCTGCAACATTGGGAGTCAAAAGGAGAAGCCAGTCCAAGTAGATGTTGTTACCATTACCACTTATGGCCTCAAACTTGAAGCGCACCTGGCCGGAATATCCAGCGAGCTGGATGGTATCTCTGTTCCAATCGCTGCTGGAACTGGGAACAAAAGCTGTAGTGATGGCGCTACCCGTGGCGAAGCTGTTGTTGCCCGTCTCCACATACTGGCGGAGCAAATTCCAGGTATTGCCACAGTCCGAACTGATGTAGATGTTCAAGGTGTCTGACGCCGCTCCCGTCAATGGTCGGTAGGCCAAATCGTATACGAGGGTGGTTACAGAGTCGATCAAATAAGGGGGAGAAATCAAATCGTCCTTTTGACCCGTACTTCCATAGCCAAATCCCTCAAAAACAGCGCTGTAGACATATTGGCTGCCGACGGTGGAGATGTTCCAGCCTTGGCCAAAATCGGGATTCACCGTACTCCAACGGCCATCCAAGGGGTGATCGTCAAATTGCTCTCCAGCGGGAACTTGGATGCCGCCCACATGGATGTACGAAATACGCGTGAGCGTGTCGCTGCCATAGGCGTTGCTGGCGACCAATTGAACCGTGTAGCGACCATTAGCAGTGAAGACAACTTGTGGATCCGAGTCGCTTGAACTGCTGCCATTGACATAGGTAAAGGTCTGAGGATAGATGGTCCAGCTCCATGCGGTGGGATAGTTGCTCGATGCATCGGTCAACGTCACGGTATCGGAGGTACTGCAGAGGGCTTGGTGAGAGGTGCTAAAGTCCGCTTCGGGGCGCTCCTGAAAGAAGGTGGCCAAAGGACTTTCCCAAACTCCTCGGCCATAGGTGCCAATTCGAATCTTGCCCGCATTGGAAAGAATTTCAATGTCGTTGACAATGGTGTTCGGAAGGCCCTGCATAAAGGGGACCCAGTCGGACATGGAAGCGTCGCGGTAGTAGACGCCTAAGTCTGTTCCCACGTAGACCAAGCCGTTGCTGCTTGGTTGAATGGCAATGCAGTTGGCGGGGATGTTGGGCAAGCTGCCACTGCGGTTGTACCAGGCACCGCCAGCGTTAAACGTTTCGTAGACCTTGGTGCCTGCGTAGTAGCCGGACTTGCTAATCCAAACGTGGTTTTCATCCAAGGGATCGACCGCGATACCTGTGATGACCGAACTGCTGCCAATATTAGAGCTAATCCAAGTCCATGTTTGGCCCCCGTCGGTACTCTGGAACAAACGTTCGTCGATTCCGACATAGAGCACATTAGGGTTGCTCAAGGCTTCTGCTATGCAGTCAATATTGCTTGCACCTTGGATATTGTTGGTACTGGTGGCACTAAAGGTGCCCCCGGCGTTGGTACTCTTCCAAAGTTTGGTAAATCCCGCATAAAGCGTATTGGAATTGATTCGGCTGGCCAAGAAGGGCGTCACCCAGTTGCCCGTTCCCGAAGGGGGAAGGTTGAAAGGGGCGTTAAACGTGATGCCTCCATTGGTCGATTTGTCAAAGTCGCCGTAGTAGATCGAGCGGTACATCGTGTTTCCGTCGGCCGCAGAGATGGCACAGTCCATTCCATCGCCACCTCCCACTTTGTCCCAACCGTTGTCGTTGAGGTGGGTGCCGTTGTCTTGGGCTCCCGCGATGGTGAGCGTGGTATCCGCTTCGGTCGTGCCGATTTTGTAATACTGGGTGATGGATAAACCGATATTGCGGGATACCCAGCTGTTGTTCATACCGCTTGAAGCGGATTTGTATACCCCGCCATCGCATCCGGCATACACGGCATTGGTCCCTGGCTTGAAAATCATCCAATGGTGATCCGCATGAACGAAGGAGGCCCCGCCGCCGCCATACCAGTGGCCGCTGAGTGCAAAGCTCGAGCCGCCATTGTTCGAACGCCAAACATTGACACCCCCGGTCAGAACTACGTCCTTGTCCAAAGGTGATACTGCAATGGCTAAGTCATACCATGCTTGGCCCCCAGACCCTGAGCCGTTGGTGCTCCAGTCGAGCAAGTTAGGGGAAGCGCCATGACGCTGGGTCCAGGAGGTTCCCCCGTTGGTGGTGCGGTAGACGCCATAGAGGCCGTTGTTGTTGGCCCCATAAAGCGCGTACACGTAGTTGGTATCTGCCGTGGTGGTTGCCAATTCAACGCGTCCAGCGTTCGTAGGCAAGCCATTGGTCAGCATGGTCCAGGTGTCACCGAAGTCGGTAGACATCCAAATCCGGCCATTGCTACTGGTACCGGCAAAAAGTTTATTTGTTCCGGGAACTTGAACCAGGCAGCCGAATGTGCCGCCGGCTTCAGTCGTCCATGTGGCGCCCCCATCCAAGCTGCGTAGAATGCCATTTCGGGTGGCCGCGACAAGGTGGTGGGTGCTGTCCTTGTGCATCGCCATGCCGACAATGCGGGCAGACTGGGTAAGATTGAAGCTCAGGCCGGTTGGATTCCATGTTAAGCCACCATCGGTGGACTTCATGACCCCCAAGGAATAGGTGTCACCGGCGTCGCGGTCACCCGTTCCGATGTACATGATCAAGGGATTCGTTGGGTCGATCAAAATAGCCGATACGCCCAGATTGGGAAGCAGGTCGGTATTGGTAGACCAGGTCAAGCCGTCGTCGGTAGACTTCCAGAGTCCCCCCGCCGGGGCGCCCGCAAAGAGGGTGTTGGCTTGCGTTGGATGGAAGGCAATGACGTTGACGCGACCGATGCCATTCAGGCTGTTCCCATCAAAGGGGCCCACGATGCTCCAGTTCCCTAAACCCCCGACCGAAGACGTGGCGGTTCCTTGAGCTCCAGCGAGGTAGCCTTGGTACAGTGATTGGGGGACTGGGCGGGTGCCACTGGGGAACACGCGTGGCTCCATGAATGCCTCCCAGCGTTTAAACTGCTTCCAGCCTCGACCTTTTTCAACCGATTGACCTTCCCAATGGGAATTGAATGCATCGACCACATCATAAAAATTGATGCTGTGGTCTTGCATCATTTCCACATAATCCGGGGTTTGGCCCCAAGCAGCGAGGCTAAACGTGGCGGCAGAGAGGAGCGTAAAAAAGCGGGAGAAACGAACCATATAGGAGGTGAAGTCAATGTTTAAAAAGGCCCTAGGCGACCCTTGTGCTTCAAATATAACACCGGGGGTTCCCAGCTTGTTTGCTCGACGCACAAAGGAGGGGAGAAATGCGGGAGCGCGACCTGCGGATTAGGCTTCGTGACTAAGATCTTGAATTTGCTTTCGGTAGGCTTCGAAGAGCCTGGATTTGGAGACCAGTCCAATCCATGCACCCTGGTCATAGACAGGGAGGTACCACATGCCCGTCTTTTCCAATTGGGTCAAAACCAATTCCATCGGATCGCTGAATTGAACCCGAGCGGGGGCCGACTTCATCGCGTCTTTGGCCGTGATTTCCTCTACATGGTCTTCCCGCTGGGCACGCCAAACATCTTCCCACGTGATGTAGCCGACCATGCGACCATCCTCCAAAATGGCCACAAGATTCCGGTGGCACCGAGCGAGGGCCGCCTGGCATTCGGGAAGGGTGCTGTCTGGCTCCAAGGTTTCCAAATCCCGCTCCAAGGCATCCTCCATATTGATCAAAGTCAGGACAGCTTTGTCTTTGGACTGGGTCCAAAGCCGACCGCGTTGGGAGAGGTATTCGGTGTAGATGCTGTTCGGATCCCAGCTTCGGGTCAAGAAGAACGACAAGGCCGAGGTCATCATCAAAGGAAGGATCAAGGGATAGCCTCCGCCGATTTCCGAAATCATAAAGATGGCCGTCAACGGTGCGTGCATGGTTCCAGCCATCAAGCCCGCCATGGCAATCAACACAAAGTGCACGACGGGAAGGCCGTCAATGCCGGCGAATTCGAGGCTGCGCACAAAAATGAGGCCCAGTATGCTGCCCATGAAGAGCGTAGGCGCAAACATGCCGCCCACTCCGCCTGCGTGCACGGTAAGCGAAGCGGCGGTGACTTTGAGCAGCAGCAAGCCGACGAGCAGGCCAATGCTCCACAGCAAATTGTGGGCTTCTACGCCGAGCCAATTCTGGGACAAGATGGACCAATCTTCTCCTTTGAGGGCGGATTGAATCGTACCAAATCCCTCCCCGTACAGCGGGGGCATCACAAAGATGAGCGCACCCAGCAGCACTCCCCCCGTTAGCGCCTTCGCCCAGGGGTTGTCCCAGCGCATCACGAGGCGGCCCGAAAGCGCAAACACCCGTTTGAAATACAAGGAGACCAGCGCACAGGCCACGCCCAGCAAGAGGTAGTAGGGCAAATTCACGGGATCAAAGGCCTCAATGCCCTCCGCATAGAAAAGCTTGCTGCCGTCACTGGTCATCAAACCGGTCAGGGCGCCCGTAGCCGAAGCCAAGAGCAAGGGCACCAGCGAGCTCAGCGTCAAGTCGATGCTGAACAGTTCTAACGTAAAAATGATGGCCGCCACGGGGGCACCAAAGATGGAAGAGATGGCCCCGGCGGTAGCACAGGCAATCAGTAAGATGCGCTGCTTGAAGCCCAAACGCATCCAGCGGGCCAAATTGGAGCCAATGGCCGATCCGGTGCCGACCGCGGGGCCCTCCAATCCGACCGATCCCCCGAAGCCCACCGTGACGGCGGACGTCAAGAAGGACGTATACATGCGGGAACGCGGGATGATGCCTCCTTGGCGCGAAATGGCTTCAATAGCCGAGGGAATGCCCTCGCCGGCGCGAAGCTTAAACACACGGACTAAAGCGACCGTGAGCAGGATGCCGACCAGCGGGAAGGCGAAATAGTACAGTTGGTAATAATCCTCAAACCGCTCTGACCGAATCCAGGTTTGAATGGCATGGGTCGAGTTTTTCAAAACCACGGCGACCAGGCCCGAGATGAGTCCGACTAGGATACTCAGGACAAAAATGAAATGCTGCATGGGCAGGTGCTGAGCCCGCCAAATCAGAATACGTCGGATCCAGAGCTGCAGGCTGTGCTTCATGCCGGCTTTTCCGGAGTGACGCCCAATGAGAGTTCGGTCAGCTGCGTGGGGTTGATGAGGGACGGAGCGTCAATCATCACATCGCGGCCGGCGTTGTTTTTCGGGAAAGCGATGTAATCGCGGATGACCTCGTCGCCGCCCATGAGCGCCACCAAGCGGTCAAAACCAAAAGCGATGCCGCCGTGGGGAGGGGCGCCGTATTCGAAGGCGTTCATCAAGAAGCCAAACTGCTCCAAGGCCTCTTCCTTGCTGAAGCCGAGCAGGTCAAACATGCGCTGCTGGAGGGCACGGTCGTGGATACGGATGGAGCCGCCACCAATTTCATTGCCGTTGAGAACCAAATCGTAGGCGTTGGCGCGCACAGCACCGGGATCGCTGTCGATGAGGGGAATATCTTCGGGCTTGGGGCTCGTGAAGGGGTGGTGCATGGCGAACCAGCGGCCGGATTCTTCGTCCCATTCGAGCAAGGGGAAGTCTAGCACCCACAGGGGGGCAAAGACGTCCGGCTTGCGAAGGCCGAGGTCTTGGGCCAAATGCATGCGCAGTTCGCTCAAAGCCTTTCGGGTCTTGTTCGCGTTGCCTGCGAGGACCAGTACCAAATCGCCGGCCTTGGCGTCAAAGGCTTCCGCCCAGCCGGCCAAGGCGGCTTCGTCAAAGAACTTATTGACGCTTGATGTAGCTTGTCCGTGCTCGTCCACCTTCATCCAGATGAGGCCGGACATGCCCAGCTGAGGGCGCTTGACGTAGTCGGTGAGTGCGTCGAGTTGCTTTCGGGTATAGCTGGCGCAGCCGTCAACCTTGATGCCCACCACCAATTCCGCGTTGTCAAACACGGGGAAGCCGCTCCCTTGAACGCGGTCGTTGAGCTCGACGAAGGTCATGCCAAAGCGAATGTCGGGCTTGTCGTTGCCGTAGAGACGCATGGCGTCGTCGTAGGTCATGCGGGGGATGTCGCCCACGTCCAAGCCGTGCACATCGCGGATCACGTGCTTGAGGAGGCCTTCAAACGTTTGGAGAATGTCTTCTTGCTCCACAAAGGCCATTTCGCAGTCAATCTGCGTGAATTCCGGCTGGCGGTCGGCGCGCAAGTCTTCGTCGCGGAAACAGCGCACAATTTGGTAGTAGCGGTCCATGCCGGCGACCATCAAAAGCTGTTTGAAGGTTTGAGGAGATTGGGGAAGCGCGTAGAATTGGCCGTGGTGCACGCGGGAAGGAACGACAAAGTCGCGGGCGCCTTCCGGGGTGCTCTTGATCAAGAAAGGCGTCTCGACGTCCGCAAAACCGAGCTCGTTGAGGTAGGTCCGAACCGACATGTTGATGCGGTTGCGGAGCAATAATTTTTCACGGACTGGCGCGCGGCGGATGTCCAAGTAGCGGTACTTCATGCGCAGCTCTTCGCCGCCGTCGGTTTCCGCTTCTATCGTGAAGGGAGGGGTTTTGGCGCCGTTCAGAACCTTGAATTCGGTTACCCAAATTTCCACTTCGCCGGTAGGCATATGGGGGTTTTTGTTCTCACGTTCCACCACTTTGCCCGTGGCCTGTACCACAAACTCGCGCTGCGCGGTTCGTGCGAGCTCCATCATAGCGGGATCAACGCCTTCGTTAAATGCGAGCTGAGTCAGTCCATAGCGGTCGCGCAAATCGATGAAGGACATGCCTCCAAAGTCGCGTCGGCGCTGGACCCAGCCGCTTAGGGTGACGGTTTGACCCGCATGAGAAAGGCGCAGTTCGCCGCAAGTGTGTGTACGATACATGGTCGTGAAATGAAGTGCAAAGGTAAAAAAGCCCGTGGGGCTACGTAGTTTTATCCCCATGGAGTTTGACGACGTTTATTTCATGCGCCAAGCCATCCGCGAAGCCCTCAAAGCTTACGAGGCGGATGAGGTACCCGTGGGGGCCATTGTGGTGAGCAACAACCAAATCATCGCGCGCGGGCACAACCTTACGGAGCAGCTCCACGACGTGACGGCCCACGCGGAAATGCAGGCCATCACTGCGGCCTCCCACTACCTGGGGGCCAAATACCTTCCGGACTGCACCCTGTATGTGACGCTTGAACCCTGTACCATGTGTGCTGGAGCTCTTTTTTGGACCCAAATTGGCCGCATCGTTTACGGGGCGAGCGATGAGAAGCGGGGCTTCCGCACCATGGGTGGTCAGTTCCACCCCAAAACCCAGGTCACCACGGGCATTGAAGCAGAGGTCTGTGGCGACTTGATGTCCGAATTTTTTCGCTCAAAGCGGAAGAAATAATTCAAGCCACCCCAAATGGCACAGCTTTTGAAAGACGAAAAATGTGTTCTAGTGCGTTTAGACACGTTCGTAAGTTTAGGTTGGGAAGGGCCGTCGGGGGACGGCCCTTTCTTTTTTAGCTTCGCCCTATGAAGTTGCACTCGTTAAACACTGGATTTTTCAAATTAGACGGCGGCGCCATGTTTGGGGTCGTTCCCAAGCAACTTTGGCAGCGCACCAACCCCGCCGATGAAAACAATCTCTGTACATGGGCCATGCGCTCGCTGTTGGTGGAGGACGGTGACCGCCTCATCCTGGTGGATACGGGCATAGGCAACAAACAGGACGACAAATTTTTTAGCCACTATCACCTCCACGGCACGGATACCTTGGACGGCAATTTGAAGGCCTTGGGCTTCCAGCGCCGCGACATCACGGATGTTTTTTTGACCCACATGCACTTTGACCACGTGGGCGGCGCCGTGGAGCGCACCGAAAAAGGTTTGCGTCCCGTCTTCACGCAGGCAACCTATTGGACGAATGAACGCCACTGGAAATGGGCTACTGAGCCGAATGCGCGTGAAAAAGCCTCCTTCCTCGCAGAAAATATCTTGCCCCTTCAAGAGAGCGGCCAACTGGCCTTCATCGATGCCCCGGAAGGCCAGCAGCGCATCAGCACCCCTTTGGGTTTTGACACGTTCGTGGTGAACGGCCACACGGATGCCCAAATGTGTCCCATCTTGGAGTACCGCGGCGAGCAGGTGGTCTTCATGGCTGATCTTCTCCCCTCCGTGGGACACATCCCCTTGCCCTATGTGATGGGCTACGACACCCGACCCCTGGTGACCTTGGGTGAGAAGAAGACCCTATTGACGGAAGCGGCGCAGGGCGGCTACCGCTTATTTTTGGAACACGACTCCGAAAACGAAACCTGCACCCTCGAACTTACCGAAAAAGGCCCCCGCTTGGCCCACACCCGTCCCTTAAACGACTGACCCCCGCATGAAGCACTTCCTCGTTGCCCTTTTGGGCCTGATCAGCTTTCCCAGCCTCGCCCAGTATTGGCAACAAGCCGTCGACTACCACATTCAAGTGGATTTGGATGACACCAAGCACCAGCTCGCGGGAGACCTCAGCCTGACCTACACCAACAACAGCCCTGACGACCTTCACGAGGTCTTCTTTCATCTCTATTGGAATGCCTTCCAGCCTGGAAGTATGCTTTCCAACATGGCTAATATCCCTACCAAGTTCCCCGACCGTGCCATCGGTGACAAGGTGGAGAACTACGCCCCAAACGAGTACGGCGAGCAGATCATCCAAAGCTTGACCCTCAATGGCGAAGCCCTATCCTTCACGGTGGACCAGACGATTCTGCATGCCAAACTCCCTTCTCGTATTGCTTCAGGCCAAACCGTCACCTTCCACATGACCTACACCACGCGCATTCCCAAGTTGGTGGAGCGCGCTGGCCGGGACAACCCCGAAGACATCGCCTACAGTTTCACCCAATGGTACCCCAAAATGGTGGTGTACGACACCGATGGCTGGCACCCGGACATTTATGTGGCGCGGGAGTTTTACGGCGACTTTGGCACCTTCCAGGTAGATATCACGGCCCCCGCGAGCTACATGATTGGCGGCTCGGGGGTCCTCCAAAATCCCGACGAAATTGGCCATGGATACTCGCCTACTCCGGTGAAATTCAAAAAGAAAGACCGCATCACATGGCGCTTCAAAGCCGATAAGGTGCACGACTTCGCCTGGGTCGCCGACAAGGAACTGCAGCACGACATTCGAGTTACGGCCTCCGGCTTGCCCATTCACTTTTTTTACCAGAGCGATAGCGCTTCGAGCAAGTACATGGCTAGTGAAAAGCTTCAAGCAGATGTGGAGGCCTATTTCGCGTTTATGCACGACCACTTTGGCAGCTATGACTGGCCCCAATTCAGCGTGGTTCAAGGCGGTGAAGGCGCCATGGAATACCCCATGGCCACAATCATGGAGGTGCATGGCAGCTACGACGGCTTGCTCGGTACCATCATCCATGAGGCCTCGCACATGTGGTTTTACGGGATGCTGGGCACCGATGAACAGCGCTACTATTGGATGGATGAGGGCTTTACCAGTTTTGCGGAAGACGAGGCCATGAATGTGGTTTCGGGTAAAAACTTCCCGAATGCCCACCTCGGCTACCTCGGCCGCTATGGTCGGGTCGCCCACGAAGGCTGGATGGAGCCCGCCAGCACCCTCGCCAACTACTTTGACGGCAAATTCCCCTACCAAATGGCGGCCTACATGAAGGGCTCCCTCTTCCTCGTGCAGCTTCGCGGCATCGTTGGCGAGAAGGCCTTTTGGTCCACCATGAGGCGCTACAAAAATGAGTGGGCCTTCAAGCATCCACGTCCCGAAAATTTCCTGCGCATCGCCGAACAAGAATCGGGCATGGTCCTAGACTGGTACATGAACCAGTGGATTGAAACCAACAAGGTGCCGGACGTCGCCATCGACAGTGTGTACACCACCGGCGGCAATTTGGCCAACATCCAACTTTCCCGAAAGGGCTCCCTTGCCCTACCTGTGGACGTCGATGTTGTGCTCAAGAACAAAACCACACTCCACTACACCGTTCCCTTGGCGGCCATGTTTGGCGCAAAGCCCGGTAAAGCGGTCGTGGGCCCCTGGAACTACACGCAAAAAAACTTCACCTTCCTAGTGGACGTTCCCACCGATCAAATCGAGCGTGTCGTCGTCGACCCCGAGCGTTGGACGGCCGACGCGAATCGGGAGGACAATGTGTGGGAGCCTGGGAGCTAGTTGGGCATATTGGCAAACCCATCAATACCTAGGATCTCAAGCCACCTAGCCCTCTTACCGCGCGAAGCGCCTTAACGCCGTTTCTTCTTTGGGGTAGTCTTCGGGCCTTTGGCTTTAAAGGATTTGGGGCCTCGGCCACCACTATCACGGGAAGAGGCTCCCCGTGAGGATCCCCCCCGCGAGCCGCCGCCACTTCGAGAACCCCCGCTGGACCAGCGACCACCAGCTTCGGTGGGTCGTGTGTCGGCGAAGCGACCTCGGCCCCCTCGTGCAGGGGAATCAAGGCCCCCGGGGCTTCCTGCGACCCCAAAGTCAATCGTCTTCTTCAAGATATCCACCTCTTTGACCACAATGCGTAGGGGGTCGCCCAGTCGGTAGGTTCGGCCGCTTCGCTCTCCGACAATTTGGAATTGCTCGGCTTCAACGTAATAATAATCATCGGTGAATTCGCGCAAGCGGACCAGGCCTTCGCAGCCCATGTTGGGGATTTCAACGAAGACACCCCAGTCCGTGACACCCGAGATAATGCCGTCAAATGCCTCTCCGAGGTACTTCTCCATGTACTTGGCTTGCATGTACTTGATGGAGGAGCGTTCTGCTTCGGAGGCATTTTGCTCGCGCGAGGAGGAATGCTCGCAGAGCTCTTCGAAGACCGCGGCGGAGGGGTTCTTTTCCTTGTCCAAGAAACCCTGCAATAGGCGGTGGACCATCATGTCAGGGTAGCGGCGGATGGGGGAGGTAAAGTGCGTGTAGTCGTCAAAGGCAAGGCCGTAGTGCCCGATGTTTTGGGTGCTGTAGACGGCTTTGGCCATAGTGCGGACCGTGAGGGTCTCGAGCATGTTGGCTTCGGGAGTGCCTTTTACTCGGGAGAGCAGGTCGTTGATGGACTTACGGACAGCTTGCGTTCCCTGCGTAGCAAGCGCATAGCCCAAGGGGCGTACAAAGAGGGAGAGGGTCTCCAGCTTGGTGGGATCGGGCTGATCGTGAATTCGGTAGACCATGGTCCGAGTACTGCGCTTGCCGTCGCCCTGGCGGCCCACGTAATGGGCCACGTGCTTGTTGGCCAGCAGCATAAACTCTTCAATGAGCTTGTTGCTGTCGCCGGCCTGCTTGAGGTAGGCGCCGATGGGTTCGTTGTTGGCGTCCAGGCGGAATTTTACCTCCGCACGGTCAAAGGCAATAGCTCCGGCTTTCATGCGCCCTTTGCGCAAGGCTTGGGCCATGCGGTTCATGGTGAGTAGTTCGGCACTCAGTGGGTCGGATTCACCTTCAAGGACGGCTTGGGCTTCTTCGTAGGTGAATCGACGGTCCGAATGGATCACCGTCCGCCCAAACCAGCGGTCCAAAACCTGCCCTTCCTCGTCCATGGTGAAGAGGACCGAAAAGGTAAACTT
Organism: Flavobacteriales bacterium UBA3431; assembly: GCA_002381225.1. Taxonomy (GTDB): domain Bacteria; phylum Bacteroidota; class Bacteroidia; order Flavobacteriales; family Schleiferiaceae; genus TMED14. The sequence goes on along the minus strand of DFSS01000020.1, from coordinate 32,946 downwards.
GTCCTCATTGGGGCGCAGGGAACAGACTTTGTTGCTGAGTTTTTCGGGCAGCATGGGTACGACGCGGTCGACCAAGTACACGGAAGTGGCGCGATTTTGCGCTTCCTCTTCCAAGGCTGTGCCGGGCCGAACGTAATGCGTCACATCCGCGATATGCACTCCAATTTCCCACCGACCATCGCCAAGCGTTTTGATGCTCAAGGCATCGTCAAAGTCCTTTGCATCGACGGGGTCGATGGTGAAGGTCAGCGTGTCGCGGAGGTCGCGACGCTTTGCAATCTCCTGAGGGTCCAGAGTCTCTGGAATGGCCTCCGTTTCTTTTTCGACCGCCTCGGGGAAGGCGTAAGGCAGTCCATATTCATGCAGAATCGCATGTATCTCGGTATCGTGATCACCCCGTTCACCTAGAACTTCTACAACCTTTCCCTGTGGTTGGCGTTCGGGGTCATCCCAACGCAAGAGTTCGGCGACCACCATTTCTCCATCTTTCCCACCATGCAATTCCTTCAAAGGAATGTAAAAGTCAGGTCCAATTTTTCGGGAATCCGTGACCAAAAAAGCATGTTGAGGGGTCACTTGAAGCGTACCCACATAGCGGCTTCGGGCCCGCTGAAGAACCTCGGTGATTTGGCCCTCGAGCTTGCGTTTATTTCGGCTCGGATAGAGTTGAACCCGTACGCGATCCCCCCCGAAGGCCACACCTAAATCAGACTCTTTGATGAATACATCGTCGGCACCGCCTCCAGGCACCACATAGCCGGTACCGCTGGACGTGAGCTGAAGAACCCCGTCGACGAGGTTTTCTTCCAGGGCGAGCTGATAGGTTTCCGCTTTGATCTCTTTGACATGCCCACCAGAAATCAACAAATCCATGGCGGCTTTGGTCAAAATTCGTCCCGTCCGCTCCATCATGCCCATTTCTAGAGCCAAATCAGCCAGCGGAAATACGACGCTGGGCCGACGTTCCATGGTTCGCAGGATGCGGGAAGCCAGAGAGCCCGCATCCATGGAGCGGTGTGCCTTGTTCTTTTTAGATTTTTTCATCTTCTCTGTAAAGGTCGGTCATTTTAAAGGGCCATCCCCTCCGAAAAGCAAAAATGGCATTGTCCTTGTTACTTCCTTTGCGACTTCAATTATACGATGACGATGAAAACGTATTCTACTCTGATACTTCTATTGATTTCCTACTCGGGGTTATGGGCTCAAACCGTCGATGAGTTGAACCATAGCTTGGAAAATACCTATTCCATGCACCAAGGCAAAGTAGAGATGGTGGATGAGATGCTGGCAGACGGTAAAATTTCGGCAGACAGTGCAGCCTCATGGCATGCCAGTCTTTTAGAGGAGTTCAAAAACAGCTTGTTGCAAATTGAAGGTCTTTGGGCACAGACGGTAGACGTGGACGAGCCCGAAGTCGAGGACACCGCAGCGGCGTATGCGGCGGTGCGGGAGGCGAACAAAAACTACGCAGATGGTTTGGTCGATGGAGACTCCAAATTAAAATCCGGGAAGCGAGGAAAGAAGGGAAAGCTTCAGAAGCGTCAATTCACAGGAACGTCGTGGAATATTGGTTTGGCGCCGACTCTGTCCATGCTGGATGTGGATCAAAATTTTGTGGACTCGGATTGGCTCCCTGAAACAGGTGGAGTCTACACCATTGCCTATGATATATTCTACCGCCAAAAAAGACTGGGGCGCAGTCCATTGTGGGTTCGTTCGGGTCTTGCTTGGGATTTCTACGGAATCCAGTTTGGCCCTCAATCCTACTTGGTTACGGATTTGAATCCTGCCGCCACCAATGGGGGAGTTTATATCATGGAGGACCCCTCCATGACGTTTAGAACGAGCTCCTTGGGGGTCAATTATGTGACGGTTCCCCTATGGCTCTACTACAACGGGTCTAGATCCGGCAAAAAGGGCTTGAGCTTGGCCATGGGGGGCTATGCGGGCCTGCGCCTGGGCAAGCCTACTCGAACCTTGCAGTACGCAGATGCCAACAACGGCTGGACGCGCGAACAGGTGAGTTCCCGTTTCTACAGCAATCCAATTTCAGCGGGCTTACAGGCGCGCATAGGCTTCAAGTTTTTACATGTAACCGCACGCCAGTCCGTTACGCCCTTATTCAATCCACGTTTGGATATTGTGGCCCCAGAGGTTTACGTGCGCTCACTGGCGATCGGCTGGGATTTTAATTGAGCTTGTTGGCTGGTTAACTCGCGCTCCGCGCGGACAGGAAATCGTGCAGCTACCAGATTTTTTTGCCCGCGTGCAACCCCAGGAAGGGATCTGGCATCCTAGAGCTGAAACTCTTCTCGTTGGATCGGATTGAACGACATATTCCGGGCGCCATACAGGGCGATGCTAAGGCCCAAAAGGCGCTGTACGATGCGTTATCTCCCTATATTTTGGGCCTCTGTCATCGGTACTTTCCTCAAGAAGATGAAGCGGAAGACCACATGATACAAACGATGATCACCTTTTTTCAAAAGCTGCATACCTACCGAGGTGATGCGCCTGTGAAGTATTGGGTGCGTCGCATGGCGGTCAATCAATGCTTGATGACCCTGCGGAAACATTCAGCCATTCATCAGCCCTTCATGAATGAAGAATTGGGGCTAGATTCTCTCAACCAGGAGCATGACACAGCGCATTTATTGAAGCTCGTTCAGTCACTCCCTACCGGTTTTCGTACGGTTTTTAACCTGTACGCCATAGAAGGATTTTCGCATGCCGAAATTGCCGAGTCTCTGGGAATTTCGGAGGGGACCAGTAAGTCTCAACTCAGCCGGGCCCGTCAATGGCTCCAAAAGGCGCTCGTGAAATCTGAATCGGATCAAGGATGAAAAAAGTGCCTAAACATCCCGTCGATCGTGCCTTTCAGGGGCGACTTTCAGAGTATGAGAAAAGTCCTCGAGAAACTTCTTGGGAGCGCATTCAGGAAATACAGCTTCCCGCGGACAACCGTTGGACAGTGCCAGAGTTGAACGCCATTCGGGCTTTGGATGAACTCCAAATTCAGCCCAAAAGCGATTCGTGGAAACGCGTCCAGGCTGCTTTACCTACCACAAAACGCCTAGTGGGTGCCTGGTTTAAATGGAGTGCCGCAGCGGCTATTCTCCTTATTCCCTTCGCGGGGTGGTGGGTGTTTACCCTGGAGAAAGAGGCTCCTGCGCCGGAGGTCCATACCGTGGCGAGCCTCCCAGTACCTGCGACATCGACCGCACCCAGCAAATCGAACAGCGAGGTGAATCGCACCAGCACTAATGCTTTGAGAATAGAGCCGCAGGCACCAGAAATTTCTATCGCCACTGCGGTGGGATCAAGAGAACAAAAAGCGGCAAAATGGCCATTGGAGTTCTTGCCTATCCGCTTAGAACGATTGGAAGACGACTTAGTTTTTGAGGCGATTCCCAAAGCGTTTGCCGGGATAAACGAGATAGAACCTGCCCTACCCCTGGAGCAACCGCGCCCATCGCCCCCTTGGCTCCAAGCTACCTCCCCTTGGAGCCGTTCCCTAACCGCTTACGTCGCGACCCAAAGACAGCGAATTAAAAATGGCTCAGGACTTCAAGCACCTTGGAACGCCTATTCGGTTTCCATGGAGGTCAAAGTTCCGCAGGCCCTGCATTCATTTTT
>DFSS01000020.1:3001-28966 GCA_002381225.1 Flavobacteriales bacterium UBA3431 | reverse complement strand
TGTGCGCAAGAGGTAGAGCGTCCCCAGACCACTTTCAAGGCCGATTCTATTCAACTTGACTCCAATGGCATTCGTATGTTTGGGGAAGAGGTTGAAATGACCCTTTCTCCTGATGTGAAGGTGAAATTTGAGCCAAAATCTAAGCCCTCTAAACAAGAAAAAGTTTACCGCTTTGAGGGGCAGACGGTGTCCTTTGGATTTTATCCGGGCTTTTACAGCGGCGCTAATTTTTCGGGTGCCGAAGGTTTCAACAATCCCACTTCTTCCTGGGGCGATGGGCAGGTAGACTATGTGAACCGCACCTCGTATGAGTGGTTCTATGTCCAAGAAAGATGGAAGGAATCGCCCATTTGGGGACATTTAGGGTTGGCATGGGATTTTATCGGCGTAGATTTTAATCCAAATGCCTACTTAAGCACCACATTTTTGGATGGAGTGCCCAACGGGCTGGCGGTCCTTCAGGCTCCTGCGACCTCTGAAATGGAGGTCTTTTGGCGGAGATCGCAATTCCTGATCAACTACCTCACGTTGAATAGCAACTTTGTTTTCAATGCGAGCCGTTCGGGACGAAAAGGCTTGAGTCTTTCCGTAGGGAACTCTATGAGTTTGCGAATGGGGAAACCCACTATGTACCGCGATTACTACATCACGGGTCTGGGTCGCGTCAACGATCGGGTGTCCAGCAATTTTTATGCGATGCGTTGGGCCTATGGCGTCCAAGCCCGTCTTGGATTTAATAATTTCTTTATTGAAGCCAGGAAGTCAGCTACCCCTGTCTTTACATCTGAAGCGCAGATGCCTGTGGCATTTCTGGGCGCTATTGGCTTTGGCTACTCTGTCAAGTGGTAATCCGCGCCGGTAGATAAAAAAAGGCCGCTCCTTTCGGGGCGGCCTTTTGCATTCAAAAAGGGGTTGAATTACATGATGCCTTGATCGAGCATGGCATCTGCCACTTTCACAAAGCCGGCGAGGTTAGCGCCTTTTACGTAATCCACGTAGCCGTTTTCTTTGGTGCCATACTTGACACATGCAGCGTGAATGTTCACCATGATGGTGTGCAATTTCTCGTCTACCTCTTCGCGGGTCCAATTCATCCGCAAGCTGTTTTGAGACATTTCCAAACCAGAGGTGGCTACACCGCCGGCGTTGGATGCCTTACCTGGGCTGAACAAGATGTGGTGTTGGTGGAAAGCTTCAATGGCTTCAGGCGTACAAGGCATGTTGGCCCCTTCCGCTACGCAGAATGCACCCTGAGCAATCAAAGTTTTCGCATCATCGCCAGTCAATTCATTTTGGGTAGCACAGGGAAGGGCAATATCACACTTCACCTCCCAAGGGGTTTTTCCTGCAACGAATTTGGCCGAAGGATAGGCCTCCGTGTATTCGGAAATACGGCCACGCTTGACATTCTTCAAATTCATGACAAAGGCCAATTTCTCGGCAGTAATGCCATCTGCATCGTAGATGTAGCCCGATGAATCGGACATCGTCACCACCGTACCACCCAATTGGGTAGCTTTCTCCACCGCATATTGAGCCACGTTGCCTGATCCAGATACCACGACCGTTTTGCCGCTGAAGCTGTCACCTTTCGCAGCGAGCATCTCCTTGGCAAAGTAAACGGTTCCGTAGCCCGTCGCCTCAGGGCGGATGAGCGAACCACCCCAGTTGAGACCCTTGCCCGTGAGGACGCCGGTGAACTCGTTGCGAATGCGCTTGTATTGCCCAAACATGTAACCAATCTCACGGCCACCTACACCGATATCCCCGGCTGGAACGTCGGTATTGGGACCAATATGGCGGCACAATTCGGTCATGAAAGCTTGACAGAAGCGCATGACCTCTGCGTCCGATTTGCCTTTAGGGTCAAAGTCCGAACCCCCCTTGCCGCCACCCATGGGTAGGGAAGTGAGGCTGTTTTTGAAAATTTGCTCGAAGCCCAAGAACTTTAAGACGCTCAAGTTCACCGTCGGGTGAAAGCGCAAGCCACCTTTGTAGGGGCCAATGGCGCTGTTAAACTCCACGCGGTAGCCGCGGTTCACGTGCACCGTGCCGTCATCACCCGTCCAAGAAACACGGAATAAAATGGTACGCTCGGGTTCAGCGATGCGTTCCAATACCTTAGCGGTCTTGTACTTGGGATTTTCCTCAATAAAAGGGATCACGGACTCAGCAACCTCTTGCACTGCTTGAAGGAATTCTGGTTCATGCGGGTTGCGAGCACGAACACCTTCCATAAACGCACTAATTTGCGCGTTGTAATTCTGAGCCATAGGAAAGTTATTTAAGGCAAAGGTATACCGAAATTTGCGTCATGCTTGATACCCCCTCCCCCCAAAGAACCCCTTTATCAGAACTTGGAGAATTTGGATTGATTGACCGTCTTACCGCGGCCATCGAACTGAAAGCGCCCAGCACCCGAAAAGGGGTGGGGGACGATGCGGCAGTTTTAGATTTTGGCGATTCTGAAGTGTTAATTTCCAAAGACTTACTTGTTGAGGGCATTCATTTTGATTTGGGGTATGTCCCGCTGAAACACCTTGGCTACAAAGCGGCAGTGGTCAATTTTTCTGACATCTATGCCATGAATGGGACACCCAGTCAATTGTTGGTCGGGATGGCGGTGAGCAGCCGTTTTCCTGTGGAGGCCTTAGAAGAAATTTACGCCGGATTGCTCCTGGCATGTTCCCGCTATGGCGTGGACTTGGTGGGGGGTGATACTACCTCGAGCCAGTCAGGCCTTGTTCTCAGCGTTACCGCTGTGGGCCATGTGGCGAAGGGAAAATCGGTTCAACGCGATGGGGCTCAAGCCGGTGATTTGCTTGTGGTGACCGGTGATTTAGGTGCGGCCTACATGGGATTGCAGGTCTTGGAACGGGAAAAGGCCGCATACCAAGCAAACCCCAATTTGCAGCCCGAACTGCAGGGCCATGAATATGTTCTGGAAAGGCAGCTCAAGCCCGAGGCCCGCAAAGACATTAGCGCTTTGCTCGCCGAACTGGGGGTGATTCCCACGAGTATGATGGATATTTCGGACGGGCTGAGTTCAGAGATTTTACATCTTGGCACCCAAAGCGGCGTGGGTTGCACGATATATGAAGACAAAATCCCCATGGATCCTCAAATGATGCATTTGGCAGAAGAGTTTGGGATCAACCCCATTACTGCGGTGTTAAATGGGGGAGAGGATTATGAGCTTCTTTTTACCATCCCCATTGCGGATTTTGACAAAATCAAAGGAAATCCAAGCCTGACACCGATCGGGCACATGACGGCAGATAAGGTGTTCCAGATGGTCACGAATTCTGGACAGGCTGTTGCTTTAGAGGCTCAAGGTTGGAAAGCATTTTCTGCCGATAAATAAAAAACCCCGCCGAGCAGTGCTCAGCGGGGCATGGAAGGTTTGGTGGAGGCCTACGGTTTACTGCTTATCAAAGCCGTATTCCGTGGAAACGGTGGTGCTGCCCAAGGTGGGATCCACCTCAGTCACTTGACTGCGAATGCGCATGCTGGTCTCGAGGAAAGAGAGCATTTCAAAGCCAATCGTTTCGCCACCGCTGGTCATGTACAAGGAGTCTGCGGTCACGCCACCGCCATCCACAGCGTACCAGGTGCCTGTGCTGTTGTCCACGATGTCATCGCCCATGGATTGACCCATCACGTTAAGAACAACGCGAACGTCTTGATTCCATGTAAAGGTGTGCGTACCCCCTTCAACGTATACGAGATCGAGGGTGTTGTTGGGACGAATCAAAGAATCCTGACCGGTGAAGGAAAAAGCTTGACCAGCAAAGCTGAAGCTGCCATTCATGGCTACATCGTTGAGGTTCCATGTGCCAGCTAATTTTTCCTCCAGAGAGGGTTCTTTCGTGCAGGCCATGAGAACTGCGCTCAAAGCCAGGAGTGATAGAATTTTTTTCATGTGTGGAATAGGTTTGGCACTGAAAAACAAACGGCGTGCCAAAGGGCACGCCGCATGAAAGAAAGGTTGAACGCTGAATTACTGCTTGGCAAAACCAAATTCAATCGTCATATCCACGCCTTGGCCTTGGAAATCAACGATTTGCTTAGTGCGCAAACGAACGCTCGCATCGAGCAGACTCAAAACCTCATATTTGGTAATCGTCCCATCGGTTCCGACTAGATGCACAGAGTCTGGGGAAGCACCGCCACCATCAATTGTCAACCAAGTTCCTGAGCCGGATTGTGCCCAGGGGACGTCCAACGAGGTGCCTGCAGAAACGCTGAGGGTGGCATCCACTGCATAGGTCACAGAGTTTGGCTCTTGCACCAATGTGAATACAGAGGTAGCGGCAATCTCCTTGTCATTGGCTACTAAGGGAATGTTTTGCCCCCCAAAGGAAATTTGGCCCGAGGCAATGATGTCATTCACAAGCCATGAGCCTTCCAGGCGATCGGCCAAGGTGGGGTCTTTTTTACAGGCAGCCAGTGCTACGAGCACTAGACATGCCGCGAGAATCTTTTTCATAATAGAAAGGTAGTCAATTACTTGGATGTAAGAGAGGCCGACAAATATTCGCGGTTCATGCGGGCAATGTTTTCAATGGAGATACCCTTAGGGCATTCTACCTCACAGGCGCCGGTGTTGGTACAGTTACCAAACCCTTCCAAATCCATTTGCTTCACCATGTTGAGGACGCGGTCCGCAGCTTCAACTTGACCTTGGGGGAGCAGGGCAAACTGACTCACTTTGGCCGAAGTAAAGAGCATGGCGGAGGCGTTTTTACATGTGGCCACGCACGCGCCACAGCCAATGCACGTCGCGGCATCAAAGGCTGCGTCGGCATCGGGTTTTTCGATGGGCGTCGCATTGGCATCGGGCAAATTGCCAGAAGTATTCACGGAAACATAGCCGCCCGCTTGAATGATGCGATCAAAAGCGCTGCGATCGACCATGAGGTCTTTAATGACGGGGAAGGCTTTGGCACGGAAGGGCTCGATGGTGATGGTGTCGCCGTCGGAGAACTCACGCATGTGCAGCTGACAGGTGGTCACACCACGGCCGGGGCCATGGGCTTCGCCATTAATAAACATGGAGCACATTCCACAAATGCCTTCTCGGCAGTCGTGGTCAAATACCACGGGATCAATACCCTGACCAATCAATTGCTCGTTGAGCACATCAATCATTTCCAAGAAAGACATGTCATCGCTGACTTGATCCACCTGGTAGGTTTCCATGCGGCCTTTGTCTTGCGGGCCGTTCTGGCGCCAAACGTTGAGCGTAAATTTCATTTGTAGGAGCGTGTGATCAGTTTAACATTCTCGAAGACCAAAGCCTCTTTATGCAGCTTGGCTTTTCCAGGATCTTGGTCCGAAAACTCCCAAGCGGCCACATAAGCAAACTCGTCATCGCGACGAACCGCTTCGCCTTCTTCGGATTGGAATTCCTCGCGGAAGTGACCGCCGCAAGATTCTTCGCGGCTCAAGGCGTCAAGGCACATGAGCTCACCGAGCTCAAGAAAATCAGCCACACGGCCCGCTTTATCCAATTCAGGGTTCATTTCGTGCATCTTGCCGGGAACTTTCACCTCTTTGTAGAAGCGTTCGCGAAGAGCGCGAATATCCGCAATGGCCTGTTTTAGGCCGGCTTCATTCCGGGCCATTCCGCACTGGTCCCACATGATTTTTCCGAGCTCTCGGTGGAAGACCTCGACCGGGGTAGTTCCTGGGTTGGTCAGGAATTTTTCCATCCGTTCGCGCGCGGCTTTTTCGGCTTCTTCAAACTCGGGAAGCTCGGTGGAGATTTTGCCCGTTCGGATGTCATCCGCGAGGTAGGTGCCGACCGTGTATGGGGCCACAAAGTAGCCGTCGGCCAATCCTTGCATCAAAGCAGAAGCGCCAAGTCGATTTGCGCCGTGGTCAGAGAAATTGGCCTCGCCCAAAGCGAACAGGCCGGGCACGGTGGTCATCAGATTGTAGTCCACCCAAATACCCCCCATGGTATAGTGCACCGCGGGGTAGATCATCATGGGTGTTTTATACGGATTTTGGGCCGTGATCTTCTCGTACATCTGGAAGAGGTTGCCGTACTTACTTTCAACAATCGCCTCTCCAAGCTCACGGATTTTTTCCGGGCTGGGTTGGTGCAATCCTTGAACGTGGGCAGCTTCTTTTCCATAACGTTCAATGGCTGAAGCAAAATCAAGGTAGACCGCCTCGCCCGTTTTATTCACCCCATGCCCAGCATCGCAGCGCTCCTTAGCTGCGCGGGAAGCGACATCGCGAGGGACCAAGTTGCCAAAAGCCGGATACCGCCGCTCCAAGTAGTAATCGCGGTCCTCCTCAGCAAGTTGAACAGGCTGCAATTTGCCGGCGCGAATCGCTTCGGCGTCTTCTTTTTTCTTGGGAACCCAGATGCGTCCATCGTTGCGCAGGGACTCGGACATCAGGGTCAACTTGGACTGAAAATGCCCGCTAACAGGAATGCAGGTGGGGTGAATTTGCGTGAAGCATGGATTGGCCATGAAAGCCCCTTTGCGGTGAGCCTTCCAAGCGGCCGTTACGTTCGAGCCCATAGCGTTGGTGCTCAAGTAAAAGACGTTGCCATAGCCACCGGTGCAAAGCAATACGGCATGGGCGGAGTGGCGCTCAAGTTCTCCTGAGACCAAGTCACGGGCGATGATGCCGCGGGCCTTGCCGTCTACCAGGACCAAGTCCACCATTTCGTGGCGTGCGTACATTTTCACACGGCCTTTTGCAATTTGCCGGGAAAGCGCCGAATACGCACCGAGCAAGAGCTGTTGGCCTGTTTGGCCTTTCGCATAAAAGGTCCGGCTTACTTGAACGCCACCAAAAGACCGGTTGTCGAGTTGGCCGCCGTAGTCGCGGGCAAAGGGAACACCTTGGGCAACGCATTGGTCGATGATGTTCGCCGAGACTTCCGCCAAGCGGTGTACGTTGGCTTCGCGGCTACGGTAATCGCCCCCTTTGATCGTATCGTAGAAGAGACGGAACGTGGAGTCTCCATCATTTTGATAGTTCTTCGCGGCATTGATTCCACCTTGCGCGGCAATGGAGTGCGCGCGGCGCGGGGAGTCCTGGAAGCAAAAGGCCTTTACATTGTACCCCAGCTCGGCCAAGGAGGCGGCGGCGGAGCTTCCTGCGAGGCCCGTTCCGACCACAATGACATCAATTTGACGCTTGTTGGCGGGGCTGACCAAAGGAATTTTGGCCTTGTGTTTGGTCCATTTTTCCGCAATGGGACCTTCGGGAATATGAGCGTTTAATGTGGACATAGCAGGGTGAGCTAAAGAATCAAGTCAAGAGGATATACAGCGGAATGCTCGCAAATGTGGCGGGAACCAGAACAGAAAATCCGTAGCCGAAGGCCCGAATGATCGGCGTGTAGCGGGGATGCGACCACCCCATGGTCTGGAAGGCGCTGGCAAAGCCGTGCCACAGGTGAAAACCAAGGGAAATCATTGCCAGCACATAGAAGAGGCTGTACCAAATTTGCTCAAAGGCAGCCACGGTGATCGTGTAGAGGTCTTTGTATACCGCGCCGTCCGCATCGGTATACATGGGCACATTGCCCCAATGCATCTCATACCAGAAGCTCTTCATGTGGATGATCAAGAACAACAGCGTAAAGGTTCCGAGAAGAGCCATATTGCGGGAGGACCAATTTGCATTGGCTGCGCCATGGTATTTCACATAGCCAGCGGGACGTGCGGCCATGTTCTGGCGTGCAAGCATCAAGCCATCGAACGTGTGAAGCAAGATGCTTCCATAAAGTAGGTAGCTGACCGCCTTAATGAGCGGGAAGGTCGTCATGAAGTGCGCGTAGGCATTAAAAGTCTCTTGGTTCCCCGTCAATAGCGGGAGGTTGCCCAAAAGGTGTACCACCAAAAAACTGCACAAGAAAAGCCCAGTCAGGGCCATCCAATATTTGCGTGCGAGAGAAGATCCAAAGAGTCCGCGTGAGGTCGCCATAAAAGGGATAAATTCAAGGTTGTCACAAAAGTACTGCCCAAGCGATGCGCAACAAAGGATAAACGCAAAACCCATTACCTTCGTTCACTATGAAATACCTCCCGTTGAAATCTTCCATTTTCGTCCAAAATCGTGCCCGATTCACCGCCACGATGGATCGAAACGCTTTGGCCATTTTTCATTCCAATGACATCTATCCCACGAGTGCAGACGGCACCTTGCCCTTCAAGCAGGCCTCGGATATTTTTTGGCTGAGCGGGATGGACCAAGAGGAGTCGGTTTTGGTGCTTTTCCCGGATGCTCCCAAGCCAGAACATCGAGAAATACTCTTTTTAACGGAGACAAATGACCTTATCGCCGTTTGGGAAGGGGCCAAATTGGACAAGGATCAGGCCTTTGAGGTCAGCGGCATTCGGACAGTTTACTGGCTGCAAGATTGGAACCGCGTGATGAAGGAACTGATGAGCCAAACCGCGCACGTCTACCTCGTCACGGAGGAACATCTGCGTCGAAACAATCCCGTCGAAACGCGCACCATGCGCCTCAATAAGGCCCTCAAAGAAGTGTACCCGCACCACAGCTACAAGCGTTCGGCCCCCGCCTTGAATGCCTTGCGTGCCGTGAAGACGAAGGAAGAAGTGGAAGTCATGCAAATGGCTGCGGACATCACCGCCGCAGGCTACGACCGCATCTTGCGCTTTTTAAAGCCAGGTGTGACGGAATATGAATTGGAGGCGGAATTCATGCACGAATTTTTACGCAGACGATCGCGCGGATTTGCCTACACGCCCATTATTGGCAGTGGCGCCAATGCCTGTGTGCTCCATTACATTGAGAACAACATGCCCTGCAACGACGGTGAGTTGGTCCTCTTTGACGTCGGTGCCGAATACGGCAACTACGCCTGCGATGTCACGCGCTGTTTCCCCGTAAATGGCACCTTCACGCCCCGCCAACGCGAGGTGTACGAGGCCGTCCTCCGCGTGGAAAAGGCCTCAATCGAACTGCTTCGCCCGGGCGCCATTTTGGCTGAATACCATGTCCAAGTGGGCGAGCTCATGACGAAGGAGCTTATCGGTCTGGGCCTGATCACCCAAGCCGATGTGGACGCCCAAGACCCCGCATGGCCGGCCTACAAAAAGTACTTCATGCACGGAACGAGCCACTATTTGGGCGTGGATGTGCACGACTACGGTTTGTGGGACGGAAGCCCCATCCAGGAAGGGATGGTGTTCACCTGCGAGCCTGGAATTTACATCCCGGAAGAAGGCCTGGGCATTCGGATCGAGGACGACATCGTCGTCACCAAGGAGGGCCACATCAATTTGACCAAGGCCATCCCCAAAGAGGTGGACGAGATCGAAGCCATCATGGCCGGCCGCGCCTAAGCTTGTAGGTAATCTAACTGTTTTAACCGTTTATGAAGCGCCTCCTACGGGGAATTTTCTATGCCTTTGGGCCTCGAGCGCGCCGCGTGGTGCGCCGCTTGGCCTATGCGCCCGTGGATCTGTTCCTCGTTTTCCGCCATGGGGGCCGCCCAACGTACAACGGCCTTCCCTTGCCCTTGCCGGGCGAGATTTTCACTGGAGGCGGTGACTTCTTGGAAAATGGCTTGATTTTTAAGGAGCATTTTCAAAAGCTCGGAGCGCTGAAGCCCCAGGAATCTGTGCTGGACATTGGCAGCGGCCTGGGCCGAATGGCGATTCCCCTCACCGATTTTTTAGTGGCCCCGGCTGAATACCACGGCTTTGATGTCGTGGCGTCGGCGGTCGCGGATTGCCAGGGACGTATCACCTCACGCTTTCCTCATTTTCACTTTCGGCATGTGTCCCTGGTGAATGACCTCTACACACTCGAAGGGGCTTCGGCCGACCACTTTGTCTTTCCGTATGCGGACGACCAGTTTGACTTTGCGTGGGCAACTTCGGTCTTCACGCACATGGAACGCGCGGAGGTCCAAAACTACCTGCGCGAAGCGCGTCGGGTGCTCAAGCCCGGTGGGCGTTTTCTGGCCACCTTCTTTTTAACGGATTATGAGGCGCTTTCCAGTGCCCGAGGCGGGGCCTATGAATTTTCCGTGCAGCGTGGCGAAGACTGGTACATGAGCTGGGAAGTCAAAGGGGCCAATGTGGGCTTTACGCCCAAGAATGTCCAGCAATGGGCTCGGGAGGCGGGCTGGTCGGAAGCGCGCATCTACTTCGGCCGCTGGTCCGGACGTTCGGGCGAGACCACGGATTTTCAGGACATCGTCGTCTTTTCATGAACACCTAAACCGGTGCCTTGCCTACCTTCGGGGGTATGGAACTGAATTTGGTTGGAAAGCGCGCGCTCGTCGCGGGCTCGACGCAGGGCATCGGCAAGGCCGTCGCCAAATTGTTGGCTGCACATGGCGCCCATGTGGTACTGTTGGCCCGCAACCGGGAAAAACTGGAGCAGACACTCAAAGAATTGGACCGCCGTCATGGACAGGGACACTCCTATCTCATTGCGGACTACAACGAACCAGAAACGGTCGAGGATGCTTTGGAGGAATACCTCGAGGAAGGACACCCCATTCACATCTTGGTGAACAACACGGGTGGACCCGCGGCTGGTCCCATTGTGGATGCGACGCCGGAGGCTTTTTATTCGGCCTTCACCAACCACTTGATCAACAATCACCGCTTGGTGCAACTTTTGGTGCCAGGCATGCGTGACGCCGGATATGGCCGCATTGTCAATATCATTTCGACCAGCGTGAAAGCTCCGCTGCACGGGCTGGGGGTGAGCAATACCATTCGGGCTGCGGTCGCCAACTGGTCCAAGACCTTGGCCAATGAACTTGCCCCTCAGGCCATCACGGTCAACAACGTTTTGCCGGGCGCCACCCTGACAGAGCGATTGGGCAACATTATTGAAGGCCGCGCCACGAAAACAGGCCAAAGTCAAGAGGACGTCAAACAGGCGATGCTTGCGGAGATTCCCATGGGCCGCTTCGCAGAGCCCGTCGAAATTGCGGAGGCCGTCGCCTTCCTTGCCTCACCCGCCGCGAGCTACATCACGGGCGTCAACATTCCCGTTGACGGCGGCCGAACCCCCAACTTGTAAGCATGCGCCTTCAGAATTACATCGACGGACAGTTTGCCGCGCCTGCCAACGGCGCCTACCTCCCCAATGTGGCCCCAGCGACGGGCGAAGTCTATGGGGAGATCCCGGATAGCGGAGCCGAAGATGTAGAGCGTGCCATCACGGCCGCCAAAAAGGCCTTTCCCATGTGGTCCAACCTGACCGCAGCCGAGCGCAGCGCCCACATGCTCCGCGTGTCACAGCGTATTGAGGAGCGTCTGGACGAGCTGGCGGCGGCGGAGTCTAAGGACAATGGCAAGCCCGTAAAACTGGCGACGCGGGTGGATATTCCCCGGGCCCGAGACAATTTTGCGTTTTATGCGACGGCGATTTTACACGACGCGTCGGAGAGCCACGACATGGGCGCGCAAGGCTTTAATTACACGCTTCGCCGCCCCATTGGGGTAGTGGCCTGTATCAGCCCGTGGAACCTGCCGCTCTACCTGTTCACCTGGAAGATTGCGCCGGCGCTGGCCGCGGGCAACACCGTGGTGGCCAAACCTTCGGAGGTAACCCCTGCCACGGCGTATTTGCTGAGTGAAATTTTGGACGAGGTGGGCTTTCCAGCGGGGGTGCTCAACATTGTGCACGGCACCGGACCCAATGTGGGCGAGCCCCTAGTCAGTCATCCCGAAGTGCCTGTAATTTCCTTTACGGGCGGGACGGCGACGGGTGCACGCATTTCCAGCGTGGCAGCGCCCATGTTCAAGAAGTTGAGCTTGGAATTGGGCGGTAAAAACCCAAATGTCATTTTTGCGGATTGCAACTTCGAAAAAATGCTGCGCACAACCTTGCAGTCCTCTTTTGCCAATCAGGGCCAAATTTGTCTTTGTGGTAGCCGAATCCTCGTCGAACGACCCCTCTACGACCGCTTTGTGGCGGCCTTTGTCGAACGGGTGAAAGCTTTGAAAGTGGGCCGACCGGATGATCCTTCCACCCAGGTGGGCGCGGTCGTCTCCAAGGACCATCAGGCCAAAATTCTCCACTACATCCAACTCGCCCAAGAAGAGGGCGGGACCGTGGAATGTGGCGGCCAGGCCCTTTACCCGGAAGGGGTGGAAATGGGATTCTATGTGGCGCCGACGGTCATCACGGGCTTGAACATGAACTGCCGAACCAATCAGGAAGAAATTTTTGGCCCCGTCGTCACAATCCAAGCCTTTGACAGCGAAGAGGAGGCCTTGGCCTTGGCGAATGCCACCAAGTATGGATTGGCGGCTACAGTCTGGACCGAAAATCTCAAACGCGCGCATCGCGTAGCCGCGAACATTCACAGCGGCATTGTTTGGGTCAATAACTGGCTCGTGCGCGACCTGCGGACGCCCTTTGGCGGTGTGAAGGCTTCAGGCGTGGGCCGCGAAGGCGGATTTGAGGCCTTGCGCTTCTTCACGGAGCCCAAGAACGTGTACATCGATCTCGGGGAATAGCCCAAGGGCTTGCCCACGGGACCCACCGCCCACTGAGCTTGGGCACACTCGTTCCCAAGCGGGCATAAAAAAACCCCGCCGAAGCGGGGTTATCAGAGAGCGTTCTAAGAAACGAACGAGTCGCTAACACAAAATCACCTAAACGCAGAAGCTCTCTGTCTAGGTATTTTCCAAAAGCGTGCCAAACTTTCTTGCGTTTCTAAAATTAATGGAGCACTTGGAATCGGACCTGGGCGTTTTTGCCTGATTCCAGTCGAATAGAAGCGGTATAAAGCCCATTAGACCAGGTGCTTACGTCGATCAAACGGCCATCTGCATCGGCCGCGATCCATGGGCTGTCTACCACTGTGCGGCCCAGCGCATCCATCACGGTCAATCGACCGGCATCATGAGCCCCGGGCGCAGCAAAGCGCAGCACGTTTTGGGCAGGATTGGGGCTGGCACTTAGGCCGATGAGCGCGGAGGCTTCATCGAGACCCACGTGGCTCTTTTTAAACTCCATGGACGTTGTCACGAGCGCGTCCCCCGAATTCTGATTGTTGCCGTTCGCAAAGAGGCCAGCGGCGTAGACGGTCACGCTATCAGAGCCTGTACCGCTGTTCCAGGAGAAGCTCCAAGTTTTGACCCCATTGGTTGGGGTGTAAGAGGAGCTTGTTTGCGTGACAAAATGGGTTTGAGTCAGTTGCGTTCCAGTGCCCGCAGTGACACTCCCTTGATGCCCGCCCACTTTTTCTACCGAGGCTTCAAAACCCGCTCTGGACATCCCGGCGGTACCGGCGTCGGAGGTGATGGTAATCGTGTACGTGGTGTTATCGAGGTAGCCGTCCGCAGGGATATCGGAGGTGATATTGACGACTTGAGTCGTGGCGGATGGCCCAGAATGGCAACTGTAGCAGGTCTGTCCATTGCTCATGGGAGAGCCGCTTTTACCGGCGGGAGCCCCGTTTTTATTGGTGAGCGCAGGAAAGGAAATCAAGGCCATGGCAGCGAGGGCGATGGCAGGTTTCAATGGTCGAATTTTCATGGAAATAAGGTACGAGGTTTTGTTAAGCTGGATGCAACTCATGGACGGTGACTTCGGGCCATATACCTACACGCCCAGGAAAGGCTAGGTATCCAAACCCTCGATTCACATACAATGCCCGAGACTGATTCGATTCGGGATAACTCCCTGCCCACTTCGCGTATTTAAACTTGACCGGACTCCATTTGAACCATCCTGGAATTTCAATACCAAACTGCATCCCATGCGTATGACCGCTGAGTGTCAAGGCGATGTTTGCAGGGTGATGCACCACTTGGGCATCATAATGGGATGGGTCGTGGCTCAGCAAAATTTTGGGCGTCTCGGGAGGTAGCCCCGCTAGGGCCTTGTTCAAGTCCCCGTATTGGGGAAAGGGGGGTTTGCCCCAATTTTCGATGCCCAAAAGTTCCAATTGTTCCCCGTCTTTTTGAATCAATCGGTGTTCATTGCGTAAAAGATCCCAGCCCAGGGCGGCATGCTGCCCACACAATGCGGCGAGGTTGTCGACTTTGGCTTGTTCACTGGGCCATTGCCAATAGTCCCCGTAGTCGTGGTTCCCTAGGATGGAATAGACGCCATGCGGAGCTTGAATTTCTTTAAATAAACCGATCCAAGGGGTCATTTCTTCTGCGACGTTGTTGACCAAGTCCCCCGTGAATACCACCGCATCCCCACGTTGAGCGACGACCATATCTACCCCACGACGCACTTCATCTGGGTCACTAAAGCTTCCACTATGGATATCACTGATTTGGACAATCCGAAATCCATGGAAGGCCTTGGGTAACCCAGGAATGGTTACCCGATTGGTTAGGACACGGTATTTAAAGCGTCCTCGAAAAACCCCATGAAGGATGCCTAAAAATGGGATGGCCGCGAGTCCCCATCCCAGCGTGGCGACAAACTTCCGACGGCTCGCCCAGCCGTGCCCAGTGACCCACGTTCCGCCGCGAAATAGATCTTCCAGGAGACCGGCGGAGATAGGAAAGAGTTTTGGCACATAAAGTGCAATAGCATAGATCATGAAACCTTGCATCCCGCGACGCAATGCTTCCGGGCTCGCGTTGGGATCAAATTGAAAAATCGCAAAGAGAATGTAGGCGTAGCCCAGGCCATGTATCGCCCAATAAACCCGGCCAAAAAGTTTACCCAAATCCAAGGCCTTGAAGGTCTGAAAAGCGAGGATGTCTAGGACAATGAAAATGACCAGAGGAAAGAAAAGAAAAAGGGCGCTGCGCATGTGTAGTGCAAAAGTGGGACATCTCCGCAACTCAAAAAACGAGCCAGTGTTCAAAATCAGATGAAAAAGACCCTGTACCTTCGCTCCTATGGCTCTCTTTGACGCATACCGAATGAAGAACCTTTGGAAGGGGGGCTTGCTCCTTTCCGCCATCGGCATTGGTGTGCTCACGTTGTGGTACACGGAGCAGTTTGCACGCCACCTTCGAGCAGAGGAAGAGCGCCGCGTCGAATTATGGGCTGAAGCGATCGAAAGCATTGTGCAGAGCGATCCCGAGGCCGACCTGACTCTGGCGACGCGCATCATCGAGTTGAACACCACCATACCCCTCATTCTCACGGATGCGCATGGCGTGATTTTGAATCACCGCAACCTCCCTGGTCCGGACACGAGCAGCTTGGCCATTGAGAAGGAGTTGGAGCGAATGATGGCCTATGCCGACCCCATTCAGGTCCACTTGTTGCCCGGAGTGGACCAGTTTATCTATCGGAACGAGTCGGTGAACGTCCAACGACTGCATGCCTATCCCCGGTTTTTGCTAGGGATTATTGCGGCGTACATCGTTTTGGCTTATTTCGGTTTTAGTCGGGCTCGAAAAGCCGAACAGGACAGGGTATGGACAGGGATGGCGCGCGAAACGGCCCACCAGCTCGGAACGCCGTTGTCGGCGCTGTACGGATGGACGACCCTTCTCGAGGAGGAAGGGGCCTCCCACGCTGCGGTGGCAGAAATTAAAAAAGATCTAGCTCGGCTCCAGACCGTGGCGGATCGTTTCTCCAAAATCGGAACGGAGGGAAAAGGGCAGCCGGGAAATTTGCGAGAATTGCTCCAACAAACGGTGGAGTATCTGCAACGTCGGAGTCCCGGTGAAATCCACTTGCAGTTGGTTATTCCAGAAATGCTGCCCGAAGTTCCCATGCAGCCTGTCCTTTTGGGCTGGGTTGTGGAAAATTTACTGCGCAATGCCATGGATGCCATGGAAGGGAGCGGCGAAGTCACCATCACGGCAGTCCATCAAGGCAGCAAAGTCTACGTTGATGTCACGGATACGGGGAGGGGGATGAATGCCCGCACACGGCGTGCAATTTTCCGACCTGGCTTTACCACGAAAACGCGCGGATGGGGCTTAGGCCTTTCACTGGCCAAACGCATTATCGAGTCGGGCCATCGTGGCAGTCTCACCGTTCAGCGGTCTGTTCCTGGCGAAGGAAGTACTTTCCGTATCGAGCTTCCTTGTTGATGGCTGGCTTGTATTTGCACGTCCCTTATTGCCGTCAAGCGTGCCATTATTGCGACTTTCATTTTTCTACGCAGTTGGGAACGCAAGAGGCGATGGTGGAATCCATGGGACGCGAGGTGGAAACCCGAATCCCAGAACCAAGGATGATGCAGACGTGGTATTGGGGAGGAGGGACGCCCTCTCTACTCACTTCGGCCCAAGTTAAAACGCTGGTGGACGGATTCATTCGGCATACCCCCTTGGTGCCCAAAGGGGAATTCACCCTCGAAGCCAATCCAGAGGACGTTTCGGATGTTCAACTGCGGAGTTGGCGAGAAATCGGGGTCAATCGACTCAGCATGGGAATCCAAACCTTCGTGGACCGGCGGCTTGCATGGATGAACCGTGCACATTCTGGGGAACAAGCGCGTGATGCCGTGCGGCGAGCTCAGGATGCGGGGCTGGAGAACATCACGGTCGATTTGATGTATGGCTTGCCAGAAACCAGTTTGTCCGAATGGCAGGAGAACGTGGGCCAGGCTCTGGAACTGGGAGTGCCTCACTTGTCCACCTACGCCTTGACGGTGGAAGATAAAACCGCCTTGCACCATCAAATCAAAAAGGGTACCACCTCCGCACCAAAAGATGAACGCGCTCGGGAGGATTTTTTGTGGCTGCGTTCGGCGCTCCGCACAGCGGGATGGGAGCCCTATGAACTGAGCAACGCTTCAAAGCCTGGCATGCGTGCACAGCACAATAGTGCCTACTGGTCAGGAGAGGCCTATGTGGGCATAGGTCCAGGAGCACACTCTTACGATGGTGCGGCCATTCGGCAATGGAATGTTTCCCACAACCTCCGATACATCCGGGGCTGGAAGCCGGGAGCCTCTCCGGAAGGCTTGGTCGAGGTAGAGGTCTTATCGCTTTTGGACCAAAAAAATGAGCGAATCATGACCAGCTTACGACGCATGGAAGGATTGCTTCGATCCGATATGGGGCCGTATGCCGAAACCCTAGATCGTCGATGGAAATCGTTCTTGGAGAACGGGTGGATGACGGCAACTGACTCGGGATGGGTGTTGACGGATGAAGGCTTGCTTTGGATGGACATGGTGGCCGCTGAAGGTTTTGCAACGGCCGAGGACCTTGGTACCTTCGTTTCATCATGAAGTACGATGAACCCTTTGATTTGAGTTTGCCTATCGAAGAAGGCTTTGGGCGGGCATGGTATGTGCCTGGCATGGAGCGTCATCCAGTGCGCATAGGTTCCTGGGTCGGTTCGGTGGAAGAAGGGGGTGCGGTGAATTTTTACACGCTTCACCTCAATCCTCATGCCCATGGCAGCCATACGGAAACCCTAGGTCATATTTGCCAGGGGTCATTTCCGGTTAACCAAGTCCACATTCCATGGGCGCAAACGGCTTTGGTCATTTCGATCACCCCCGAAGATCATGGCGAGGAGGGCCAAGTCATAAACTGGGCGGAGATAGAACGCGCTGTGGGTCGGCTCGGTGGATGGCAAGAAGCTAAGGCCTTGGTGGTTCGGACCTTGCCCAATCCCGAGGAAAAACGATCTAGGAATTACGATCGGGCGGATGCTCCCTACTTTGCCCCGGAGGTGGGTAAAGCGTTGGCCGATGTGGGCATAAACCATTGGCTCGTGGATTTGCCCTCCGTCGATCGAGAAGAAGATGGGGGTGCTTTGGCCTGCCATCGAACCTTTTGGCGCATTGATCAAGGGGTTTCAGAAGCAGGCCCTCTTGCGCGAACGCACGCGACCATTTCCGAGTTGATTTTCGTACCCCCAGCGGTCAAAGACGGCGTTTGGCGACTTCACCTCTCTGTGGCACCCATTGCATCGGATGCAGCGCCGTGCCGACCCCTAGTTTGGCCCATGGATGCGCGCCCCTAGGCTGGCCTGATTCTTGAAGAAAACCGGGATCACCTCACCATTCTAACCAATCGTACCTTTGCCAACTATGTGGGAACGTGCAGGCCATTTTTTATTAAAGTATCGCAAGGGCGTTTTGGCCTTTTGGGCCCTGTACATTGCATGCATGGCCTTCTTTGGTCGATCGGTGGACATCAGTTATGAGTTTGCCAAAATGCTTCCCTCGACCGATTCGGTCTTTACCACCTACATGGGATTCCATGAGGATTTTACCGAATCCGGCAATGCGATTGTCCTTGCCGCCAAGGACGATGCGTTTTTTACGCCTTCCGTTCTCAACGCCTGGCAGGATATGGCCACGCGGCTGGAGAATGAGGCGGAGGTGGTGGGAGTACTCTCCTTACACAATGCGGTAGACCTCTACCTCGGTGATGAGGAAGGGGCCCAAATGGAAACTCGAACCATCATGCATGGCCGGGTCAAGAGTCCACAGGAGGCGTTTGCTATTCGGGACCATTACGAGGCCTTGCCTATCTACCACGGCTCACTGAGTAGCCGCGACAACAAGACCCACTTAATGGTGGTCACCATTACGGATAAAGCGAATTACAGTGAACTGATTTTTGACCTGTTTGATCGGCTACATGCGGAAACAAAGCGTTTCGAGCGCCGCACGGGGATTGAGGTCCAAATTTCTGGCCTTCCTTATTTGCGGTTAAACAATGCCCGAAGCATCAAAGGAGAGATCAACTTGTTTTTACTGTTGACGGGCCTGGTGACGGTGCTCATCATGCTGATCCTATTGCGGAGTATGCGGGCTGCATTAATCGCCTTATCGGTCGTTGGTGTTGGGGTGATTGGCCTATACGGGATCATGGGGCTCTTGAGTTACAAGATCACGCTTTTTAGTGCGTTGTTGCCTCCATTGTTGATCGTCATTGTGGTGCCCAACTGCATCTTTTTTATCAACAAATACCACCAGGAATACGCGAAAAACAAGGATGTTCATTCGGCATTGCTGCACACGATTAAAAAAATCGGGGGAGTCGCTTTCTTAACCAACGCGACGACGGCCTTGGGCTTTGCCACATTCATACTCACCTCGTCCGAGGCCTTAGTCCATTTTGGCGTCGCAGCTTCCATCAATATTTTCATGGTCTTCTTGATGAGCCTGAGCATCATCCCAGTCCTCTACTCCTGGTTATCGGCCCCCAAAGAACGCCATTACAAACACCTCAAGCAGGCCTGGCTGATTCGGTGGATTGATTGGTTGGTCGAGACGGCCGAAAAGCACCGCCGAAAAGTCTATCTCGGTGCGTTTGCATTGGGCGTGCTGGGCGTGCTGGGGATGGCTCAAATGCAGACTACGGGGAACCTGACCACGGACATTCATGAATCGGACCCCTTGGTGACCCAAATGCGGTTTTTTGAACAAGAGATGGGGGGCGTAATTCCTTTGGAAATCGTCATTGACACCCGGGCTGAAAATGGAGCGGAAAAATCCAAAGTTTTAAAGCGGGTCGACCGGCTTCAAAGTGCGCTAGACACCATGAAGGATGTCAGCCGTTCCCTATCCCTAGTGGATGTGCTCAAATTTGGACGCCAGGCCTACTATGGGGGAGACCCATTGTTTTATGCCCTGCCAAATAGCCAAGAGCGGACCCTCATTGCCGCCTCTATGCCCCGTTTAGACACGAAAGACTTGGCATTCTTGACGAATGGTTTTCTAGATGAACCGCATCAAAAGCTCCGAGTTTCAGTTCAGGTGAAGGATTTAACGCGTCCCGAGATGATGCTACTAGTTCAGCGTATCCAGGCGACCTCGGATTCCATCTTTGAGAAAGAGAACTACGACCTTTCTTACACGGGGGCGAGTATCATCTTCTTGCGTTCGACCAAGTTTTTGATCAACAACCTAGTCGTGAGTTTGCTCTTGGCAATTTTGGTGATTTCTTTACTGATGGCGGCGCTCTTCAAGACGCCCAGAATGGTGGTGGTGGCGATCATTCCGAACTTGTTGCCTCTATTGATGACCGCCGGGATCATGGGGTGGTTTGGTATCCCAGTGAAGCCCTCCACGGTGTTGATTTTCTCCATTGCTTTTGGCATCAGTGTGGACGACACGCTGCATTATTTGGCGCGCTACCGCCAAGAATTGGTAAGCAATGGACATAACATTGCCAAAGCGGCCATATCTGCAATTCGAGAGACGGGCCCCTCCATGTTCTACACCAGCATCGTTCTTTTCGCGGGCTTCTTCATCTTCCTGGCCTCCAGCTTTGGGGGGACCCAGGCCCTCGGTTTGTTGGTTTCTATTACCTTGGTCTTTGCCATGTTCTCCAATTTGATCCTGCTCCCTAGCTTGTTGATGTCGCTCAATAAGGTGATGTCGGCATCGGACATGGAGAATATTTTGATTGATTTAGCCGAAGACGAATAATGAAAGGCATCATCCTGGCCGGAGGATCTGGCACACGCTTGCATCCACTTACCCATTCGGTGAGCAAGCAGTTGATGCCCGTCTACGACAAGCCCATGATCTACTATCCGCTCAGCACCTTGATGCAAGCGGGTATTCGCGAAATCCTCATCATTACGACGCCCCACGACGCGCCCCTCTTCCAGAATTTGCTGGGCGACGGCAGTCAGTTGGGCTGCACTTTTCAGTATACGGTTCAGCCCGAGCCCAATGGATTGGCCCAAGCCTTTGTACTGGGAAAGGATTTTATTGGCTCCGACTCGGTGGCCCTGGTGTTGGGGGACAACATATTCTATGGCACCCAGATGCCGCATTTGCTTCAAGAAAGTGCGCATCCTCAGGGAGGCATTGTCTTTGCCTATCCGGTGAGCGATCCAGAGCGCTACGGGGTGGTGGACTTTGATGTCCATGGCAAGGTGCTCTCCATCGAGGAGAAGCCTGCCCAGCCAAAGAGCCACTATGCTGTGCCGGGATTGTATTTCTACGACAATCAAGTGGTGGAGATCGCAGAAAACCTTCAGCCCTCAGCCCGCGGCGAATATGAAATCACGGACATCAACAAAGAATACCTACGCCGTGGTGCATTGCATGTCGGGGTATTGGACCGCGGAACGGCGTGGCTGGACACGGGTACGTTTGATAGTTTGATGGAGGCCGCCCAGTTTGTACAAATCATGGAGCGCCGTCAGGGCCTAAAGGTGGGCTGCATCGAAGAAGTCGCCTATCAGATGGGCTTTATCACCTCGGAACAATTGGCTGCCTTGGCGGCACCTTTGGTCAAGAGCGGCTATGGAGCCTATCTCCAATCTCTATTGAAATGACAGCCGTAGAGCGATTGCAGCGCCTTTTTTTGCAGAGCGTAGAAAATGGCTTTGGCGAGCCCGAATGGAACCGCCAGCCCGATTCCCTCTATGCGCCACAACGCTACATTTTAGGCATGGGCGGGAAGCGTTTGCGTCCAGTTCTATCCCTGATGGCTGCAGAAGCTTTGGGGGCCCAGGCAGAGGTAGCGCTGCCAGCTGCTCACGCCGTAGAGCGATTTCATAACTTCTCCTTGATTCACGATGACATCATGGATGAGGCGCCTGTGCGCCGGGGGAAACCCACCGTTCATACCACATGGGGGACCAATACCGCCATTTTGAGTGGAGATGCCTTGTTGGTGATGGCCTATGAGTCCTTGCGTCAACTTCCTGACGCAGTATTGCCTCAAGCCCTCCGAGTGTTTAATCGTACCGCCCTTGAAGTCTGCGAGGGACAACAGTGGGATATGGATTTTGAGACCCAAGACCATATCCAGGAAGGCCAGTACTTGCAGATGATTCGCTATAAGACCTCCGTGTTATTGGGCTGTGCTTTGGAACTCGGCGTTTGGGCCGCTCAAGGAAATGCGGAATTGGCGGCGGCGTTGTATTCATTTGGGTTAGAGTTAGGAACATCCTTTCAGATGCATGACGACATCCTGGATGCATTTGGGGACCCCAGTGAAGTGGGAAAGCAAGTAGGAGGAGATATTCTCAGCAATAAAAAAACCATGCTCTATTTGCACCTCAAGGCTCAGCGGCCAGACATCTTGGCCACCTGGCAAGATGCGCGAAGCACGGAAAAAGTTGAGGCAATCAAAAATGCGATGATCGAGGTGGGGAGCTTGGCTTATGTCGAATCGCAGCGTGTAGCACATTTTCATAAAGCCATGGAAGCATTGGCTGCGGCAGAGGCTAAAGGTTGTCGCACGGAGGATTTGGCCCATTTGGCTCAGTGGATATTTGAGCGAAAAGCTTGAAAATCAAGCAAGAAATTCCCCGAATATTCACGGAATTTGCAGCAATGAGCCATGCTTTTTGCCGTAATTTTGCTTTTCAGTAATCACTGATTCATGGACCGTTTTTCCTTTTTAGGAACCTCACATATTGGCTTTCTGGATGACCTCTACCAACAGTACGTCAAAAATCCGGACGAGGTAGAACCCTCATGGCGTGCCTTTTTCCAAGGGTATGACTTTTCTCGGTCCGAGTATGGGGATCTTTTAGCCCCGGAAGTTATTGTCCCAGATGAGGTCCGCAAGGAGTTTGCCGTGCTGGACCTAATCAATGGATATCGAACACGGGGACACTTGTTTACGCAAACCAACCCAGTTCGTCAGCGCAGAAGCTATAGCCCTACCCTGGATCTGGAAAACTTCCGCCTTGCAGAAAGCGACATGGATACGGTCTTCCAAGCCGCGACGGAGGTCGGACTGCCTGGTCCAGCACCCTTGCGTGAGATCGTAGCGCATCTACAAGCCATTTATTGTCGTTCCATCGGAGTGGAATACATGTATGTGCGCCAGCCTGATGTGATTAAATGGGTGCAGACTTTTATTCACCCCAACGACAATACTCCTTCACTCAGTCCCGCTGAAAAGCGCCATATTCTGCACAAGCTGAACGAGGCTGTGGCTTTTGAATCCTTCTTGAATACCAAGTTTGTGGGCCAAAAGCGCTTCTCCATCGAAGGGGCTGAAGCCTTAATCCCTGGTCTCGATTTTATGCTCCAACGGGGCACCGAAATCGGGGTGGAAGAGGTGGTCTTGGGCATGGCACACCGCGGTCGACTCAATGTGCTCACCAACGTGTTTGGGAAGCCCGCATCACAAATTTTCTCCGAGTTTGAAGGAAAGGAATTCGCCGACGACGACTTTGACGGCGATGTAAAATACCACTTGGGTTTTACCACGACGCGTAAGCTAGTGAACCAGAAGTCGGTAAAAATGAATATTGCTCCCAACCCTTCACACCTAGAAGCGGTGGATCCGGTGGTGGTCGGCATTGCCCGCGCCAAATGCCACACCGAATACGAGCGTGACTTCAATAAAGTCTTGCCGATTTTGATCCATGGCGACGCCGCGGTGGCGGGACAAGGCGTGGTCTACGAAACGCTTCAGATGGAGCGGCTCGCGGGCTATAGCACGGGAGGCACCATCCATGTGGTCATCAACAATCAGGTCGGATTTACCACCAACTACATGGACGCGCGATCGTCCACGTACTGCACCGATGTGGCCAAAGTGGTCCTAGCGCCTGTCTTGCATGTGAATGGAGACGATGTAGAATCGGTGGTCCATGCCATGCGCTTTGCGATGGAATACCGCCAACGCTTCCACCGCGATGTCTTTATTGACCTTTTGTGCTACCGCAAGTACGGTCACAACGAGGGCGATGAACCCCGCTTTACCCAGCCCTTACTGTACAAGGCCATCTCTAAGCACCCCAACCCTCGTCAGATTTATTTCCAAAAATTACTCGCGGAAGGCCAAGTGCCCCAGACGCTGATGAAGCAAATGGAGGACGAGTTCAAGGACATGTTGGAAGGCCAGTTTGACACGGCCAAAAAAATTGAAAAGAACGTCATCGTTCCCTTCATGCTGGACGAATGGCAAAACTTCCCCGCCGCAAAGAATGGCGATGTGCACCACATTCCTGCGACCCAAGTGGCCCGTAAACGATTGGATGGGGTAGCCAAAGCCCTCACCACGCTTCCAGAAGGCAAGAAATTCTTCAACAAAATAGTTCGCCTCGTTGGCGACCGCGCTGCCATGGCCTTTGAGCGCAATGCATTGGACTGGGGCATGGCGGAAATGATGGCCTATGGCTCTTTGCTCCAAGACGGCTTCAATGTCCGTATTTCGGGTGAGGACGTAGAGCGTGGAACGTTTAGCCACCGCCACGCCATCATCAAGTTGGAAGATTCGGAAGAAAAGGTCTGCCTCGTCGACCAAGTACCGGACAAGAAAGGCCGCTTTGCCATCTACAATTCGCACTTGAGCGAGTATGCAGTATTGGGCTACGACTACGGATATGCCATGGCGAGCCCAGAGACCTTGGTGATTTGGGAAGCGCAGTTTGGCGATTTCTCCAACGGAGCCCAAATTATCATTGACCAGTTCTTGGCTGCGGCAGAGGATAAATGGAAGGTGCAAAATGGCATAGTTCTACTCCTTCCCCATGGCTATGAAGGCCAAGGGGCCGAACACTCGTCGGCCCGTTTGGAGCGCTTCCTTCAGCTTTGTGCTCAGAACAACATGTTTGTGTGCAATACCACCACACCGGCGAACCATTTCCACTTGCTGCGTCGTCAGATGCATCAGTCTTTCCGCAAACCACTCGTGGTAATGAGTCCCAAGAGCCTGTTGCGCCACCCCATGGCGACCTCCTCGATGGAGGAATTAGCCGAAGGGTCGTTCCAGCCGGTATTGGGGGACGATTTGGATCCCAAAAACATTCAAAAGGTGGTACTCTGTTCGGGCAAGCTCTACTATGAATTGTTGGAGGAGCGTCAAAAGCGTCAAGACACCACAACGGCCTTGATCCGTTTGGAACAGCTCTATCCCTTGCCGGAGGCACGCGTGATGGAAGAAATGGCCAAATATTCTGCCGATGTGAAATGGGTTTGGGCTCAAGAAGAGCCTGCCAACATGGGGGCGTGGTCCTACCTCCGCACCCACACTGATTGGCCCTTGCAGCGTGTTTCACCTGCTGCCTCGGCCGCGCCTGCCTCTGGATCGCACCAGGCCGCACACCACATTCAACATGCGACCATTCAAAAAACATTTGACTGCTAAATCTCTGTCCTATGATACTTGACATGAAAGTTCCTTCTCCCGGTGAGTCCATCTCAGAAGTGGAAATTGCCAGCTGGTTAGTCAGCACGGGAGACTACGTCGAAAAGGACCAAGCCATTGCGGAAGTAGACTCGGACAAGGCTACGTTGGAATTGCCCGCTGAAATGAGTGGGGTCATTGAAATTTTAGTGGAGCCTGGCACCACCGTAGCTGTGGGCCAAGTCGTCTGCAAAATTGACACCTCTGCTGAAGCTCCTGCGGGCGGCGCAGCGAAACCTGCCGCAGCTGCGGCACCCAACCCTATGCCTGTGGCGGCCAGCGCGAGCACCCAGACCTATGCCACGGGCACTCCTAGCCCTGCCGCCAAGAAAATTCTGGATGAAAAAGGAATTTCCGCAGTGCAAGTGCAGGGTACAGGCAAGGATGGTCGCATCACGAAGGAAGATGCCGTCAACGCGAAAGTGGCCATGGGGTCGACAACCTCCGGACGCGGCGAAACCCGTCAGCGCATGAGTGCACTTCGCCGCAAGTTGGCGCAGCGCTTGGTCTCTGTCAAGAATGAAACAGCCATGTTGACCACGTTCAACGAGGTGGACATGAAGCCTATCATGGATTTACGCAAGCAGTACAAAGAGGCCTTTGCCGAGAAGCACGGCGTCGGCTTGGGCTTCATGAGCTTCTTTACGTTGGCTGTGGTTCGTGCTTTGAAAATGTACCCGGCGGTGGCCAGCATGATTGACGGCGACGACATGGTCAGCTTTGACAGCACGGATATCTCGGTAGCGGTGAGTGGCCCCAAAGGCTTGATGGTGCCGGTGGTTCGCGACGCAGACACGCTAGATTTTGCAGGCGTTGAGTCGGCCATCAAGGATTTGGCAACCAAAGTGCGCGATGGAAAAATCACGGTCGATGAAATGACGGGAGGATGCTTTACGATCACCAATGGTGGGGTCTTTGGATCCATGCTCAGTACACCTATTATCAATCCCCCGCAGAGCGCCATTTTGGGTATGCACAACATTGT
>DFSS01000020.1:0-2668 GCA_002381225.1 Flavobacteriales bacterium UBA3431 | reverse complement strand
TATGACCACCGCATCATTGACGGCCGCGAATCCGTCGGTACGTTGGTGGCCATCAAAGAGGCCTTGGAGAACCCCGTGGAGCACTTGATGGGCGGAGACGCCAAGAAGGGCCTCGGACTCTAATCCCAATCCCTTGATCGATACGCACACGCATCTAGACAATCCGCAATTGGCGGAGGATATAGATGCCGTGATGGTGCGTGCTTTGGAGGCTGGCGTCACCCACATGTTTATTCCCAATGTGGACGACGAGAGTTGGCCCCGAATGCAATCCCTACAAGCCCGGTATCCGGAACAAATTCGCGTGATGCTGGGGCTGCACCCTTGCGATGTGGGCGAAGATTGGGAAGCGGTATTGGACCGCTATGAGGCGCTTTGGGCGGAGCATGCGGCCGACTACATCGCCGTTGGGGAAATTGGCCTGGACCTGTACTGGGACAAGACCACCTTGGACCGGCAGTTGGCGGCCTTACACCGCCAATTGGACTGGTGCGTGACCTATGACAAACCGTTTAGCATGCACGTTCGAGAGGCTTGGGGCCCCACGATGGAGGTCTTGCGCCAGCGCGCATGTCCCGAGTTAAAAGGGGTGCTCCATTGTTTTACAGGATCCACGGAGATCGCTCAAGAACTCATCGCCATGGGCCACTCGCTTGGCATAGGCGGGGTGGCTACGTTTAAAACGGCTAAAGTGGTCGAGGTATTGCGGGAAGTGGGCTTAGACCAGGTGGTGCTGGAGACCGATAGTCCGTACTTAGCGCCCGTGCCTCATCGGGGAAAGCGCAACGAAAGCAGCTACACCCGTTTGGTCGCTCAGCACCTAGCCGATTCTCTGGGATTGACAACCGCGGAAGTAGACCATATCACGACCGCCAATGCGCGTCGTATCTTCCGGATGTAAAGCCGGTTGCATGAAACTTCTACTCATTTATACAGGGGGAACCATAGGAATGGTTCAAAGCGAAGAGGGGGATTTGCATCCTTTTGACTTTGATCAGTTGCTCAAATTGGTTCCCGAAGTAGCCCGCCTAGATGCACAGATTGAAACCTGGCAGCCCTGGGAACCCATGGACAGCAGCGACATGCAGCCGGAGCATTGGGCCCTACTCGCCAAAGGCATGGATGCGCGCCGAAAAGACTACGACGGCTTTGTCGTCCTTCATGGAACAGATACGATGGCGTACACGGCTTCTGCGTTGAGTTTTATGCTATTGAACTTTGGAAAACCCGTTGTTTTCACTGGAAGCCAATTGCCCGTGGGGGTCCTTAGGAGCGATGCGCGTGAAAACCTCATCACGGCGCTCGAATTGGCGATGGCCACGGATGCCGCGGGCGCCCCGATGCTCCAAGAGGTGGCTATTTATTTTGAATACCAGCTGCTCCGGGCCAACCGCGCCTACAAGCGTTCTTCCCAGAACTTTAACGCTTTTGAAAGCCCCAATTATCCACCCTTGGCGGAAGCAGGTGTTTCCTTGCATATCAAACAAGACACCTTGTGGAGACCTACAGGTACGTACCAGGTACATCCTGTTTGGAAAGCTTCGGTGGGGGTTCTGATTCTGGTGCCAGGATTGTCCCAAAAAATGGCCGAGGCTATTTGTCTGAACACGGGCTGTGATGTGGTAGTCCTGCACACCTTTGGGAGTGGAAATGCGCCGAATTGGGAATGGCTCCCCGAGTTGATCGATGCCGGACAACAGCGGGGCATCTCCTTCCTCAATGCGTCCCAATGCAGGTTAGGGGGTGTTCGTCAGCCGGCCTATGCGGCTTCCCGAATGCTTCGCTACGCGGGGGTCCTCTCTGCTGGAGACATGACCCTAGAAGCGGTGGTCACTAAGTCGATGTGGCTGTTGGGCCAAGGCAAAGTGGGCAAAGCTTTTGAAACGGCTTTTGCGCAAAATCTTGCCGGGGAGCGCTCGCTATAAACCTGCGCCGAGCAAATCCCGAGCAAGTTCCGTTTGAATCGCTATTTGCTTGTCTTTGGCGTACCACTTGTGCAGCTCTTCTGAGTACAAATGGGCGATGCTAGGGTCAGCTTTAATCCGGGCCACCAATTCCATCGCAAATTGTGGTCGAGGCCCCCAGGTGCCAGTGACTTCGAAGGCCTCATTGAGTTGAATCGTTTTTGGGATGCTTCGGCCGCCATTCGTGAGAAAGGCATCCATGAGCGCCAAATTTTGATCCCTAAAAACGACTTTCGCTTCAATGCGGCCATTGCTTGCGCGGGCGATCGCAGCCTGGACGGGAAGAATTTGTGCCCCATCCCCGCACCAATGCTCATTGATTATCAGCCATTTGCTCCCCTTTTTCGCATTCAAGGCGGCCATTTCCACTTCGGGCTGCAATTGGAATCGGCTGACTAATCGCTTCACCCGCTGTTGGTTGATCGCGAGGTATTTATCCAAATCTACTGCCTCATCAGGGACCGAATGGAGCAAATGGTCAAGGTAGGCGTCAATGGGGAGCGCGGCCTCCCAATAGCCTAGAAAATCTTGGTTCGTAAGCATGCATCAAAGGTCGCTCAGGTCAGGGTTTTGTAAGCATTTATTGAGGCTTTGCTTTTGCGTATATTTGCCGCCCACAACACCCAAGGAGAGGTGTCCGAGTGGTTGAAGGAGCACGCCTGGAAAGTGTGTATACGGGAAACTGTATCGGGGGTTCGAATCCC